>JBBRFX010000020.1:0-34082 GCA_038241275.1 Chitinophagales bacterium
TGCATCAAAACTTCCGCTTCTGTCGTAATCGATCCACACGCCCACATTTTCAGTACCACCCGGGCCTACAGTTACCCTCATTGGGTTGGTAGCACCGGCAATAATATCAGTTGATGGAACGGTTGAAGTGTAATTAGCATACCCGCCCGCCGAGCAGGCAGAGTTATTATTAAGAGTAGTTCCAAAAGTCACATTGGCTATCCTGTCATCCAGGCTGCAATTACTTGCGGCAGGAATACAATAACATGCACTTGGAGGATTTAATGCTACCTGAACAGGAGTAGAAGTGCCTGAACTTGCGCCACAGGTTACTATAGCCTGGTAGAAAGTAGTAGCAGTTGGCGTTGCAGCATAAGTATTAGAAGTTGCTCCGGTAATGTTGGTAAAAGGACCAGTTGCCGTAGTGCCTGATTGCCACTGATAGGTAACACCAGAACCAGGTGTTGCATTTTGCAAGGAAAGTGTTGAAGTGTTTGTAGGGCAAACTGCAGCAAGAGATGCGATAGTATTACCCGGAGCTGGTGTTCCAGAGCATGCACCTACGTTATAGTCAATTGAAAAGGGCATTTCCAGTGGAACATTAGGAGGTGTTGCAGGAAAACCATCATCAACCAGTGCAATCCATGAACCGTTAAATTGAATAGCATTGTAGCCTGGTAATGTTCTTGCTCCTACTGGCGTACTTAATGGTAAAAAATTACCTAAAGTACCCGCAGTAGTGCGATATTCTACCCAATAAGTGCCGGCTGGTAAGCTAACATTTAAAGAAGCTTCAATCTTCCATATTTTCCTGGCAGTATTGGTTGCCAATGGTGCAGGAACAACTGTGTTACTAATTCTATACATACCAGCGTCTGAAGTTGCTGATAAGCGGTTGGTTGTCATATCGCCAAATAGAATAGTTGTAGGACCCGCCAATGGGCTGCTGCTGTGTATTCTAACGTTGAGTGCAGTGAATGGTGAAGTTGCACCTGCATAATTTGTGGAATAACCATACACTGTAAGTTTGGTTAAGTTCCAACCTCCGGCAGGTACAGTAAAATCATCTGCAACAGATAAGGCTCCTGTAGCACCGGTGCCTATGATATTGTTGGCAACAGTAGTATTGCCCACATTGTGTTGCACTTCACTCCAGGTATAACCTGCAGGTGCTGCTGTACCATTTTCGGCCGTAGCTCCGGTACTTAAAGTTCCATTTACATAAGTCTGTGCATTTGCCAAACCAGTAAACAGGAAACTGAGGAACACTACTGCCATTAATGACCTGGTATTCCTCAGTATGTTACTGAACATAAAATTAAATTGCATAATAATATTTAATTGGTTAAAATAAATCACAATGTAGATTGAATAATAAATATAGTCATACAAGAAATCAATCGTCAGACGATTGATCAATATTGAGTTGTTATATTTATTTTCTGGTCTTAATTTTTTCTGGAAACTTCGGAAATCCTGTCTGAAGTTGCAGCACTGGTAGCAGTTGGCTTTTCAGCCTGTTGTGCAGCCTTTTCTGTTTCAAGTTTTTGTTTTTGTATGGATGCTTTTTCAGCTTTTTTAGAAGCAACAGTTTGCTTGCTTATTTTTGCTTTTAATGGCTCTTGCTGAGCCGTTGCTGCAAAACCAAATCCAAAGGCAATAAATGCAGTAAGTAAGATTTTTTTCATGAATTTTTAATTTAAATATAAAATATTATATTCTCAAATGTACAATTATACATGTATAAAAAAAAATAAGTTAAAAATTTGTTTATAACAAAAACCCTAATTTTATCTGCTGTAAAAATTGTTTGTGCAGGGGTTTATAAATTTCCTGCTTTAGAAACTACCTTTCATTATGCACCATATGTTTAATTTTTTATGAGCTATAAAACAGCCAGCTTTAAGCAATCTCGTTTTATTAAAGGAGTTATCTACTTCATCGTAGGCATCTTTACCTACCCCGGATTAAATATGATTAATAAGCTTGATATTAAAGGTACCGAGCACCTGGAAAATCTTCCCAACAATAATGTCCTTTTTGTAAGCAATCATCAAACATACTTTGCAGATGTAATGACCTTTATCCATATTTTTTGTGCGGTAAGCTGGCGCAAAAGAAACAAGCTGGGCATTCCCTTTTACCTACTTTGGCCCTTTACCCGTGTTAATTATGTGGCGGCAGAAGAAACGATGAAAACAAACTGGCTTACCAAACTTTTCTTAATGGCGGGTGGCCTCACAGTAAAACGTACCTGGCGCTCCGAAGGAACAGAAGTAAGAAGAGGACTGGACCCATCTGATACCCGAAAAATCACGGATGCTCTTAATAAAAACTGGGTGATCACTTTTCCGCAGGGAACCACCAAACCCTTTGCACCCGGCAGAAAAGGCACAGCCTATATCATCAAGCAAACAAGGCCTGTGGTTATACCGGTAATTATAAGCGGGTACTGGAGAGCCTTTAATAAAAAAGGATTAAAATTTAAAAAGAAGGGCTCATTATTATCTGTAACCTTTAAAGAACCCTTACAAATAGATTACGAGGATACCAATGAAAATATATTGGAGAAAGTGATGGATGCCATTGAGCAAAGCAAAAAGTTTATGTTGAAAAGTAAACATCACCTGATGAATAAACTGGATAAATAAAATTCTTACTCGTTTATTCTTGCTTGTTTCAGGTTGCTCGTTTTAAAATCCTCTACAATTTATCGTTCCAACCAGTAAGTACAGTTATTGAATCCTTCTGAATCAAAAAATTATTTATATCCTTCAATAAAATTAAATAGTAGTGATTAGTTAAGCGTTGACAACGAGAAACGAGAAACCAGCAACGAGAAACCAGCAACCAGTAACCAGCAACCAGAAACCAGCAACCAGTAACCAGCAACCAAAAACCAGCAACCAGAAACCAGCAACCAGTAACCCGTAATCTCTATTTCACAAACAACGCCTTTAATTCCTCCGCATCTTCTGGTTTCATTTTTCCGCCTAAAATTAATCGCAGTTGTCTTCTTCTAAGGGCGCCTTCAAATAATTCTATTTCATCTGCCGATTCCGGAATCAGTTTATTTACAGGCCTTGGCTTTCCGTTGGGATCCAATGATACAAATGTATAGTAGGCTTCGTTGCTTTTGTATTTGTACTGCTGAATGGCATCTTCGCCCCATACTTTCATATGTACTTCCATGCTGCTGTTAAATGCACGGGTTACTTTGGCTTCAATATGTACTACGTTCCCGATCTTTATGGGAGTTTCAAAAGAAATATTATCTACGGATGCAGTAACCACCGGCGCAGCACAATGTTTCATAGCGGCCAATGCTGCGGCAATGTCCATCCAGTACATCAGGCGGCCGCCCATCAGATTTCCAAAATTGTTGGTATCGTTTGGCAACACCAGCTCCGTCATTATCACCAATGATTCACTTGCTTTTTTATCCATTTTTAAAATTTTGGCAAATATAGCATAACGCTTATTGCAATGCCGGTAAGGAATTTATGATTAAAGGAATTTTTCGCATTTCTTCCAAAAGGAGAAAAAGGAAGGGTAATAGCCCTGCACCTGCGGAAACATCCAGTCACGGCTGTCTTTTGTTCCGGGATAATATGTAAATGCAGGATGCTCTTTTGAGATGATTTCGATAGTTGGGTACGAACGCACCAGGTCTTCTATTTCTCCACAGAATAATTCAATCCCATTTATATTTTTTGCAAGGTTGATGATAAATTCAATCACCAGTTCGCTAACCGGGAATTTTTTAAAGAATGAAGGCTCCAATAATAAAATGCGGTTGGCTGTTTCATCCTTTCGCCAAAGCGGATCAAGTTGATAGGAATTATAAATTAGTACCGGTATTGATGAATCAATTACCGGCAATGCAGTTTGGGGTAAAATTGTTTTTAAGCATTTATTTTCTTTTGCCAATAAGGTTTCCGGAACGGGCATTTGTTCTATATGTTCATACGAAAAATCTAAAAAACTTTCCCTTTGATGATGATGCGTAAACTTGTTGATGTTTTGCTGGTTGCAATAATATTTTTTGTTGCTAAAGCTGCCCGCTACCCATTGCCAGCTCAGGTGATTACTGGCCACATCTCCATCCAGTAAGTGATAATACATCCATGCTGCAGGTTGCAACCAATGTGCCCCGCCAATATTGCACACAAGGCTTGCTACATACATCCGCACATGATTGTGCATATAACCATTTTCAAACATTAAAAGAATGTGTTCATCTATTGCATCAATTCCTGTAGCAGCGTCTGCTATATTTTTTATCATTTGATGATGCAGTACCTTTTGCTGAGGATGCTTAAGATCCTGTAAAATTCCATCTCCCTTACTTTGCCAAACCCTTTGCCAGTATTCTCTCCATGCCAGTTCCTGTAAAAATTTTTCTGATTCGGAACTGCTGTAATTTTTTAAGACTTCTTTTTTTATATTATTCACACTTATAACACCACGGGATATGTAAGGCGATAAATAACTTACGGCGCCATCCACATAATTTCTGTCGGCTGCATATTTTTTTGGATTTATTATTTTAATCCTTTCCTGGATACTTTCAAAACCGGTGGGGAAGTTCATTTATCTTTTAGAAATTTTATTGTGGCTGATAGCTTTTTGCATACTGCATTTAAACCTCGTTACAGTTGCGTTGCGCAGGCTGCTGTGTTTGGTGCTCCTGCCATTGGTTCGCTTGCGCCACATTTTAAAGCTGGATAGTTTCATCTCCCTTCTCATCAGTTCAATTACTTCTTTTTCTTTTAATCCAAATTGTATTTCAATAGCTTCAAAGGGTGTTCTGTCTTCCCATGCCATTTCAATGATTCGGTCTATATCCTGAATAGTTAGTGTGTTCATTTTTATCATTATTTTTTTGATCTTCTGCATTTTTCACTGCAATATTTTACCTCTTCCCACACTTTTTCCCATTTTTTTCGCCAGCTAAAAGGGCGGTTGCATACCATGCATATTTTTTGTGGCAGTGCTGATTTAGGTTTTGATTTCATCAGATGCGGATCATTTTATGTTTGCGCAAATCGTCAAGCGTAAGTGGCGGTCCTTCGTGTAAGTTTTTGTAGGCAATTACATCACAAAGAAAACCTTTGTGATCGCCTCCATCAAATCGATTGATCACTTTGAGCTGCATTACTGCCATACAATTTTTTAATACAGGATAGCCATTCCATTCCATCAATTCATTTCGTTTATTTAATAACCTGAGTTTGTCAATTTTCTTACCTGTTTTCTTTCCTAATAAATCTATTAAACGGTATTGCGATGCACGTAGTAACTGCAAAATAAATTCTCCGGAAGCTTCCACATTCTCCAGTGTTTGGGTGCCTTCGTAAATGCCACAAATAAATCTTTTGGGCAGCATACTTATTTGCGAAGCATAGGTAATGATATGCATGTTTTTATTATTGGCTGTTTTGCTGCTAATGCTATACACAGGAAGGTTTACCCTGTTCCAGGGTTTTTTTCGCATGCCATTGTTTACCTTATTTTCCATCTAAAGATTGTAAAAATTTATTAGCGTTGTCAATATGCCGTTGTTGCTTTTCTTCCGGCATCTTATCAAATGTTTTTACCAGCATCCCCAGCCTTGGATTTTTACTAAAAAAAATTCGATGAACATGCATGAACCGCCAGAATAATCCATCCCAAACGGGGCACCAGTCTCCTTTTTTATAATCACTCATTTTAAGCAGGTAGTTGCTGCCGCTGATGTATGGTTTGGTTGTCATTAATCCACCATCTGCAAATTGTGTCATACCATATACATTGGGTACCATCACCCAATCATAACTGTCTATAAATAATTCCATGAACCATTTGTATACTTCATCGGGATCAAATTCGCATAACAACATAAAATTTCCCAGCACCATTAATCTTTCAATATGATGGCAATAACCGGTAGATAAAATCTTTTTGATGGTTTCATCAACCGGCTCTATTCCTGTTGTTCCATCCCAGAAGGATGCAGGAATTTTTCTTTTAAAACCCCAATAGTTTTTGGTACGTTGTATATTACCTTCTCTTTCGTAAACAATTCTGATAAATTCACGCCAGCCAATTATCTGCCGGATAAATCCTTCCAGGGAATTAAATGGAATATTGTATAATGCTGCACCCTCTATCACTTTATCAATAACCTGTTGGGGGTTTAACAATCCAATATTTAAAAGCGGGCTGATAACAGAATGATGCAAAAATTTTTCTTTGGCTACAATAGCATCTTCATACATGCCAAATTTTGAAAACCGTTCTTGAATAAAAATATCCAGCCATTTTTCTGCTTCACTGAAATTTACCGGGTAAAAAAAGTTTTCGTTCCCGCCGTAATTATCTGCAAAATGCTGCAGTATGTATTCACGGGCCTCTGTTACAAATTTATCTTCTGGCTCCATTTTGATAATGGGCACTTTTTCATTGGCAGGAAATTTTAAACGATTGGCTGCATCAAAACTCCATTGGCCTCCTTCAGGTTCTTTAGCCTCCGTTAATAAAATATTTCTTTGTTTTCTTTGATCGATATAAAAAGCAGTTTGAAAATATGTTTTCTTTTTATCAAACCAGGGTTTCACATCTGCCATACTGTTTAAAAAATTGGGCGTACGATAAACCTGTTTTTTTAGTTGGTATGTTTTGCAGAAATTTTCAATTCGTTGTTGTAACCTTTCGTCTGTTACTTCTGCATAATGTATAGTAGCTATATTTTGCTCTGCAAGAAATGATAATAACACCGTGATATCTGATCTTTTATCTGTGGACTGCAGGTACCGCACTTCAAATCCATTTTTTGTCAAATAAGCTTCGTAAGCTTTCATACTTGCCCTGTGCAACATTATTTTTTTCTGATGAAAATTAAATTGGTTAAAGAACAACCATTCTTCAATCAAAAAAATTTCCCTGCCTTTTTTAATGGCGGGATGATTTTTAAATAACTGGTGTGGGAATATGATAGCAGCTTCTTTCATTTTACGATTATTTAAACAAAATTCATTTGCCTTTGTTTAGAGGATTAAAATAATTACATATGGAAAGCTTAAAAGGTAAAAATATTTTACTGGTAGGTGCCACCGGTGGCATAGGAGCCAGAACGGTTAAATTATTAGCGGCAAGCGGTGCAAACCTTTTTTTGGCAGGAAGGAATGAAGCGAAGCTTAAAGAAGTGGCGGAGCTTAATCAAATTCCAATAGAAAGAACTTTTGTGTTGGATATTTCAAAACCGGAAAATGTTACAGCCTTAAAAGAAAAATATGATCAACAGTTTTCCAGTATAGACATTTTGGTAAATGCTGCAGGTATTGGTATTATCAAGCCAATGGATACCTTAACTGAAGCGGATTTTATGCAGACAATTAATGATAATTTATATGGTCCTTTCCTGTTGGTAAAAGCATTTTTACCAGGTATGAAAGCAGTAAAAAAAGGATTGATTATAAATATTCCCGGGGTGCTGGGTAAAGTGCCAATGGCCGGAGCTGCAGCTTATAGTGCCAGTAAATACGGGCTTGTGGGAATGATGCAAAGTATACGGGAGGAACTAAAGAGAACAGATATCCGCATTACCAATTTATTTTTAGGCGGTGTAGATTCTCCTTTTTGGGATACGATCGATTTAAGAGTGCAGCGGGATAAAATGATACAGGCAGAAGAAGCAGCCAAAGCCATTTGGTTTCTATGCCAGCAACCATCAAGTGCAGTAGTGAGTGAAATGGTACTTCAGCCATTCAATCACCAGGCAATATGATAACAATCATATGCCCATATATTTGGTAGTTCGTTGTGTATTGCAGAATTTTGACTTCCAAATTGCTTCATATGATATCATTCGATAATACTGAATACGCCTTTGCGTATAAATCAAACGCAGAATTAAAAAAAGCCCTGTTAATGTATTCCGTTATGGGTACTCCTGCCTTGCTTAAAATGGGATTAGCTTTAATACCCGGAGCTATAAAATGGAATATTCCCTTTACCAAACCATTATTGCGCAGTACTATTTTTAAACAATTTGTAGGAGGTGAAAACCTGGAACAAACGGCCGTTGTAGCCAATAAACTCGAAAAATTTAATGTGCAGGTTATACTCGATTATGGGGTAGAGGGGGGAAATGACGGAGAAGCGGGCTTTGAAAAATCTATGAATGAATTTATAAATGTAATAGATTATGCCGCTACTCAAAAGAACATTCCTTTTATGAGTATAAAAATAACCGGGATTGTTCGTTTTGAATTACTGGAAAAAATAGATGCTGCTATGAATGCCTGTGAGGGTAGCCTGATAAACCGTTATAAAAAAGTATTGAGTGAATTACCCGCTGCTGAAAAAGAAGAATGGCAACGTGTTGTAGATCGCCTGCAGCATATTTGTGAAGAGTCGAGTATTAAAGGAATTGGAGTGTTGGTAGATGCAGAAGATTCATGGATACAAGATCCGGTGGATGCTATGACTATGCTGATGATGGATCATTATAATAAAGAAAGAGTAGTGGTATATAATACGCTTCAGTTATACAGGCACGACCGGCTTGCTTTTTTAAGGGATAGTTACGCCGCATCTGTAGAAAGAAATTTTATGCTCGGGGCCAAGCTCGTTAGGGGTGCCTATATGGAGAAAGAAAGAGAGCGTGCAGTGGAATTTGAATATCCTTCACCCATTCAACCTGATAAAGCAAGTTGCGACAGGGACTACGATGCGGCCACTGCATTTTGCATCAGCCACCTGGATAGGATTGCATTGATTGTAGCATCGCATAATGAACAAAGCAATGCTTATGCAGCCCAGCAACTGGATGAAAACGGATTGCCACACAACCATCCGAATATCCATTTTTCTCAACTCTATGGCATGAGTGATAATATCACTTTTAACCTTGCAAAAAACGGTTATAGTGTAAGCAAATATCTTCCCTTTGGCCCCATCAAAGATGTGGTTCCATACCTGATGCGCCGTGCGCAGGAAAACAGTTCTGTTGCAGGGCAAACGGGCCGTGAACTTGGGTTTATAAAAACAGAATTACAGAGAAGAAATAATAAGAATTAGGTTTTATTGAATTTTTAAAATGCTGTTTCCTGCCAATGCAAAAACAGCATCTGAATGTGTTGGTTTTATTGGATGCATCCCGGTAAATTTCCCAAAAGCCGGCAACACTGCATAATCTTTATTAAAGTAAAAGCAAGGCATTCTCAAGGCTTGTTTGCCAATACCCTTCATTATAATTCCCGGATGAATGTGCCCGCTAAAACAATAGGATGTATCCTGGTTTTGTTGGGTGCAAATGTCGTGGGTAAATACAAAAGGATCTATACAAAGTGCATCTTCATGAATGACAATACCAGCTTCTGCATACCACTCTTTTTTAAGAATATCATGATTGCCCATTACCAGGTGCACTTCTATATGCATAAGGTCTTTTCTCCATTTTAAAAAAAGGTCATGTTCTTTATTGGAATGGCTGTGAAAGAGATCTCCTACAATGATCACTTTGGATGGGTTATAAAATTGTATTTCGGCAAACAGGCGCTGCATATCTTCGCTGAACATATTTTGTGGTATGCCTATTCCGTTTTTTCTAAAATGACCACTCTTGCCAATATGTAAATCAGATAATATCAATGCTTTTTGCTCTTCCCAAAAAGCAGTGCGGTTTGCACTTAGCAAAAAATGGTTGTTCAACAGGGTATGAGGCAGGTGAGTATTCATTATTATAAAGTTATCTGTTGTATTTTTTTTAATATTTGGTTTTGTATTGTTTTTTTACTTGCGTACTTTGAGCAAAACTAAATCTATTATGAGCAATCAAAACATTCATCCCGATTCTTTAAGTTCTTCGGAATTTGACAAACCTACATTACCTACCGGATTAAATGTATTGACCATTTTAACTTTTATTGGAAGTGGGATTCAGTTATTAGGTACTGGCTTTACATTTATGAGTGCCCAAAAAACTTTTGATGGAAAAGATAAAATGATGTCACAAATGAGTAGTGGAGATATGCCGGGCTGGGCTAAATCTATGATGCCTAATATGGACAATTACGAAGAAATGGTTACTAAAAGTTTAGAAAATAAATTGCCGATTTTAATAATAGGGCTCGTAGCTGTTGCGCTTTGTGTATATGGAGCTATTCAAATGCGCAAACTTCAAAAGCAAGGCTTTTTATTTTATGTAATAGGACAGTTATTACCTTTTATCAGCACAGCACTTTTTTTGGGAATGTTTATGTTTTCGGGAGTAGGTTTTGCAATTGGTACCGGCATTACCGTTCTGTTCATTTTATTATATGCTGTCAACAGAAAACACCTTATTTATTAAAAGCACCTGATTGAACTTTAATTTTCCTGGATTTAATCAGTCAGCATCAAACAGTATTTCTTAAGCCACCATTTATTGGTGGCTTTTTTTAAACAAGAGGGTAAGTATTCTTGGAATTTCTTTTTGACCATCTTCATCATGCCACTCGTTTATGTGGATGAGAGAAAAATTATTGACAAGGGCCAGGTTAATAAATTCTGAAATTGGATGTGTGTAACAATCCAACACAATGCTTTCGGTGTTGAGTTCAAACCTTGCCTTGCTGCCTGTATATTGTTTAAAGGGATGCAGTTCTCCGATGTAAAAATATCCACCTGCCTGCAAGGCTTTGCCTGCTTTTTCAAATACAGGTTGTAAGTGTTCAATATGCTCCAGCACCAGGCTGCAGGTTATAAGGTCTACTGTATGTTGTAAAAAATTCCATGGCTGATTAATATCGGCCTGAATAAAATTTACCTTTTCGCTTTTTATTCTTTCAGATGCTTTTAAAAGCATGTTTGCAGAAAAATCAACTGCAGTAATACTTTCGGCAGCCTGTAATAACCATTGGGTATTTTTTCCTGTACCGCAACCCAGCTCCATTACTTTGGAATAATGTAGATGCTTTAAAATTTCTTTTTTTGCTTTTAGTTCTGCATCCCGGGTTAAGTTTACAACCTCGTTGTAGGAAGTTGCCCATTGATCGTATGCCTGTTGATTATCCATTTTAATTATTTGAGAAATAAATAAAACCTTTTAGTCAATAGCCTGAAGTTGCATAAAGGGATGCCGTACAAGAGTGCGACGCAAGAATGATGAGTAAAGGATTTATGCCGGCACAGCAAAACTTTCTTTTATCTTACCTGTAAGATCTGATTCTATCATTCTACAGGCAATCACGATCATGTTTTTAAATGCGGTAGCATGAGAAATGCCATGGCCAATAATAACGGGTTTGGCAACGCCTAATACAGGAACACCACCCTGGGATTCAAAATTAAAACGATCAAAATGTTCGTCATTAATATTTCTGCGCTGTGTAATATCGTAAATACTTTCTGCCAGTTTTAAAACGATGTTACCGGTAAAACCATCACATACCATTACATCTGCTTTGTCCATCAGGATATCTCTTCCTTCGATATTTCCCACAAAATTGATCTGGTTATTTTCTTTAAGAATGGGGTAGGTGCTTTGTGCCAGCAGGTTTCCTTTACCTTCTTCTTCGCCAAGGTTTACAAGTCCTACTTTGGGATTTTCTATTTTTAAAATATGCTTTGCATAAAGCGAACCAAGTATAGCAAACTGGTTTAAATTTTCAGGTTTGCAGTCGGAGTTGAGTCCAACATCCAGCAGCAGCCCGGTAGATCCATTTTCCCTTGGCATGTAAGCACCGATGGTTGGCCTTTGCACCCCTTCAATGGCTTTTACGCTAAACAATGCTCCCACCATCATTGCGCCTGTGTTACCTGCACTTATAAAAGCATCCGTTTTGCCGGTTGCCAATAATTGAAATCCAATAGCGATAGATGATTGTTGTTTTTCCTTTAGGGCTTTGGTAGGATGCTCATGCATTTCTATTACCTGCGATGCATGTATTATGGAAAAACGGGCAGGGGGTAAATGATGTGCTTCAAGATGTAATTTTATTTTCTCTTCATCGCCAATTAACACGAGCTCAATATCCTTATCGTATTCTGCAAAAAAGGCAACAACGCCATTTACTGCTTCAAGTGGTGCAAAATCACCACCCATCATATCCAGCCCAATTTTAATCATACAAAAAGAGTTTAAATTAAAAATTCCAAAGCCAAGGTTGAAGTTACTCAATCTTTGATTTTGGAATCAATTTCTTTAAAGCAAAAAAACTATGCCTTTAACGGAGCTTTCTCTGCTACCAGTTTTCCTTTGTAGAACAATTTTCCTTCGCTTACGTGTGCACGATGACGTACATGAATTGCACCAGTTGTAGAATCTACGCTTAAAGTAGGTTCAGTAGCCTTATAATGCGTTCTTCTTTTTGCACTGCGTTGTTGACTATGGCGCCTTTTTGGATTTGGCATGATTGTTTATTTTTTAATTTACTATGAATATTATTGCTCTGTTATTTTTCTTTTTCAGGAGTTAGTTGTTTTTAAACTTATCTAACCCTTTCCAAATGTTTTTTGCATTGTGTTCTACTGTTCTTGCTTCCATCTCTTTCAATTTTTCCAACACCTCATTATTACACTGCGGGCCACCCATTTCTTCCCTGCTGCACATACGCTGCATTGGTATACTCAGCAATACAAATTCATATAACCAATTGCTCAGGTCCAGGTGGCTTTCTGTTCTGGATAGATAAAACACATCCGGATCTTCTTCCTGTTGGTTCATCTCGTCTGCATTATCTACCAGCTTCACCAGCATTTTAAATTCGTCCCACAAATCCATTTTTAATGGATTTCCGCAACGGTCGCAAGTTACATCAGTTCTGCCACCTACTTCAAATTTTAGCAGCATGAAACCGGTGTTCTTTTCGAGCTCCAACTTTATACTGGCACTCACATTTTTAAGGTCTTCTGCACCTTTTTCTATAAAGAACTGGTCGTTTAATTCGTAATTAAACTCATGAATCCCGGTCTTCAACCCCACAAAAGCAATCTCAAATGCCCGTCTGTTAGCCATTGCGTTCAGTTTAAAGGACGGCGAAGGTAATAGAAAATTATGAATAATGATTACTGATTAATGAGTTTTTATAACAACAGGCCGGTAAATATATAGTTATACTTAATTTTATTGGTATGAAACCCAACAGAAAGACGATTGTTGCCCTTATATTACTAATTTTTTGTGTGGGTATAAAATGGTTTAGTACAGATACAAATAGAGTGGAGGATATATATAGTACCCGCTTTTTTCCTGCATTTGCTGCATTTTTAAGAAATGGTTTGAACGGATTTGAAATAAGTATTGGCGATATTTTATATGGATGCCTTGTGGCCTGGCTTATTTATAAAGCAGGCAGAATACTATTTTTTAGTATTAATAAAAGGGAAACAGGCGCATGGAAACTAAAACTTACCAAAAATATTTATAACATTTTTATTTTTTTGTGTGGACTATACATTGTTTTTAATTTGTTTTGGGGCATTAACTACAACCGCAAGGGGATCGCCTTGCAATTGGGCCTGGCGGAGCTGAAGTATAGCAGAGAAGAGCTGCAGGAAATGAATTGCCTTCTTATCCTGAAAATGAATGCGGCCAAACAAAACCTTCTAAAAAGCAACAGTATTTATCCTGGCAAAAAAGAATTATTTAAAGGGGTTGTGAATGCTTTTGAACAGGCAGAAAAAAAGTATCCATTTTTGCAGTATAAAAATCCTTCTATTAAAAGTTCTTTGTGGGGCTGGTTTGGTAATTATGCGGGGTTTACCGGATATTACAATCCATTTACAGGAGAGGCACAGGTGAATACAACGGTACCGAAATTTTTACAACCCTTTACTTCCTGCCACGAGGTAGCACATCAGTTGGGTTATGCAAAAGAAATGGAAGCCAATTTTGTTGGTTACCTTGCGGCCAGCAGTTCTTCTGATCCACTGTTTAATTATTCCGTTTATTTAGAAATGTTCACTTATGCCAACAGGAATCTTTTTATGACAGATTCTTTGTCTGCAAAATTGTATAGAAAGGAGTTGATTACACCCATAAAAGCTGACATCAAAGCATGGGCATTATTTAATAAAAAGCATAGGAGTGTGCTGGAGCCGATAGTAAGATGGGGATATGGAATATTTTTGCAAAGTAATGAACAGCCACAGGGTATACTGAGTTATGATGAAGTGACAGGTTTTATCATTGCTTATTATAAAAAATTTGGTAAAATCTGATGATTGCATCAATGAGAAAAATAAAACCATTTTAAAATAAAGTATGAAAAAAATAATTCGTTTTATCGTTGCAGTTAGTTTGCCGCTTGCTATAGGTTCTATAGCTGGCTTATTTACTGCATCATCCGTAAAAGGATGGTTCATCACCCTGAATAAACCATCCTTTAATCCTCCCGGCTGGCTGTTTGCTCCTGTGTGGACGATCTTATATATCCTGATGGGCATTGCCTTTTATATGATTTGGAATAAAGATGGGGATGCCAACCTTAAAAGAAAAGCTATGTTATTTTATTTTGCACAGCTCGGTTTAAATTTTTGCTGGTCTTTTATTTTCTTTTATGCAAAGCAGCCTGGATGGGCACTTGTAGATATTATTTTGTTGTGGATTTTAATTGCAGGAACGATCTACTGGTTTTCCAAAATTTCAAAACCTGCTGCCTGGCTATTGGTTCCATATATTTTATGGGTGAGCTTTGCTACCGTTTTAAACTTTGCCATATGGAGATTGAATTAACTAACGCAAGAGCTCCCCGGTTTTTTTTCTGAAGCCGGCGTCTTTAATAATATTTAGTTCAAAACCATTCATCCATTGCTGAAGTTTATTATTTTCTGATGTAGTTAGATCATTAAAAAAATAGGCCATTTCTATCCTGGCTCCTTCTTTAGTAGTGGCATATAATGCCTTGGTTAAAACAGATGCAGTACTTCCTCCTTTCATGCCTGCATGTTTTAGCCATTGACGATTGGCAGGGTTTTCCATGATTGATTCTAATACCGTTGCAAGAATGGCATAGGTTTTCTCGTCAAAATATCTCCTGTTATTAATGACATTGCAAATATGCGCATAGGCTTTAACGGTAGATGCAGGCAAACGGTCGCTCCACAACTTTTGCATTTTCACAGACAAGTCCTGAGGGCGAAATTTTGATTTTAAAACCGTATCATATTTTAATGCTTTGTGCATATCATAAATATAGCGGCTGTATTGCTCGTCTGAGAATTTCTTAATGCCTTTCAGAATACTTTCTTCCGATTTGTTACGGGGATTTTGGTACATAAACAAGGATGATACCAGGGGGTAAATAGCAGAGTGTTGTTTGATGCCCAACAGTTGTATATTGTTTTTTACATTGTCCATACCCAGCAGATCCATCAGGTATTCGGTATTGGCATTGCTGCTGAATAATATCATTCCTCTTGCCACATTTATCAATGCTATGCTGTCATTTTTTATATGACTCTTAGACTTTTCGTAATTAAGCCATGCCGGGTGAGCTCCCCCATCGGTATTGACCAGGTAATATTTTTCCAGTTCTTTTAAAGGAATGTAATTGTTTTGGTCAAATACATTTTGACCAGCCTGTTTGGCAAATTCTATTGCAACCATTATTTTTACGGTGCTGGCAAGGGGCATCATTTTATTTTCATTCAAGCGGGCAAGCAGGGTATCGTTTTGAACCAGGTAGAGGGCAGCACGGCTTTTGTTATTGATGATAAAGTTCAATAAAGAGTCTGCAGTGTTTTGGGCACTGCAAATGAAAGTTGCGGAAAACGTACAGGCGAAAATTAAAATGATTTTTTTTATCATGTTGATTTATTAGCAGCATAAAATTATAGTGGTCTATAAAGATCCCTATAGGTATGCCGATGAAAGGATTGATTATTATTTCATTTCCACTGCAAATAAAATATAACAGAACAAAGTTCACAACGATGATCCTATGAAAAACTGGAGTTAGTATCATACTGCAAAACCGGTCACTTTTACATGCTGCTTACAAATGTTTAAAAAACATTTTTCCACATCATACTTTCTACAGGTTTATTATGTTGTCCGCTGTATTTGGCACTTTTTTTCTCGTTATATTTTACTTCAATTTCTCCATCCACTGGAAAATAAATGAGCTGGCCGATTGGCATTCCTTTATAAACTCTTACCGGTTGTTTTACGGATATCTCCAGCGTCCAGTTACCGCAAAAACCTACATCACCTTTACCTGCGGTGGCGTGTATATCAATTCCGAGGCGACCCGTAGAAGATTTCCCTTCCAGGAATGGAACATGTGCATGCGTTTCGGTATATTCTTCTGTAACACCCAGGTAAAACATATGAGGTAATAATAAAATGCCATCATCCGGTATTTCAAAATGCTTGATGGTATTGTGTTTTTTTGCATCCAGCTCTGCGTGTTCGTACGTGGCCAGGTAAGGCCCAAGGTGCACATCATAACTATTGCTTCCAAGGTTCTCCCTGTTGTAGGGAACAATTTTTATAGAGCCTTTTTCTATTTCTTCCAAAATGCGAGTATCACTTAATATCATTCTTAGCTGGTTTATTCGTTTATTTGTAAAAGTAATTTGTTTCGCTTTCTACTTTTCATTTTTCATATTTATATGCCGCTGGTTTATCAACAAAATATTAACGCTTTTACAAAGTTGGGCGTGTGGCATATTGCCGAGGGGGAGGATTTTTTTTCAGGAAGGGTTCCGCTGCAAAATAATATCACCCATCCGCACAAACGATTGCAACACCTTGCCGGAAGAATATTATTAAAAGAATTATATGAAGATTTTCCGCTGGAGCTTATCAGAATAGCCGATACTAAAAAGCCTTTTTTGGCAGACGAGGAATTTCATTTTTCCATCTCCCATTGTAGCAATTATGCTGCAGCCATAGTGAGTAAACAAAACAGGGTAGGGGTAGATATTGAAATACCACAGCAAAAAATTGAACGCATTTGTCATAAATTTTTGGGGCCTGAAGAAATCAAGGCACTCAACATCAAAAATTACGATCCTTATTATATTCTAACGCTGGCATGGAGTATTAAAGAAACCATTTTTAAATGGTACGGATCGGGCCAGGTAGATTTTAGAGAACATATGCATATCAATGAATTCAAAGCTGTAGACAATCAGTTTACAGCTCATTGTAGTTTCCTGAAGAATGAACCAGTTCATTTTAAAGTAAACGGAATTTTTTTTAATGGTAACTGTTTAACATGGCTTGCCACCTGATGTGCAATAAAAAATTTAAGACAGATCCTGGTTTAATATATTTTTCATGGCATCAAATAAGTCAGGATATTTTTCTCTGAGCAAGAAAGGTTTTTCAAAAAATATTTCTACAGATTCTGCCCAAAATTCCTGGAAATTTAGCATGGCATATTTACTGTAAAGACCTGCTTCCAGCGCCTGTTCTACCTGGTACACTTTATTTCCATCATCATTAAAATCATCAAAGAAATCCCGAAAATCCTTGTCTACATGCCTTTCTGTAACAAAAGTTTGATAATATAAGGCATGGGCCATTTCGTGTAGCCCTACATCCTGGCCATCAGTATTGTTTTCAATGCCTTTTAAAAAATGTTTCCATGAAAGCCTGATGCTGTGGCCCGATACATTGCCCTGCAAAAAACATAATGCCGGCTGTATCCGTATAAATTCTTCAGGGTAAATATGGATATATTTAAAATGAGGATACAGGTATTTATCCAATCCAAAACTTAATTGTATGGCACTGGCAGAAACGAGCACAGGCATTTCTTTAAAGCTATCAGGGCTATGAATAAAAAATATCTTTTTTGAAATGAATTTGCGGGATCTTAAAATGAATTTTTCTTTGTCGGCAGCAGTGATAGACCGGAAATAAGGAGAATGTTTAGATAAAATCCGGTGATACTCCTGCGTGGTAAAAGCCAGTTGGTCTCCCGAATATTTAAATGCCTGTGTATTATTGGGAGAACCGAATATTCTATTTTGAACCCTGTGGTTATGGTCATCATGATCGGCTTCTTTTTTTGCCTGCATAAAAATCCTCACAATTATAAAAGCGAAAAAAACGAACAATACATATGGCAAATCTTCCCTTACTGCATCGGGCTGCTCAATAATTGTTTCTTCAGGATACAACAGATAAGCAGTGTCGGCAGGTGAGGCCGGAGTATTGAATGAATCAGGTATGTTTATATAAGGTACGGTACTGCTATCCTGTGGCATGCTTAAAAATTAGTACTCTATTTCATTGATCGTTGATTCGCCATCCAATAAAGGAATATCACCCACAGATGCTCCTGCAATTCCTTTTACAGAACCATACAAACCACTGGTGCTGATCAAAACTTTTTCCAGTTGTTTTTCTCTTTCTTTCCACATCTTTTCCATTTGCATGCGTTCTTTGGTAATGCTGTTTTTCATGGCCATAAAGCCTTCTGCAATGGCTTCCACCTGCCCCCTGAATTCTACACCGGTTAGATAATTGTATAGCAACTGCATTTTATCGCCTTTGTTTTCTTCACTTCTTTGTATCTCATACACTTTTAAAACACCATTTCTGATGATGGCTGATACGCTAGGCAATTCGCTGAAATTACAAACCCACACGCCATCTTTTTCTCCAAAGCGTTCCATGTCTTTAGGAAAAGTTTGGGTTACAAGGATAGCCACATCTGCACCACGGCTGCGCATATCGGTTTTTAATTTATCTATCCAGTTGCCGCTCCATCCTTTGGTACGTTTGCTTTCATAAATAATTTTTCCACATTCCCTGCCGCTGTTATTGCGCACAATTTGAATACAATCTGCCCCCTCTACGCCTTTGCCCACTTCTTCAATTAAATCAAAAGGGAAATTTTCTTTTAAAATTTCTTCCAGCAATAGTTCCTGCACTTCGCCCTGGCGCTGCATGGAGCTTTGTTCTGCCTTACGCCTCATTTCCTCTGCCAGTTTTTTTTGTTCATCCAGTTGTTTTTCCAGTTCTCTCAATTTTAATTGAAACTGGGTTTCTTTTAAAGAAGATTTTTCCAGTTCCTGTTTTTGAATTTGTTCAGAGAGGTTGGCTCTTTCTTCCTGTAATTTTTTTTGTACCGTAATTTCCAGTTCTGCTTCTTTATTTTTTAGCTGTTGTTCTTTTTGCAAAAATTCCAGTTCCTTTTTTCTTGATGCTTTTAATTTTTCTTCTGCATCGTTATTGTTTTCCTGCAGTATACGCAGTTTATTTTCGTAGTCAGACGAAATGCTTTTTCTTAACTGTTCCTGTATTTCTGTTTCTAATTTTTGTTTTTCTTTCTGAAGCTTTTGTGCGAAAAGTTCATTTTCCAGTTTCTTTTTCTCTTCAAATAATAACTGGTCAGCTTCCAGTTTCTTTTTTTCTTCTTCTACTTTACCCAAAGATTGTTTTAGTTTATCCTGGTATTGCTGCTGAAATTTTTGCTCAATATCTGCTGCCAGTACATTTTCCACATCAAATACATGCCCGCAGTTGGGGCATTTTATATCGTTTGCCATTTCAAAAAATTTTTTACAAGATAAATAAAAAAACCTCTCCATAATTGGAGAGGTTTTGTGCGGCAAAGGAGATTCGAACTCCCACGCCCAGTTATAGGCGCTACCACCTCAAGGTAGTGCGTCTACCAATTTCGCCATCGCCGCATTTAATGAGGACTGCAAATTTATAAGTTTACTGCTTCATAAAAAAATTCAAAATAGCTGTTGGTAATTGTAAACTTAAATAAAATTTCAAATGATGATGGATTAGCTTAGAACTTGCATTTAATTACTAATAGCTGCCGGCCCTATTTCTTCAACACAATCCTAAAAGTTGTGCCTTTGCCGGGCTCACTGTTTTTTACAAACAATTCTCCTTTATGGTATTGTTCTATAATTCGTTTACTCAAAGAAAGGCCAAGGCCCCAACCTCTTTTTTTGGTAGTAAAGCCGGGTTTAAAAACCTGGGATATATTTTTACTGTTGATTCCTTTTCCAGTGTCGGTAATATCTACCGTTACCTGGGCGGTTTCGTTTTTAATATCCACTGTAATGCTGCCCTTACTGTCCATGGCATCCAATGCGTTTTTCAAAAGATTTTCTATCACCCAATCAAAGAGGGGAGCATTCATCATTACCGGGATATCATTTTCCTGCCGGCTGCTTACATTAAATATTACTTTTTCCGGTGCACGCCTTTTTATATAAACAACCATCTGTTCTACCTGCTGCACAATATTATGTTCTTCCAGTTGTGGCGTGCTGCCTATTTTTCCAAAGCGGTCACTCACTAATTTTAAGCGGTCTACATCTTTGCTCATTTCCTGTGCAATGGTTTCACTTCCTTCCATGTCTTTCAATATTTCTACCCATCCCTGCAGCGATGAAAGTGGCGTACCAAGTTGATGGGCTGTTTCTTTTGCCATGCCTGCCCATACCTGGTTTTGTGTGCTTTTATTTCTTGTGCTCACTGCAATCAGTATAACGATAATAAATAAAGCTGCTAAAAATAATTGGATCAATGGAAAGTATCGTATTTGTTTCAGCAGGGCAGATTCTCCATAATATACCTTGTTGTTTTCAGTACTGTCAAAGGGGTTTTTCCAGATGATGGGTTCATTTAATCGTTTAAATTCTTTTAATTTTTGGTTAAGATAATTCTTATTCCCGTTTATTTTAAATGTATCAATATTGTAATGATCCAGAATGCTGTCTTTTTCTGTTACAGCAATCATCGGAATATCTTTACTGTTTTCGGTTAATATTTTTCCTGATAAATTGGTTTGATTGCTGCCACCGTTACTCACTTCTTTTACAGCTTCCACCCATTGTTCTATTTTTTGTTTTTCTTCCCTGGCAATTTTTTTTGATAAGAAATTTGAGAAGAAGATAGTAGCCGATACAATGGTAATAGCCATTAAAACCAAAAACGATCGCCAGTTAAAAAGTTGAAGTAACATGAATTAAAAATAAGAAATATAAAACTACCAATGCGCTTTGAATAAATACAATGCTAAATAAAGTATGTTTGTGATTAAGTTTATCATCGTCATTTACTATGTTAGAAAACATCAGCAACATTCAAACACAGGAGCCGTTAACGGTAAATGAAAGCCTGAAGGATGCTGTTATTTTTGAACAGCCGCAGGTGGCAATCGTTATCCTAAACTGGAATGGCAAAAAATATTTAGAGCAATTTTTGCCTTTTGTATTAAGTAGTACTTATATCAACAAAAGGATTATTGTGGCAGATAATGCATCTACAGATGAGTCTCTGTTTTTTCTTAAAAAAAATTATCCCGAAGTTGAAATCATACAGAATAAAAGCAATGAAGGATTTGCAAAAGGATATAACCTTGCTTTAAAACAGGTGAAGTCAGATTATTATGTGTTGCTTAATAGTGATGTAGAAGTTACCCCGGGTTGGATAGAGCCCATTATTATTCTGATGGAGCTGGATAAAAATATTGGCGCCTGTCAGCCAAAAATATTATCCTATAATAATAAAACACAATTTGAATATGCCGGTGCAAGCGGGGGATGGATTGATAATTTTGGATATCCTTTTTCCAGGGGAAGGGTGTTTGATATTTGTGAGACGGACACGGGCCAGTATGATGATGCACAGCCCTGTTTTTGGGCCAGTGGCGCATCTTTGTTTATAAGGTCTGCTGTGTATCACGAGCTGAAAGGATTGGATGAATATTTTTTTGCACACCAGGAAGAAATAGATCTTTGCTGGCGTATGCAATTGGCAGGCCATCGTATTTATGTGCAACCTGCCTCTGTTGTATACCATGTGGGAGGTGGAACTTTGCCCAAAGGGAATAGCCTGAAAACATTTCTGAATTTTAGAAATAATTTAATCATGTTGTATAAAAATCTGCCCTTGCCGGCGGCATTTTTTAAAATTGGCTTTCGGTTTTTGCTGGATGCCGTTTCAGCATGGAAGGCTTTATTAACGGGTGATGCTGGTTATTTTATTGCTATTGCAAAAGCGCATCTTCATTTTGTGCGCTGGTTGTTGTTTTATCAAAAAAGATCATTGTTCCCAAAAAATAAAAATAAGCACTGCGAAGGTTGGTTTCACGGTTCGGTGGTATGGGAATATTTTATCCATAAGAAAACGGCGTTTTCAAAAATTGTTGGAAACAAATAATTATATTTAGGCGGAAGCCCTTATTTTTGCAATCGAAAAAATTATAACTAAATGCATCAGGAAATCATTGATAATAAAAAGAAAGACTTTGCTCACAATTGGGTATCATCTTCCCGTTTTATCTGGTATTGCCAGGTATTTTTGGTATTGGCATTTGTTTTAGGCGGTTGTTATAGTTTATACTCAAACCGGTATAAAGGAAAACCCGAAGTAAATGTGCCTGAAAACACTTTGTACAATCCTAAGTACAAATAATTTTGGCCAAAATTGCAAATAAAGTTTTGTAGTTAGATTACAACCCTTATTTTTGCAGTCCTAAAAAACGGGCAACCGTTATAAGATCTTTTAATACCTGCGGAAGTAGCTCATTTGGTAGAGCACGACCTTGCCAAGGTCGGGGTGGCCGGTTCGAGCCCGGTCTTCCGCTCAGAGATTAATCCCGACCATGTCGGGATTTTTTTTCTCAAAAATTGTGTCACCCGGGTGGTGGAACTGGTAGACACGCAGGACTTAAAATCCTGTGGTCCGTAAGGGCCGTGACGGTTCAATTCCGTTCCCGGGTACAATTACAGCCGATCTCGATGGTCGGCTTTTTTATTGGTACAACATAGGTACAACAAAGTTGCCCCCCCTTTTTGATTATTATTTTTACTTATTATAAATGTCACTGTTTGGTAAGATAATCCTTGCAGTTTTATCTCCTTAAAATGTTCTTTACCACTATGCCTGAAATAGGCAATGGAACTTCATTTGTGGCTTGCTTTTTCTAGATTAAATAATAGGGAATCTATGCCCTTCACAAAAATCATGAGTAAAAATATCTATACTTTTGGATAAGACTGATTAGTACTCACTGTCAATTTTTATGAGAATTTATCATATTATAAATTTTGTTACCTTCATTTTAACAAAATTAAATAATGGAAAGACCGTATAGTATTACTTTATTAATTTCTTCTCCAAGTGATGTCTCTTCTCAACGAGATTTGATAGAAAAATGTTGTCTTGATTGGAATAGGAATAAGGGAAGAGAATTGAATAGAATTGTGCAAACATTAAGATGGGAAAAAGATATGCCCATAACAAGTAATGAAACTCCACAAGATATTATTGACGAAGAGTTAGTAAAAAAATCTGATTTAGTAATTGCTCTTTTTTGGACAAAATTTGGAACCCCAACAGGAGTTTTTGAGTCTGGAACATTGGCTGAAATCGAACAGTTTCTTGACACAAATAAGCCTGCTATTGTATACTTTTATGTGAAAAAAATTGAGCCAGGAAAAATTAATCCTGACCAGCTAACAAAAATCAACTCTTTTAAAGAAAAGTATAAAAATAAAGGGGTCTATAGAGAAATAAAAAATGATAAAGAATTAGTAGAGTTTTTCATGAAAGATTTGACATATAATTTCGAAAAGGTAATAAAGCAAAATCAAAAGCAAATCCCGACAACTGTTTTGGGGGAAATGAAAAATAAAAGTGAATCTGATAATTCTATTGAAAATGATTACTGGTATGAAGTAAGTATTAGTGATTTGATAAATAGCTATTTATTAAATGAAAATGTTTCCCAAGTTTCATATAAAAAAGGGTTGACTTTTACTGAAAATTGTTACTTATGGAAAAATGTTACATCAGTGAAACATTCTATACTTATAGATTTTGCAAAAAAAGCTAGGGAACATGCCTTTAATATTAAATATGGAAATTATGATTATAGCAAAGATTTAAGAAGTAATTATAAAAATTGGCACAAGCCCATCTTAGAAATTTTAAAAAGCCATGTGAATAGTGAACTACGAGATTTGAAAATTGTAGGCGTAGGTTCTAATAATGGTTCCGAACTAATTGAAATATTTCCAGATTATCTTTCTTTTAATCTAAGATTAGAAGTTTGTGACATAAGTGCTTTAGCAACTGAAGTAGGTAAATCAATTCACAAAGGGAAGATTAAATTTAATACTGGGAATATGGAAGACTCCCCCTTAACTAATGATTTTGATATTTATTTAAATCTTCGAGCAATTCATAGTAGCGGCAATGACATTAAATCAACAATTGCAGATTGTTTTGGTGTAGTTAAGGAAGGAGGAATTGCTATTTTTTCAGTTTCTAACGGTTATTTGGCTCCTAAAAAACCTAGATCGAAGGAAATGTTTGAAGTCAGTGGTATGTGGGAAAGTAGCAAGGGTAAATTTTCAAGCGATAAGCCATTTTACCTTGCTTCAAAAATTAGAAGAAAATTAGAAGAGTATGGTTTTAAAAAGTGTGGAATTAATACTGGAGAAACTGAAATATTTATCTATGGAATTAAATAAGCATTACCAATTTTATGTTAAATAATAAAAGCCTGTTGAATTTCTTCAAAACAGGCTTTTTAATACTAACTAACCATAGACCCTTCTTTTGATTCATCAAATTCCTCTTTTGTTTCATTATCCTTTCTTCCCATAATACAATCAACAGCTTTTTGTGCCTGGCCGGAAGCGGTAATTAAAAAGCGTTTATCCTTTTTAAATACTCCCATCCAATTGTCTACATAAAAAATAAATTTTAAATAAGGGTTGGAATTGTGATTTATATTACAATTTGCTTTTCTCATGACCGTAATTTTACTGATTTTAAAAATAGTTTAAAAAAATAATATTGCCTTATATCCGTACTCCTGTTGACTTATAGCATTTAATCTTGGCCTTATTTAATTTATTTTATCCTAACCCATTTTTTTATGAAAAAAATGTTAGGTACGTTTGATTTAGTAATTCGCCTGATACAAAACTAATAGTACCTAACTTTTATGAGCACAAAACCGCTCGCCCAATTACTCTTAATAATCATACCCTTTTGCTACTGCCAGGCACAAACAGATAGCATATTGCAACAACTGCAAAACATTCCTAAAAAATACATCGGTACGGTAGAAAAAAAAGTAGATAAATACAGCAACTGTATAACTTATAAAACAGAAAAGACACTTGTAAAACTCAGTCGTTGGGAAAAAAAGATTCAATCGTTATTGCAAAAAGCGCATCCCGAAACTGCCAATAAATTATTCGCCCCGGGACAAAACACTTTCACAACAGTACTCCTAAAATACAGAGAAGGCAAAACCATTACCGAAGGTTATAAGGCCCGGTATGATCAATACACAGATGATCTTACCACTCAGTTAAAATACCTGGAAGCTAAAAAAGAACTGCTGGATAAAAAGTACCTGCAACCCTTAGCAGACAGTAAACAGAAAATAAATGAACTTGAAGCTGATATACAAAACACGGAAGCGGTTCAACAATTTATAAAAGAAAGAAAAAAACAACTGCAGCAGGAAGCCATGAAATACCTTGCAAAAAACAAGTACTTGCAAAAAATAAACAAAGAGAGTTTCTATTACACAGAAACCCTGCGCAACTACAAAGAAATTTTTAATGATAAAAAGAAAACAGAAGAAACAGCCATTAACCTTTTAAATAAAATTCCTGCCTTTAAAAAGTTTATGCGGGAGAACAGTATGCTTGCATCTCTGTTTCGGGTGCCGGATAATTATGGATCTGCTCAAAGCCTGGCGGGCCTGCAAACAAGAGCCAGCGTAAACTCTATGATACAGGACAGGATTGCTGCCGGTGGACCCAATGCAAGGGAAACATTTCAGCAAAGCATGCAACAGGCACAAGCTGAACTCAGCAAGCTAAAAGATAAAATACTCAAAGCCGGTGGCGGAAACAGCGATGCAGAAATGCCGGACTTTAAACCCAATATGCAGAAAACAAAAACCTTTTTGCAACGGTTGGAGTATGGGATGAATTTTCAACCGGAGAAGAATAATAACATCATGCCGGGGGCTTTAAATGTGGGCCTAAGCGTGGGGTATAAATTAAATGATAAAAGCCTGTTGGGCCTTGGGCTAAATTATAAACTGGGTGTGGGTAGGATTGAAAAGATCCGGTTCAGCCACGAAGGCATTGGGGTAAGAAGTTTTATGGACTGGAAGTTAAAGAAGCAATTCTTTGTGAGTGGTGGCTATGAATTGAATCACCTTACTTCTTTTAAAAATATAGCGGCTTTACAGAATGCTGATGCCTGGCAACAGTCTACTTTATTGGGGATCAGTAAAAAGATAGTGATGAAGAGCAAGTTTATTAAAGGTGGAAAGCTGCAATTGTTGTATGATTTTTTATACAGGCATCATGTGCCGGTTAGTCAGCCTGTAGTTTTTAGGGTGGGTTACGATTTTGGTAAATAATTTTTAATCATTAATCATAAATACTGACTAATGATATTATATATTTTAATTAATGAATCCTATTAAAATTAGTTTTAATTTTTTTAAAAACGTACAAATGAAAGACAGAATAGTTTGTTTTTTAGTATTTATATTTTTCATTACAGAAAATTGTCTTGCACAATCGGAAGTTTCACCTGCAAGCGGTAATGCGATGGCTGCTTCCAGAGATGCTGCAATACCTGTGAATTTGTATTCAGGAATCCCTTCAATATCAATTCCTTTATTTAATTACAAAAACTCCAATGGTTTATCAACCGGCATATCATTGAATTATTTTGCCGGTGGAATTAAAGTTAATGAATCACCATCAGCTGTTGGTTTAGGATGGAATCTGAGTATGGGGGGAGCTATCACAAGAACCGTTAAAGGAACAGCAGACGACAGACCATGGAATGGGTATCTATATGCTCCGGTTATTGCCACAGATTCAAGGAGTAAAACATTTAAGTACTATATGGGGTGCGAAGACTCGGAACCTGATATTTTTCAATTCAATTTTAATGGGAGATCCGGAAGTTTCATCATAGGTAAAAATGGCCAGGTGTTGGTAATGCAGCCCTCAAAAATAAAGATCAGGTTCACTGCTGAAGTTCCCGAAGAAATTATGATAGACAGTATGGTTACCACCATTCAAACTTTCAACATAACAACAGAAGATGGAACTAAATATCTGTTTGATAATATTGAATATCAAAAGGGAAAAATTTTAAATTGTGGTATTCCTCCGAATGTTAGTTCTAAAGATCTAAAATATGCAACTGCATGGTATTTGAGTAAGATCATTGCCCCATTTAGCACAGATACAATCAAGGTTTCATATGCTCAGAAAAACCATGTAGCATGGGAAAACTGGAACCAGGAAAATACCATAAGAAATGGTATCAATTATCACAGTGATACAGGGCAAAACAGCATTTCCTCAACATCAATTATTAATAAAGTTCCAACAGAAATAACTTTTCCGGACAGCACAAAAATAACATTGGTATATAGCTATCCGGGGCAATTTAGATTTACAACATATCCGGTATTGCAAAGAATTAAATTCAGCGACAGTGTTTTCAGGTATGGGTATATGTTAAACTGGGACACCAGCAATGTAGGAGGTTTAAAAAAAGATTTTTTAAGTGGACTAAATTATTATACCAGCAATTCAATTATGCCCGGCTATAGTTTCACTTACAGTACCCCTTATTTCACATTAAATACTTACAGTGATATTTTTAACTATCAGGATACCAGCTTTTTTTTAAACAAAAGGGACCATTGGGGATTCTACAATGGTGCCAGTAACCGAAAAGAGCATGTTCCCTCAATACCAGGCTTATATACCGGGGCCAACCGTGTTCCTAATTCTGAGGCTGTTGCGAGTACACTGTCCTCAATTAAAGATCCTTCTGGAGGTATCACATATTACCAGTTTGAAAACAATGATGTAAGTCCAACAGTGAATTCTAAACAATCAGTGTATATTGATATTGCTTCCAATACACAAACTAATATTACTCTAACAAGAGCACAAAGTCCTTTCTGTAATTTTACTATAATTTTTGATCCTCCTTATTCTAGAACAGGAACAGCTCCTGTATCAGGGTCAGGAAATATACTCTTTTCCATTACCAGTCTTAATGGTGCTATTACATACGCTTCGGCAACATTAAATCTTTATGAAATGTACTATGCAGGTTCCGCATCTTTTAGCGGTATGTTTCCCAACGGCTCTTATTTATTAAAAACAACGCTCACCGGTGGAACGTCCACATCTTTTACCTTGCCCGTTAGAGTAAGTTGGAACAATCAGTCCGTTGCTGCAGGAAACGCAAGTATTGCAGGTGGAATTAGAATAAAGCAGGTTAGTCATTTTGATTCTCTCTATAATAAAATGGATACGATGGTTACTTACCGATACCTGACTGCAGATGGCAAAAGCTCAGGATTTGGAGGGCCAGCACCAGACTACACTTATGATTTTTATAATGTTAGCAGCGGCTTGTATGACAAAGTAATTCTCAGCAATCCAACCGATATATTCAGCTATGCTGATGTTAATGCTGTTGCATACAAACGTGTAGAGGTTATTAAAGGGACTTTATATCGCAACCTGGGTAAAGAAGTTCATGAATTCACAGGACCAGATGAAGGTTATGCAAATACCGACCCTGCAATTTTCCCCTTTATGCCAATAAAAAATAAATCCTGGGCATGTGGGCTCCCTAAAAGAACACTCGTGTATGATAGTCTGGGCAGGTTAATACAGGTATCGAAAAATACTTTCAGTATAGATACTATTAGCTATGCAGGTAATAATAATTTTGCCTCCTTAAAATTTGAGAGTCACACAAATGCGGGTAGCGCCGAATCCAACCAGAATTTTGTTGGACAGTGGAGTTATCCGGTAATAGGAAAGACAGATTTGATAAGCACAGTAGATACTTTTTATCATCCGGATAACAGTTATTCAGCTTCCCAAAAACAAATGCAGTATGATACAAATTTTAACCTTACAAAACTTACTACAGATTATGATAAAACACGAGGCCTGTTATTAGAAAAGCGTATGTATTATCCTTATAATTATACAATCGCAGGAGGTATTGGTATTTTAAGAGACAGTGGCATTTTTGCACCTATCGCTTCGGAAACGTGGATTACAGGTGATGGCAACCCCCGTATAATAGCTGCAGAAATTTCAAATTATACGAAATTTGGAATAAAACCCAGCAGTCCTTTAAAACAGAGTACACAATATATATTTCAATCCAATAAACCAATACCCGAAAGTGTTATTACAATTTTTAACCCTGCTGTACTGATTAGAAACAGCAATTATTTTATTACACTTCAGGATTTTAAGTATGATAAAGATGGTAATGGAACACAGGTTACCAATACTGCTACCCAACTTGCCAACGCACTTATTGTTGATAATATCCGAAAATATACAGTTGCAAAAATTGCTAATGCCAAAGCAGTAGATGTAGCCTATTCCAGTTTTGAAAGTAAAGACCCGGGTAATTGGGTTATCCCTTTTTATATACCTGATAGCTTGAATGCTATAACCGGCAGATATTCATACCCAATGCAGAATTACAGTAATATTATTTCAAAAACCGGTTTAAATTCTGCTTTAATTTATACGCTGAGCTTCTGGATAAAAAATGGTTCAACTATATATGTAAACGCAGGTACTCCGACATTAATTGACCAACAAAATGGTTGGAATTTTTACACACTTAATTTTTCTTCTGTTTCCGAAGTGCAGGTATCAGGAGCTGGTTGGTTAGATGAACTACGCCTGCACCCAAAGGATGCAAATATGGTTACCTCCACTTTTGATGCACTTGGCCAGGTAACGAGCACAAGTGATGCAAATAATACGATAACCTATTATGAATATGACCAGGTAAACAGGCTAAAAGTTGTAAGGGATAAGGATTGGAATATACTTAAAAAGTATGAATACCCCGGCAATATCATTACCATAAATACAACGCCAAACTGGATGTTGGATTCTCTTATCCAATACGATTATAGGAAATGCGAAACTGACGCTAATGGTAATACGGGAAGAGTGTTGCTTAAGGAGTCAGATTTTAATTTTTACAGCGAAACATATAAAAGTTACAGGCATATCATTGTTGAAAATACAGATTACATAAGATGCCCTATTCCACCGGTAAACTGTGGCACAAACCCACAAATAAAATCGGTAAACGGTGTGTGCGAAACCGGGTGCAGAGTAAATACTTCTTCTGTGTATAGAAAGATCTATGATCCAGTAACAGACACATTCATTTTCAGGTGGGAATGTACTTATCATTATCAATGGAGCGATAATTCTGTCTCACCTAATTATATCGACCTAAATATAAATTCCTGCTCTCTCTATGCATTATGTGCTGATTAATTTGGAAAACAATTTTTAAAATTTAGAATAAAATATTATGCAAGCCCTCTTATATATCATTTCATTTTTTGCCATTCAGGTCATTTCGTTTTACAGTTTGTCTGTAAAAACGGTTGATGGCAACAGCATCCCTTTTAATGATTTTGCAGGTAAAAAAGTACTCTTTGTGAATACGGCTACAGGAAGTTCAGATACGGCACAGTTTGCCGGGTTGGAGCAATTGTACCAATTGTATAAAGATAGCCTGGTAATTATTGCCGTACCCTCCAATAATTTTGGCAACGAACCGCTAAATAATACGGCAATAAAAACGAATCTGCAATCCCGATATAATGTTCACTATATGATTGCAGAAAAACAATCGGTATCGGATAGTGCTACCATTTCTCCTATTTATAAATGGTTTAGCAGTATTGAACAAAATGGAATGATGGAAAGCAGGGTAAGAACAGATTTTTATAAATATCTCGTAAACAAAGATGGTAAGCTGGTGGGCGTTTTTTCAGACAAAGTAACCCCAATGGATAGCACTATACAGAATGCTATCCTGGAATAAAACCATTCAATAAATTAAACAAAAAGTACCTTCTAATAAAATATTATACTATGCTTAAGCATTTATTGTATCTGGGTTATGCAGTATTTTTTTCAGCAAACCTGTGGGCTCAAAATATTCCCAATACTGCTACAGGGCCTGCTGCTGCAACCGCAAAAAAACTGCCTGCTGCTTATAACGTAGCTCCAAATAATAACTACCTGCGTGTTTACATTCCCCAGGTACCTAAAACAGATGCTGCACAAATAAACATGTCGTCCCTGGTGGAAGATGTATTAGTAAGTACTACTTATCAGGATAGTTACGGAAGAACAGTAGAGTCTGTTTCAAAACAAACTTCTCCCGCAAAAAAGGATAATGTTTCTGCAACCTGGTACGACGAATTTGGCCGAGTAACAACACAATACCTTCCTTATACCGCTACAACAAATGATGGTAGTTTTAAAACAAATCCATTTTACCAGGATTCAGTTTTTTACAAAAGCCAATTTGCAAATGAGCATATAAATTATACACAAATATTGTACGATGGCTCACCGCTTAATATACCTGTAAAAGCAATGGCACAGGGTAATAGTTGGGGTGGAGCAGGAGTGGGGGTAACTTATGGTCACCGTGCAAATACAGTTTCCGACAGTGTTGTACTCTGGACCATTGCCATTAGTTCTGAGGATGATGTACCTGTAAAAACTGCTTTTTATTTACCGGGTACCCTTTCTGTAAAAGAGGTTACAGATGAAAAGGGAACAAAATCAATTCAGTATACCAACCAGTCAGGGCAAACCGTACTTACCAAAACACAACTATCCAATAACCCCGGCACTGCACATATCGGATGGCTATGTACTTATAATGTATTTGACGAAACAAGCCAGTTGCGAATGGTGATTCCTCCATTGGCAGTAGAAGCCATTAATACAAACACAATTGCCTGGAGCCTTACTGCCAATACAACAATTCATAACAACCTCTGTTATGCCTATTATTATGATGCCAGGGGCAGAACTATTATGAAACGCATACCAGGCAAAGGCAAATCCTATGTTGCTTACGACCTGTACGACAGGGCAGTGATGACACAGGATCCGAACCTGCGTAACACTAACCAGTGGGCATTTGTATTGTATGATGCACAGAGCCGGCCTTCAAAAAGTGGAGTTATTACTACTGCTCTTACGAAAGACAGTATTTGGGCACAGGCCGCCCGCAGCCTGGCCTATCCTACACTTAACGGCACCTATACGGTAACCCGCGAAGTTTATTATGATAATTATGACTGGATCAATTCTTCTGGTGCACCCTTCAGTGCCTCATTAGATGGCACGCATATTAATAGCACCAATTTTATTACCAGCTACAATGCTTCGCCATTGTATGCACAACAGCAAACTCAAAGCAAGCGCATTCGGGGAACCCCTACCGGTAGCAAAAGCCTCATGCTAAAGACTGGAAATTACCTGTACAATATCAGTTATTTCGATCAGTATGGACGCAGCATACAAAGCAAGCAAACTAATTATAGCGGAGGCACAGATGTGGCTACGGTGCAGTACAGTTTTGCAGGCCGGGTTTTGCGCAGCCACATGGCTCATCAAAAAAGCGGTACCAATGCACAAACACATACTGTTCTTACCAAATACAGTTTTGACCATGTAGGCAGGTTAAAAACGCTTATTAAAAATTTTGATGGACTGGGGGATAAAACCATTGCACAGCACAATTACAATGAGCTGGGGCAGTTGGATAATAAGATAATTGGAAACTCTATCGAAACCCAGCAATATGCATACAATATACGTGGCTGGCTGCTTGGCATTAATAAAAATCATGTAAATAATACGAACCCTTCTGCTTATTTTGGCGAAACCATTTCATACGATTACGGTTTTACCAATACACAGCTTGATGGCAACAAAGCGGGTATAAAATGGCGGGCCGCAGGGGATAGCAATGTGAGGGCTTATGGCTATGGCTATGACAATACCAACCGCTTGCTGTCTGCAAACTTTAGTCAGCAAAACAGTGGCAGCACAGCATGGACAAAAGACAAGGCAGATTTTTCTGTAAGCAATTTAAGTTTTGATGCCAATGGCAATATACAAAGCATGACCCAACGTGGTTTGCTCATAGGAAGCTCAGCAATTATAGACAGTTTAAACTATCAATATTTTTCTTACAGCAACCGCCTGCAAAAAGTAACAGAACTTGCTTCAGCAGGTGGCAGCCTGGGAGATTTTAAAGACAGCAGCTCTGCAGGGGATGATTATACCTATGATGCCAATGGGAATATTAACAGGGACAATAACCGCCATATGCATACTACAGCCAATGGAGCCGGGGCGGTATTTAACTTACTGGATAAGGCAGACTCTATTGTAATAGCTGGTAAGGCCACCACATATTACTACTACGATGCAGGTGGCACTAAGCTGGGTAAAAAGGTAAATACTTATACTCCTGCAGGTTTAAAAGTAAAAAACTACCAGTACCTGGGCGGCTTTGTTTATTTAAATGATACCCTGCAATATGCCATGATAGAAGGAGGCAGGATACGCTATGCTAAAAAAAGAAACAGCCAGACAGGGGCCAGCTACTACGCTTATGAATATGATTATTTTATAAGCGACCACATGGGCAATGTGCGTACCGTACTTACCGAAGGCAGGGATACCAGTGTGTACCAGGCCACTATGGAGCCCGGGCCCATGGCGGTAGAAGATGCTTTGTTTACCAATATTTATACGCCTGTGACTACGGCAGGCGCCAAGCCAGGCGGTTTTGACAGTGGCGGCATTAATACAAAAGTGAGCATACTCAATGCATCATCTGGAGTAAATAAAAAAAGCGGCCCCGGACTTGTATTAAAAGTAATGAAAGGCGACCAGGTGCAGATAAATACCTTTGCCTTTTATAATACGGCTACACAGTCTCCTGATCAAGGTGTAAATCTATTGCCTGATATTCTGGGAATGTTAACCGGTGGGGTAATAGGCAGCAGTGGCGGAAAATTATTAAGTGGCAATAGCACAGCAGTGAGTAACGCCCTTAGCCCCCATTTAACTGATTTCTTAAGCAATGACCGTGAATATGACATTAGCAAGCCAAAGGCTTATTTAAACTGGGTACTATTTGACAACCAGTTTAATTTTATAGCGGGCAGTAGCGGCGTAATGCAGGTGCAGGCCGGCAGCAGCAAACAGCCACTGGTGGCACCCCTGCAAACCATTGCAAAAAACGGCTACCTTTA
>JBBRFX010000021.1:0-32896 GCA_038241275.1 Chitinophagales bacterium
ACTTATATGATTAATGATACAGCTTCTTTTAATCCATTAGTAAGCCCCAATGTGCCCACTACTTACCGGGTGCGTTTTACTGATTTGTTTGGATGTTTTAATACAGACTCTGTACTGGTAGATGTAAAAGCACAGGTTACTATTGATGCGGGTAATGATACTTCTATTTGCATAAATGATGGTTACAAACTAAACACAACAGGCGATGCCATTAGTTATACCTGGTTACCGGATTTATACCTCAGCAGCGACAGTATAAAAAATCCTTTTACCAGGCCAGACAGTACCATTACTTATACCGTAATAGGTAATATAGGTAAGTGCCAGGCTCAATCTGATATAAAGATTACTGTAGTACCATATCCGCAGGCTTTTGCAGGAAATGATGCAACTATATGTTTTGGTTTTAACGTGCAGTTAAACGCCAGCGGCGGCAGCAGTTATACCTGGAGCCCACCCAATTTTTTATCAGACAGGAACATTGCCAATCCTGTTGCAATAAGGCCAAGGGGAAATATAACATACATCGTTTCAGTAACGGATACGCTCGGTTGTGCCAAGCCCATTAATGATACCATAATGGTAAAAGTAATTCCTGTCCTAAATGTAGATGCAGGCCCGCGGGATACCAGTATTGTAGAAGACGAACCACTTTTTCTGCATGCAACCGGCGCACTTACTTATACCTGGACTCCGGCTACCTGGCTTAGTAATCCTGGTATTGCCAACCCGGTAGCCAACCCAAGGGATAGTATAAAATACATACTTACCGGAAGAGATGCAAATGGATGTGTTGGCACAGACAGCATTAATGTAACTGTATTTAGAATAGACCCCGATATGTATGTGCCAACTGCATTTACACCCAATGGCGATGGCTTAAATGATGTAGCAAGACCTATTTTAATTGGTATGAAATCGCTCACTTATTTCAGAATATATAACCGCTTTGGTGAACTGGTTTTTTCTACTTCAAAAATAGAGGATGGGTGGAACGGCATCTTCAAAGGCAAGCCGCAGGATATGGCTACATTCGTATGGGTGGCACAGGGCATTACTTATAAAGGCCAGGTGAAAAATAAGAAGGGATACCTGGTGTTGATTAGATAATTTATAAATGCATTTTCGTTGTTCGTTTTTCGTTGTTCGTTTCTCGTTGTTCGTTTCTCGTTTCTCGTTGTTCGTTTCTCGTTATTCGTTATTCGTTATTCGTTTCTCGTTATTCGTTTCTTTCCTTTTGTCATTCACCTTTGACTTTTTACCTTTGACTTTTACCTTTGACTTTTTACCTTTGACTTTTTACTTTTGACTTTTTACTTTTTACTTTTTACTTTTTTGACCTTCCTCTTTCCCTTCCTTTTCTTACATTGCATTCATGAACAAAACCGTCTTCATCACGGGTGCAACTTCCGGAATTGGAAAAGCCTGTGCAGAAAAATTTGCAAAAGAAAAATACAACCTTATTATTACGGGTAGAAGAAAAGAGCGCCTTGAATCGGTAAAAAAAGCACTCATAGAAAGTTATGGGATAAAAGTACTTACGCTTTGTTTTGATGTGCAGGATAAAGAAGCAGTATTTGCCGCCATTACAGCGATGCCCGAAGAATGGCAGCAAATAAATATCCTGGTAAACAATGCAGGCCTTGCATTGGGAAAAGATGCATTTGATGATGCAGATATGGATGATTGGGAAACCATGTTAAATACCAATGTGCATGGGCTTTTGTATGTAACAAGAGCATTATTACCATTTATAAAAAATACAGGCAAGGGGCATATCATAAATTTGGGATCTATAGCAGGTAAAGAAGTGTATGAAAATGGAAATGTGTATTGTGCCAGCAAATTTGCTGTAGATGCCATCAATAAATCTATGCGGATAGATTTATTAAAATACGGTATTAAAGTTACAGGCATACACCCCGGCGCAGTGGAAACAGAATTTTCTATTGTGAGATTTAAGGGAGATGAAAACAAAGCCACTGCTGCTTACCAGGATTATATTCCTTTAACACCCGAAGATATTGCAGATACTATTTATTATTGTGCCAGCCTTCCCCCACATGTGTGTATCAACGACCTGGTAATCACCTGTCTTCAGCAGGCTGGTACGTATTATTTTTTCAAGCAATGATAATAACAATATTTTATGTGGTCAGTAATGCCAATTAACATTATAAACTTTTCCTGTTATTTGAGTTAATTTAATGATAGCCACAATATTAGCAGATCCATTCCGTTTAGAAGCTAGTTATAACATTAGGTTAGTTGGCCAATTTACCTTAAACTTGCTAATCCAATTTATCGCAAGCCTCGTACAATGAAAAACCGTTCATTATTTTTTTTATTATTATTTATTTTTTCGGCAGGTTATAGTGCCCGTTCACAAAATGTTATACGACAAGCTCCCTGCAACAATATTTCCATTAAAGAACAAGCTGACAGTATTAAAGCAAACCTTGCCCTGGCAGGTTTTATCGTAGTTAAAGAAGCCAGTGTAACAATGGAAAGCGAATACGAAGTGCCGGTAATCGTTCCTCTCACACAGGGAGGTTGGTACCAGTTTGTATTTATAGGCGATATGACTTCAAAATTATATGAAGTGCGTATGTTTGACTGGAATGAAAAACAGGTAGTGTACCAGAAAAAAATGTGGGGAGATGTGGATGGGAATGTGATCCGCTACGATTATATCCCAAAATTTACCGAATACCATATGATCAAACCCCTGCAGGTTAATAAAAAGAAAAAGAAAGATTTGTGCGGCTACGTAATGCTTTTAAAGAAAGTAAAATAAGCAAAACTTTTAGTGATATATGCCCTGGCTTTTTTAAGCCGGGGCTTTTTTTAAACTGGTTTATTATTATCAGCATTTCAATTAAGCCATACCACAGTTAATATCGTTTTATAAATCTCTCTCTATTTCAATCCTACAATTATTTGTGAGACTGTCTTAGCGCAGGCAGAATATACAAGTTGGATAATATGAAACACAAATCTATCAGCAAAATTATTTATTAAACAAAGTACCTTATCTGCAACCTCTTATCGTTTTCAATAGACCAGGGATATTAATTTATAACGATTGATCTATAAATTAGCCCAATACTTTACTATCGGTATTTACCAAACCCTACCACACAAAAGCTATACGAAATTTCAGCCAGCACATCCCGATAGAATCCTACCGTGTGGACACATCTTTGATGTGAAAAAATTGGAACTCAGATGACACGGATCTACCTGCCGGTAGACAAGCCTGCCTGCCGGCAGGTTTAACCGATGAACACATATTTTTTTCTGCTTTGCAAAAAAATTTGGATTGTTTTGCTGATCCAACATCCTGCGAAGCAGGATAATCCTCTGTTTATAAAATTAAAAAGCTGATTCCTGGGTTAGTAAACAGTTTAACCAATTACAAAATCATACAAATCCATGTCATCTGTGTTCCTCTTGTATTTGTGTCCACACGATAGGATAGAATCGGGAGCCTAAAATGAAATTCCGGTTAGTATTACAATGCTACTTAGCAGCACGTATCAATAAAAAATCCCCATTAGAAGTGAGGATTTTAAAGGTCTGTTTTTATGCTTTATTGTGCCAGCGATATCCTTACCTGCACACCGGCTCTTGTGTTTACCGTTGGTGCACTTGAGGAAATATAAGGTGTAACTCTTCGTTGATCAAAATACAATTTAAGATTTACCCTGTTGTTCAGGAAATAATCAATGGTAGGCGTAATGGTAACTTCTTTGCTGCCACCTGTAGCAAAATTATTATCCTGATCCAGCCTGCTGTTGGCCGTTACGTTATCCCGTATCCTTAAATCTAACCTGAAATTAATTTCGTTATCGAGGGTACCCTTACCATCTTTGTCAAGGAACTTAGGGAGTTTTAATCCGGCCAATAATTTCAAGCCTCTTTTACGATACCCTGCACCAATAACAAATTCAGTACTGCGCACTTCGCTCAATTGGTAATCAAATAAACTAAGGCTCAGTGTTCTTGTTTTACTGTATTCAAACTTAGCTTGCATTTGATTTACAAACATCATATCAAATCCTACCAATGGCGAAAACTGTTCGGTAATAGTAACATTGGGCACAAGGAAAAAAGGAATAAAATTGCCGGATTGTGGATCGAAAAAAGATGGATAACCAAAGCGGGATTCATCCCTGTATAACAATGCCGATGTAAATCCATTCATACTTAAGGTACCATTGTAACCATGCGACAATGTAAAATTAGTAAACACTTTATCCAGGCCCTTTACCCTGCTCAATCCGTTGTAATCCAGTTTCCAGTTTGGCTTAGGCATAATAGCTTTAAAAGGATTGGAACGGATGTTTTGATTTTGCTGTTTGATAAGTGAAACTTTTTCAGGATCCTGGCCAGTGTATGCAGCAATAAAAGAAGGGATTAATACATCTACGGCATATTTTGTATAACCTAAATAATATCCATCTGCTCCCACCTGGTTATTGGTATATGGATTTTTTTCACCCAGTCGTCTTGATAAAATAATCCTGTTGCTCTCAAAAGTTTTAAAAGTTTGAGAAACACGGTTGGGATCAAACTTGCCAAACAAAGTTTTAAAAGCAATGTATGACACATCAAAACTTCCGCCTACATAAGGATTCAGGTGCTGGAATGTTCTGTTTGAACCACCGGTGGTATCTATGAAACGGAAAGTTTCGCTGAAATTTTTATTGAACGACTTGGTCATATTTACCGTGATAATTAAATCCCTCACTGGTTCTACCTGGGCACTCAATGTAAGTCGCTGATTAAACGTTTGCTGAAAAAGGTAATTAAAATTCGTATCCTTTGTTATAAGTCCTTTCGTAGCTTTTTGATTTAACCAGGTAGTGTCTGGCTGATAGCCAAGAATAAAATCAAAACCGGGAGCCATGCTTTTAAAATTTTGCCCCACAAACTGTGTACTGTCCGTATACCCGGGAAGCCTGGTGTTGGCATCTTCCGATAAACTTACATTTACATTTTTGATACTGGTAAGTAATTTGCCAAAAATCTTTGGCCCAGTACCAACATAAGGAACAGCAGTTTTATCCAGAATTTTTCTTGTTCTTTCAACCCGCTTTCCGCTTTTTAATGTTACACTATCTTTTACTTTAGTAATACGGTTTCTCCATTTCTCCCTATCCTCCGGGTTGGAAGGCACATCAAGTTGTTTCAGCCATTTGGATTTTTGGTAAAGCTTGGTAAAATCCATTTGCAGGTTGGCCTCTCTTTGCTGCCCGTTTTCTAATGTATTGCCCAGCTCTACTGCCAGCCTCGAAGCACCAATCCAGCGATAAGTTGCCTGGTATTTTACATTCATAGTGGTCCAGTCCAGCAAAGGTAATTTGGCCGTTGGCAAAGTGTAAGAGAAATTAGCAGTTTGATAAAACAGCGTATTCCTTCCACCCTTTAATAAATTACGAATTACAGAATCTTTTTTCTGCTTAGTGTCAATTCTTCCTATGGGTTCATCTATCCTGGAATTATTGGTAGCTGTATAATCAAAGGCAAGTGCACGTGTAAAATTCCAGCGCATGATATAATCCCGTTGAAAAACAAAATACTTATCATAGGTTTCTGGAATGGCGTATTTGGATGTGCCGATACTCCTTGGCCTTACCACTCCAAACTGCCTGCTGATATCTGCCCTAAAGCTTAACTGTGAAGGCACATAGTTTACATTAAAATCTTTAATAAGGTCAAACCAGTGATGTTTGGTTTTCTTAAATAATTTTTTAAATGGCTCATAGTATTTTGGCTGAGGAGAAAAATTATACCCCAATGCACCCCTGTGCCTTGTTACATCGTTGTATTCAATTAAAGGATTGTGATTCCTTGTTTTTATATAAGAGTAACTCACATCCACATTTTCTATATCATAGATCTTTGGTTTTTTACCATTGGTTTTATTCTTTTTTACATTGGTAAAATTTACTGTAGTTATAGAAGTAAAATCAATGGAAGCATTGCGGATAGAATCTTTTGCCGTTCCGTTGGCATCCCTCAATTTGTCTTTTAATTTTATATCCTGGTCATAGGGGTCATACTCCGGTGAGCTGGTTGTTTGAGAATAACTGGCAAATACAGGAATAGACATTCCAGCACTTTTTGGTAAAAGTTTACCAAGCTCCAGGTTAGCGGCCACATCAAACTGTAAAAAATTATCCCTGTAGCGGTCATTTACCCTTTGTTCCAAAGTTCCAAAACCGCTGGTATGCATATTGGCAGAAACAGAAATGGTGCCAAGGTCGGAGAGCAAAAGGTCTACCCTGCCCAATGCTGCATAACCACCTTTTTCATCCAGGGAAGAAAGGCGCAATTCATTGGCCCAAACTTCGCCGCAAACAGGTTCACTTGCGTTGGTATTTTCCACACCAATCAATACTCCTTTTATCTCACCCAGATTTGGGCTACCCATTACAGAATACTCATGACCGTTATCCTGTAATTGACGGAAAATCTGGCCTAATGGTGTATTGCTCAGGTTTCTTGTCTGCTTGAGTTTGGTTAATATGGTTAGATCTACATCCATCGAATTCAGCGGGTTCCACAATGTATCATTGTATTGATCTGAATCCGGATTTAAACTTCCCGCTGCATGCTGTGTGAGTATGAGTGGAATCCTAATTTCGTAATAATTGCTTACAAAATCGGTTCCCATTCTTACTACTGCAGTCAGGTCTTTATCCTGTATAGAACCTGGATCTGATTTCTGCGCTCTCTCTGCGTGAAGGTACATTTGCAGTTTGCGAAACTGCCTCAAATCTCTGTTTGCAAATGTTTGAAACACTGCTTTGGCATCGTTTTGCGAAAGATCACAAAACTGCAACTGCATGGCCTGCTCATTCTGCAATAAATTAACACCGTTATTGCTAAGCGTTTGCACCCTTTGTATTTCTCTTGGAGTGCGGTAAGGCAATGGCACACGCTTGTCATTTTCTTCAATATTTACAGCTCCTACATTTAATGGTGCTGAGGAAGGTGGGGTATATAAACCGGTAGAATCTACTCCATATTGAAACTTGCGCCAAATATTACGGGTAAGTTGCAGGGAACCAAAACGCATGGTTACACTGTCTTCAAAATTTGTCATGAACATGCGGATAAACCGGATAGATTTAAAATCGGGGATATTACCGATTTTTCTATCGTAGCTGCCGATAGGAATTCTAAACTGGTACCATGTTTCATTACGGGATTGACCGGTTGGCAGGTTTACCGTAACCACTTTTTTATCTACAATATAATTGGTACCCACTGCCATTTCCGGCGCTGCGCTTGGTTTTATATCTACGATGTATTGAAAATATTCTTCTGTTTCATTCAGTGTATTATCCCTGTTCAGGTCTTCTGCATCAGGATATAAAGTAGCTGCGCTGGAAAACTCTCCTCCATCAGAAATTGGAGAGTTACCCTGAGGACTGTTGTAATTTTTATACCTTTCTAAAATACCATCATTTCCACCAAAAGCCGCATCCCTGTAATTCTGGTAATTATCTGCAGATGGATCTTTTAATGCATCCTGGTAGGCCCTGCTGCCGGTGCCAAAATTAGTTGCCAATTCTGCAAGGTAAGCCTGCCTTTTACTAATTTCTGAAGTATCATTTAATCCATCAAGGCCCACATCCTGGAATAACCTGTCTTGGGGAATATTACTAAATGCCGTAGTTACCTGGATAGGATTGCGGGGCACTACGCCCCAATTGGTATTATCTACCGGGGCAGGTGCATTGGGAGTGGCCAGGCCATTTTCATAAAACCTGCGGCCATCTTTTAAAATATCTTCCGACACATTTCCCAGGTTAAAATATAATTTACCACCGCTGGAGTTACCGATATTAGGATTGGCAGGAGTTGCAATAAAAGGATCCTGTACCCAAAATTCTACAAACTCAATATTACTGGTTTCAAAATCTGTTTGATCTAATGCCCGCATTAAACCACCCCAGTTTTTCTTTGGATTTTTAAACTTACCGTTGGCATTTAATTTTAAATTGCCCGACTCATAATTATAGGGTCCTTTTTCGGCAGGGTAATAAGACAAATCAAAAGTTACCAATTGACTTTCTCCAAAACCGGTAGTACGCTGCGGAAAAATTTCTTTTTGATATACCTGCCTTGTTCTGGGATCGCTGAGTAGTTCTGCATTTGAGCCCAAAGGGTTATTAGTACCTTTATATTGTTGCAGGGTTTGTTCTATCTGATACCAGGCAATTTTTGCCCTTTGTTTGCCATAATTTATATTATCATTTAGCAAGGCCTCTGGAAATAATGGTTGGTTAAACTCGTCGGTAGCACCTGCAGGAGCAGAAGCCAGTGCCCAGCTAATGGGTGGAAAACGAAGATCTATACCTGACTTGCTGCCTTCAAAATCATCAATATTTACAATACCAGCTTTGCCTTTTCCAATTTGTGGAGCATGACCGGGGTCAAGCATGGCGCCTTCTGCATATACATTTATGTTAGATGGCGCAGCAGCGTTGTAAAAAGGAAGTTTATCCAATAGTTTGCTAAGCCTGGGCAACTCTTTGCGGTAGTTTACATCCAACCCATACATAGCATTTCGGATGGGATCTTCTCCATAACTTACTTTGGTAAAAAACGGCCTTTCACTCAACCTTACGATGGTACCTCCAATAGATAGTTGTTCTTTGGCGGTGTTCTTTGCCAAATAATCAAGCCTTAAACCAAGGTAAGAGCGCTGTTGCAAACCAAAAGAAGCATTGTTTTCAAAATTAACCTGCACTGGTAATCCTGCATTGATGATTGCCTGGTTGGTAATTTTTATGGTTCCCAAATCGTAATTAATATCGTAATCTACCCCCTCCTGCAAAGAACGGCCTCCCGCAGTAACGGTAACAGATCCCACCGGAATATTATATCCAATACTAATATCGGATGATCCGGAGGTTTTAGCAGAACCCTTTAATACAAACCTGTTTAGATTGGGGAATTGCTGCGCAACGGCTTTAATTGAATCATACAAAGCATAATACAAAGTATCTTTTGCTGTAGATGGAACGGTATTATAAACCTGCACGGCCAGATCACGGCCAAAAGGTTCCAGCACTGGAAAAATTACACGGCTGTATTGTGATATTACCGTAAAATTTTCTACGTAATCAAATACACCATCGGGCTGTGGATCATTTTGACTATTCAGCCTGTCAAGGTTTATCAATGAAATAATCGGGGCACCCTGGTTTTTATCTCCAAAAGGCACATAACGTTTAGTACCTAAACCCGGTTCCTGGTATAAAACATCCAGTTTAAAATCAGAAGGAGTAAGCACACCATAACCAATGGTGTACACATTTTTCAACATCAGGTCCCAGATAGGAAGCGTGGGGCGTTGAGATGTTGCTTTTAATAATTTAAGGAACAATACTTTTTGAGTGGCCGAAGAACTATCGGGCGGAACATCCTGTGAAAATTCACCCACCTGGTAAATACGACCGTTAAAAGTATATTGATAGGCTACGCCTAATACTTCGTCTGTTTGCAATGGCTGGCTAAGCGATAAAGTTCCTACACCTGCCTGCCTGTTAAATGTATATTGTGTAGAATCCAGTTTGCGGGCAAAAGTTTTTTCAAAATCCTGCACAGGACTTAGGCCTAGAGAGGTGAGATTGATAAATGCCCTTGCAGGGTTCCTTGCATCCGGCTGGTTCAATACTTTAGCATATAGATCATTGGTATTATTAGAAGGAATTTCGGCACTGGTTAAAACATTAATAGTAGGTGGTTGCTGAAAAGGTTGATTTTCTCCCAGATCCATCAGGCCTACCACATCCCTTGTTTCGGTGGTTGTACCATTTCGGTTGGTTACCCATACTTCCATTCTTAAAATCTGCACCGGGCTGGTAACTGCGGGCAGGTTGCTCATTACAGCATTGTACTTATTTTTAAAATATTGTGCTATCAAAAAATGCCTGTTCTCTTCATATTCATCTGCTTTTATTTCAAAAGGCTGCGATGCTGCACCACCCTGCAGATCTACACTCTGCCGTTGTGATTTTTGATTGGCCAGTACTGTTGTAATAAATAGTTTTCCAAACTGTAATTGTGTTTTTAAACCAAATAACTGCTGCGCCCCCGGTATTAGAGTTCCCCTGCTTGGAAAGTTTACGTTACCAGCTTCAAACCTCTTTAATATTTCATCGTCTTTTCCGGTGTAGTCTAATTTCAACTGGTTTTCCAGGTCAAAGTTGGCCAGGGTGTTGTAGTTGATAGGGAATTTCATTTTATCTCCAATGCTGGCATTTACATTCACCTGGGCATTCATGTTAAAATCAAGTCCCCCGTTTTTCCTTGCTCTTTCAGGCAAAGTTGGGTTATCTATACGCTGACCCTGGTACCCTGCAGTAATATCTACATTACCTTGTGGGCTGATTTCAATTTTACCGTTACCAAATAAACGGTTAAAGAGTCCATCTGCCAGCGATAATTTAGGTTTGGTAAAACGGTTCCTGTTTAATAAACTGGTTGTATTGGCCCTTCTTCTAAAATATTCTATTTCTGCCTGGCGGTTACGCATCTGCCAATATTCATCAAAACTATAAATGGTGGGAATTCTATAATAACGCTCCCCAATTTTTTCATATACTATATATCTGCGGGTAATGGCATCGTACACTACAGAATCTTTAATGTTGGAAGGGGTTTGCAGATCATAGGTACTTTTTGAGGAGCCGGAAATAAAATCGCCCCTCCTGTCTTTGATAGGAAAATGAAGACTATCCCTATAATTGATAGGAGGAAGTGTATCCTGTAAATTAAAGGTATGATTTGTTCCGGAGGCATATGATTTGCCTGAATTATACAATGATAACAAAAGAGGCAAAGCACACAATGCCATTATTGTATAAATAGATTTTCTAATAAGCAACATCCCGTAAATAAGTTAACGTAGAATTTCTCTCAAATTGCTTTTAAAGCTTTTTTTATTAAATCTTCTAATTGAATAATATTGGGCTCTGCACGGATAATTTTTTGAATAGAGAGCTCTGCCTGTTGACGGGAAATTCCCAAAGCAGTCAAAGCTGTAAACGCATCCTGTTCTAAACTATTGTTTACCGGCAATGATAAATCAGTACCGGATGGTTGTTTTCCTACTTTATCTTTTAATTCCAGCACCAACCTTTCTGCTGTTTTTTTACCAATTCCTTTTACGCTTTCAATCAATTTTAAATTGGCAGTCAAAATAGCCATCCTCACTTCCTCAGATTTTAATGATGACAACATCATGCGTGCAGTAGCTGCACCAACACCCGAAACGCTTATTAATAAAAGAAACATTTCCTTTTCTTCCCGCTCACTAAACCCAAACAATACATGCCCATCTTCCTTAACCTGTAAATGTGTGTACAATTTACCTTTTTCCTGCGATAGAATTGCAGAATAGGTGTTTAAGCTTATATTAACTTCATATCCTACCCCATTCACATCTATATAAACCTGAGCCGGGCTTTTGTAAGTAAATTTTCCTTCCAGATATGCGTACATAGTTTACAAATAAAATAGGATAGCGAAAATAAGGATATTTTATCAGCCATGGTCTTAAAAAATACCGAATCATAATTACCCTTATTTTTACAATTAGAAACCACACAAATTATAAAATTTACTAAACTTTAATTCATGCAAAAAATTACTGCCGCCATCACAGCCGTGGGCGGATATGTTCCCGAATACAGATTAACCAATGCAATATTAGAAACGATGGTAGACACCAACGATGAATGGATTAGAAGCAGAACAGGAGTAGAAGAAAGAAGGATTTTAAAGGGAGAGGGTTTGGGCAGCAGTGATATGGGAGCCGAAGCTGTAAAAGAATTATTGGCTAAAAGAGGCATAGACCCGTCGGAAATTGATTGTTTGATATGTGCTACTGTTACGCCTGATATGGTTTTTCCGGCAACGGCCAATTTAATATGCGATAAAACAGGAATAAAAAACGCATTCAGTTATGATTTAGGTGCAGCATGTTCAGGGTTTTTATTTGCACTTACCACCGGCGCCACTTATATAGAAAGTGGCCGTTATAAAAAAGTAATTGTAGTAGGTGTAGATAAAATGAGTGCTATAATTGATTATACTGACCGGGCTACCTGTATTATTTTTGGAGATGGTGGCGGAGCAGTTTTGCTGGAACCAAGCCAGGATGGCAGTGGAGTGCTGGATAGTATAATGAAAAGCGATGGCAGTGGAGCAAAGCACCTGCATATGAAAGCAGGGGGTTCTGCAAAACCAGCTACAATAGAAACTGTAATGGCCAAAGAACATTTTGTATACCAGGAAGGTCAGGCTGTATTTAAATTTGCCGTAAAAGGTATGGCCGATGTAAGTTATGAACTGATGCAAAGAAATAATTTAACTGCTGATGACATTGCATGGCTGGTACCACACCAGGCAAACCTGCGTATTATTGATGCCACAGCCAGCAGGATGGACCTGCCAAAAGAAAAAGTAATGGTCAATATCCAGAAATATGGTAATACTACAGCCGGCACATTACCGTTATGTTTGTGGGAATGGGAAAAACAACTTAAAAAAGGAGACAATATTATATTGGCATCTTTTGGGGGTGGTTTTACATGGGGTGCTACCTGGATAAAGTGGGCGTATGATACCGTTTAGTTTAAATAATGAACATATATAAAGAATGGATGTTATTGTTTATCCTTTATCACCCGGTAATAAAGGGTAATACTTATCAATCTTATGCTAAAAACAGGCCTGATTTTTTTTATCCTTTTAATTTTTGCCTTACCCGGTAAGGCTCAATTAAATCGCTATATCATTGAATTAACTAACAAAGCAGGAAATTCCTACAATATTTCATCTCCCCGGGAATTCCTTAGCCCACGTGCATTACAGCGGAGAACTAAATACAATATTGCGATAGATAGCACCGACCTTCCGATAACCACAAGGTATATTGATAGTATTCGGTTAGCCGGAGCCGTTACTATTCTTAATACCTCTAAATGGCTTAACCAGGTAGCTATTTTTACAACAGATTCGGCAGCATTAGTTAAGATTAATAGTTTTTCTTTTGTAAAAAAAAATACGGCTGTTGCTCCCAGAATGAGTGAAATGAATGCACCCCGAAATAAATTTGAAACAGAAGTATCAGCCATCTTTCCCCAAAATTTTACCACACCTGTTTTTACTGAAGCCCTCTCACCTGCATTTAACTATGGTTTGAGCAACGGCCAGGTAAAAATTCATAAAGGAGATTTCTTACACAACCTCGGTTTTCAGGGACAAGGCATGCAAATGGCCCTTTTGGATGGCGGATTTATTAATTATCTTACCCTCCCTACTTTTGATAGTGTAAGAACCAACAACCAGATATTAGGTACTTGGGATTTTGTTTTAAATGCAGCCAATGTTAATGGTTTCAACTCTCATGGCACGCATTGCTTCAGCACCATCGCAGCCCATATGCCAGGCACGTTTGTGGGTACTGCACCCAAAACATCTTTTTACTTATATCGAACAGAAGATGTAGCAACAGAGTATGTAATTGAAGAACAAAACCTGGCAGCCGGTCTGGAACGTGCAGATAGTTCCGGTGCAGATATGGCCAGCATATCACTGGGTTATTCTGATTTTCAGGATCCAACGCTCAACCATACTTATGCTGATATGGATGGTAACACTACCATCAGTGCCCGTGCTTGCGATGCGGCTGCAAGAAAAGGTATGCTTATAATAACTGCTAATGGTAATGAAGGAACTAACCCTTGGCACTTTTTAATTACACCTGCAGATGCAGACAGTGTTTTGTCTGTAGGCGCTGTTGATACGCTGGGAAATATTGCAGCATTTAGCAGTTATGGCCCCAGCAGCGATGGTCAAATAAAACCCGGTGTAGCCGCCGTTGGATTAAATGCTGTAATAGCTAATGCCAGTACAGGACAACCAGCATATAGCAGTGGTACTTCTTTCGCATGTCCCAATATGGCCGGGCTGGCGACTTGCTTATGGCAGGCTTTTCCTGAAGAAAATAATATGGGGGTTATCAGTGCTTTGCAAGAATCTGCCAGCAAAGCCGCTACGCCGGATGATAGAGTTGGCTATGGTATCCCCGACATGAAAAAAGCATTTGTAATTATTCTGAAACGATTATATACTCAAAAAATACAACAGGCGGGTTGCAATACTTTTATAAAATGGACCGCAAAAAACAATGCGGCTATGAGTTTTGAAATTCAACGAAAACTGCCTGCAGATGCAGATTACATCAGCATTCATTCACAAAATGGTTCGGGCAGTTTTGCCAACGGAAGTTTTACTTATCATGATGATCTTAGTGCTTTGATTACTCCAGTAAATATCAGCTACCGCATAAAAATGAATATTGATACTGATACCAGTTTTTATTTTGACCCGATAACCATAAACCATTTGAATACCTGTAGCACTTATACTTTTAACGGAAATGGTAGCTGGAACAATGCTGCCAACTGGGCGGATAATATTATACCTCCGGTAAATTTACCGGCTGGCAGCAGCATCATTATTGATCCCCTCATTTCAGGAGAATGTATTTTAAACAGCACGCAGCAAATACAGGCTGGTGGCTATTTTGAAGTAAAGGCCGGAAAAAAAATGACGGTGCCCGGCAATTTAATAATACAATAAGAAATTATAAAAAAGTTAAGCCTTTTTTTATACGATTGCTGCGGGCTTATTTTGTCAACACCGCTACAAACAGGGTATCTGCCTGCATGTGGTAACCTTTTAAATATTGCATGTGCAGCAATTGCAACGAATGCTCCTTCTGTAAAATTTCAACCACAGCTTCATTTTCTTTTTTAAATACAGAGCAGGTGATATAAAACATTGACCCCCCATTTTTTAAAAACATTGCAGCATTGCCCGCAATTTTTTTTTGCCTGGAAGCATATTCATCAATGCTGCCAGTTTTAAAAAATGCCAGTTGTTCCGGTGTGCGGCTCCAGGTGCCACTGCCAGTGCAGGGCACATCGCAAATAATCATATCAAACACGTCTTCCTTATCTTCCGGAACAGCCTTTGCCAAATCTGCTGCAAAAGTTTTATACACAGGTACAACTGCTTCCTGCAATCTTTGCTGAAGATTGTGCAGAATATTTTTTCGTATATCAGATACCGTTAGCTGAATATTCCCCTGCATTTTATCATACATTAAAATAGATTTACCTCCGCTGGCAGCACAGCAATCCCATACAGATACTTTTTTTTCTTTGGATGAAAACTGAAAGATATTTTCCGGAAAATCAAATACCCGTTGCGAATTAAAATCCTGAACCACCGCTTCTTTATTTAATCGTAAAACCTTATCAAGTGAAGTAGCATTCTCCAGCGCAACACAATCTTCTTTTAGCAGATCAAATTTAACAGCAACAGTATTTAATTTTGCAAGTACGGTATTTTTTTTACCGGGCCTCAACCTAAGATACAACAAGGGTTGGCGAAGAAAAGAACATGTAAATGCATCATGATTAATATCATCACTCAACTCTGATAAAAAAGGAAAAATTGCTGATGAATGAATATTTAAAAAATGGCATTTTTCAATAAATGAATATTCAATTTTTTCATTCAAATCAGGATACAAATCATTGAGTAAAAGATTACTTTTTGATTCGCATAAAAAATAGCCTTTAATTATTTTTTGTTCAGTTGTTTCATCATGTAAAGCATGTACAGTTCTAAAAGAGCTGTAACAAAGGGAAGCTATTAATTTACGGTCTCTTGATCCATATTTTTTATTGGCAGCAAAATGTTTTTTTAAATAATGTACAAATGGCTCTACCCCATCATAGGATTGTAGAATGATGGATGCAGATGATAAATAAGAATGGAATCGGCTCATGATAAAAAAAGGCCGGCATAAAACCGGCCTCTATATTAAAGTTATTTTAAGTTATAATTCCAGCAGTGCATTTACAGGATCTTTTCCAAAAAGCAATAATGAAGGGTTTTCCAGTAATTGTTTCACTTTCACCAAAAATCCTACAGATTCCCTTCCATCAATAATCCGGTGATCGTAACTAAGTGCCAGGTACATCATAGGTTTAATTACTACCTGGGCGTTTACAGCCATTGGCCGCTCAATAATATTATGCATCCCTAATATGGCACTTTGAGGAATATTAATAATCGGAGTGCTCATCATAGAACCAAAAATACCTCCGTTGGTAATGGTAAAAGTTCCTCCGGTCATTTCCTCTATAGTCAATTTATTATTCTTGGCTTTTGTTGCAAGATCTACTACTGCAGCTTCAATACCAGCCATGCTCAGGCTTTCTGCATTGCGGATAACCGGTACCACCAGTCCTTTGGGTGCACTTACCGCTATAGAGATATCACAATAATTATGGTAAATAATATTTTCTCCATCCAGGTAGGCATTAACAGATGCGAATTCCTGTAAAGCAAAACAACAAGCTTTTGTAAAAAAGCTCATGAATCCAAGATTTACGCCATGTTGCTCTTTAAATTTATCTTTTAATTTTTTTCTTATTTCCATGATAGGTCCCATGTCTACTTCGTTAAAAGTTGTAAGCATGGCGGTAGAATTTTTAGCCTCCACCAACCTTCTGCTAATGGTTTTACGGAGGTTGCTCATCTTTTCAGGCCGGTCTTCACGGCTGAACAGTGCTTTTTCAGGATTCCTGCCAGGATTATTCAAAGCTGTCAATACATCCTTCTTTACAATTCTCCCATTGCTGCCGGATGGAACTATGGTTTGGCTGTCTACTTTTTTATCAGCAATGATGGCTGCAGCAACAGGAGTTGCTTTTACATCAGCCGTTACGGCTTTTTCTGCCTGGGTTGTATTTGGGGATTCTTTTATTACTGTATCCTGTATAGCTTTGTCTGGGGTTACTTTTTCTTCCGGGGCCGAAGAAGCCGGCTTTTGCGCTTCAGTATCAATATTACCAACCAAATCTCCAATAGCCAGTGTATCTCCTTCTTTAGCAATTTGCTTTACTGCGCCTGCCTGTTCTGCATTTATCTCAAAAGTTGCTTTTTCACTTTCCAGTTCTGCAATTACTTCATCTCTTTCAGCCCATTCACCGTCATTTTTTAACCATTTTACCAATGTAACCTCGTTTATACTTTCACCAACGGTTGGTACTTTTATCTCTGTTGCCATCTAAATATTTTATTGGGCAAATTTCGGGTAAAAAAGATGAGAAGGGAAAATTTATTCAGATTTGAAAAAAATAACCCTTTTGTGGTATGTGAATTAAATAATTTATTTATATTTTTATGTTTAAATGATATCTCTTGTTAAATCTGTCCAATAACTACCGTTTAATAAATATAAATTACATTCTAATAAGTTGATGCAATATAAATACTTAACATTATTAGCTTTACGTTTCTGATAAAATCAAAAAATATGTTAATCAAAAAATTAAAAACTGCTTTTGCTGCCCTTGTTTTACTTGGCTTTCAAAGCCAGGCTCAGCTAAACATTCAGAGCGGCGCCACCTTTTTTATGCAAACAGGTGCACAGGTTACCGTTCAGGGCAATGTAGATAATGCCGGAACGCTTAACAACGACGGTGCATTAAAAGTGCAGGGCAACTATACCAATACGGGTACATATACTGGTGTTGGCACTGCCGGTATCCTGGAAATGTATGGAACGGGTAATTCAGATTTAAATGCCGGCGCATCGCCCATTGCAAATTTGGTGATCAATAAAACTGGTGTTGCAGATATAGTTAAACTAACTGCAATTGCTGTTGTAAACAATTCTCTCACTCATACCAATGGAGTTTTCACCACTGATCCCATAGCTAATCCTTCTTTCAGGGTTACTTCGCCGGCTACTGCAACTTATACTTTTGCAGCAAGCAAAGAAATTATTGGCAGTGTTAGAAGAACCAGTTGGACAGCGGGTGCTGCACGGGTTTTTAATAATACAAATATGCAGGTAACTACAAATGGAGGAACTTCCCCAACAGATCTTACTGTAACAATGATTCCTTTATCTGCTGGTGGTGATCCCACTCAAACAGAAAGAGAAGTAAAAAGAAAATATACTTTTACTCAAACAGCAGGATCAGGTTTTACAACAGATGTGCGTTATCCTTATATGACAAGCGAACTTAATACTAATACTGAAGCAAACCTGGTTCCATGGAGACTATCAGGATCAGAATGGAATGCAAGGCTTACACCGGTTACAAGAGATGCTGTAAATGATTATGTAAGTACTACAGGTATTCCTGCAACTGAGTTGGCACAGGAATGGAAACTGGCAGATCCTAATTATACGATGAATGTTACTGCATATATTAAAGGTGGATGGAATAATCCTACTGGTTTAATGAGAACAACAATAAATGCAAATGGTTTGCTTCCATTAAATCAACCTTATACAGTAGCTCCATTCAATTACCCAGGAACTGAATTAGTAGGTGCTATTCCAAATGCCAATATTGTTGATTGGATTTTAGTTGAATTAAGAAAACCCGCTTCTGGTTTGCCTGCTGATGCCAACTCCTCCACAACTATTGGAAGGGAGGCCGCTTTCTTATTAAATAATGGAACTATCGTTGGTTTGGACGGTGTTACTCCTTCACAAATGATAATTTCTAAACAAGGTGCTGGAAACTTTATAGTTGTTAGGCATAGAAATCATTTGGGTGGAATGAGTATAGTTAAAGCCTCAAACGTAACTGGTGATTTTTCAAATGATTTCTCTCAAATTGTAAATGTCTATGCAAATATTACTAAAACTTCACCGCCGATATCCTTGTTGGCAGCCACTGCTCCCGGAAATACAAAATATGGTTTGTGGCCGGGGGATGTTAATGCAAATGGCAGTGTAACAGCAAGTGATATTACTCCAATAAATATTGTAATTGCAGGTCCAATAGCGGGTTATAGCAATGTATATAATGTTCGTGATGCTAATCTTGATAGAAACGTAACATCGGCGGATGTTAGTGTGACAAATACGTCAATTTCATCAACTGCGCAAACAAGTTCTAGTAAGTCATCGGGAGCAACTAACCCTGATAAAATAGTTACTTCTCATGTTCCCGGAGAAATTAAATAAGAAGGTGGTTTGTAATTAAATATTGCCTTTATATAAATACCGATCTAACAAAAAATTTTAACATGAAAAAAATTATATTAATAACTCTGGTTTCCTTCCTTGCAATTATAACAAATGCTCAAGTTATTTCCTTAAGGATTACTCAAAGTAATTATAGTTCTGCTGACCCAGATGTGGCTGGCCCTGCAACTGGCACAGTAACTTTCCGATTCGAATTAATATCAACAGCAAATGTATTAGCTGATGGGTTGGGTCTTTGTGCTGTTTTTCAATCAGCAAATTTAATGGAGACTCCTACTAATACTACAGTACCACTTGGTCCACTTGCTGCAGGTGTAGCTTGGACTCAACAAGTTGACAATAGAGCAGGTAATGTTACTGCTGTTTCGTATGGTGGCCAGTCTTTTGATAGAAGGATGGTGGTTACATTTAACCAAGCTGCAGGGATTCCTAATGTTAATATTGGAACAACATGGACACCTATATGCGAAATTACATACTGGACCAAAGGTGCCAGTTACCCTCAAGGTGGATATATAGTAAATGAACCTGGTTCAATAGCAGCTGTAAATGAAGTCTCATCTGACGGGGGGTTATCAACTTATCCTTTAGAATCGCCAAATCTAACTACTCCTACTGCTCTTGGAGGTACACTCCCAGTACTCTTCTCCAAATTTGATGCAAAATGTACCAATACAGGAACCCTTATTTCATGGGCTACAGCACAGGAAGCAAACAGCAGCAAATTTGAAATTGAAAGAAGTAGCAATGGAACTACCTGGACTAATATAGGTTCGGTAGCAGCATCAGGTACAAGTAGCAGCAATCGTAACTACCAACAAATTGATTTAATTGGTGGTGCAGCTTTCTACCGCATTAAGCAAATTGATAAAGATGGCCAGTTTATTTATACAGATGTAGCAAGAACAAATTGCCAGGTTAAGAACATCAGCAGTGTAATTTATCCTGTTCCGGCATTTGATGTTTTGAATGTGGTTATTAAGTCTGACAGGTCTGTGAGAACACAATTATTAGTATATGATATGCAAGGTAAATTGGTTAAAAAAGTAGACGCTTCTATTTTAAACGGTAACAATACTTTTAAAATTAACCTGATAGGTTTGGCTTCCGGAGATTACATGATAAGAACCAATGACGCATCAATAGAATTAAACAAAATATTTACCATCACCAGATAACAGTAGATTTTCTTCTTCATACAAATTAGCTTCGCCCTTCAAAAGGCGGGGCTTTTTTCATTACTGTATTTCGGGAATTAGTAATAAATGAATCCTGCTCAATAGTAGCATGCCATGCAATTAGTTTTAATACCAGGCGGAATTTCATTTTTAGCTCCCGCTTCTTTCGGGATGTGCTGGCTGCTATTTCATATAGCTTTTGTGCTGTAGGGTTTGGTAAATGCCTATAGTAAAGTATTGGGCTAATCTATAGATAAATCGGCATGAAATATATTTTCATGTTTTTATAAACCAGCAGAAATGAATGAAACATAATAACACTAAAAAAATATCCGCCCCTTTAGGACGGATATGAAAATATTATTAAGAAGAAACTACATCAGGCACCAAGGTAACTCCTGAGTAATTTGCAGCGGGACGCTGTTCTTAATTTGGTGATCGCCTTATCTTTTATTTGTCTTACTCTTTCCCTGGTGAGACTAAAACGCTCTCCAATATCCTCCAGGCTTAATGGATGATCTATTCCTATACCAAAGAAAAAGCGAATGACCTCTTTTTGTCTTTCGGTTAAAGTACTGAGGGATCGCTCTATTTCGGTATTCAATGATGCCTTCACTACCAACTCATCATCCGTTCCAATAGCGTCACGATTAATCATTACATCTATTAAGGTACTGTCCTCACCATCAGAAAGAGGTTGATCCATACTGACATGTCGGGCAGATAACCCCAGGGTTGCAGATACTTCTTCTACTTCTATATCTAATAAAAACGCCAATTCTTCGGGGGTGGGTTCTCTTTCAAACTCCTGCTCTAATTGAGAATATGCTTTGCTGATCCTGTTGGTAAGACCCACTTTATTTAAAGGCAATCGTACAATTCTTGATTGTTCTGCCAGCGCCTGAAGAATGCTTTGGCGTATCCACCATACCGCATATGAAATAAATTTAAATCCCCTTGTCTCATCAAACCTTTGGGCAGCTTTAATTAGCCCAAGATTGCCTTCGTTGATTAGGTCGGGTAATGTTAAGCCCTGATTTTGATATTGTTTAGCTACTGACACTACAAAACGGAGATTAGCTTTTGTAAGTTTTTCCAATGCCTTCGCATCTCCTTTTTTAATTAATACTGCCAGTTTTACTTCTTCTTCGGGAGTAATCAAATCAACCTTTCCGATTTCCTGCAAATATTTTTCCAGGCTTTGACTTTCTCGGTTGGTGATAGACTTTGTTATTTTCAGCTGACGCATACTCATAAGCAAATGTTTTAAGTAGTTAAATAAATATTAAGTTAGGATTGGAATTTTTTGAATTTATTTAATATTGGCAGATATAAACGTAATTTAATATAAATTAGTCATCAATCAAAAAATTTGTTTTCAAAGTAAGTTGGGGCATGAAAGTTGGATTATTATAGTGGATCGAAAAATACTTTTAAAATAATAGAACAAATATTTTGCTACGTTAAATTTTTTCCTATAATTGCAGCCTGTTGTATTTACTAAATAAAGATAATGAGTAAGAAAATTTTATATACGTTAGAATATCCTGTGAGATGCTCACCCGGAATATTATTTGAATTTCTAAGCACTCCTGCAGGATTACAGGAATGGTTTGCTGATAAAGTGGATGAACGGGACGGTTTATTTACATTTGGTTGGAACGGAACAGAGGACAAAGCTGATCTTTTAGACAAAGAAGAGGCAAAGTTTATCCGTTTTCATTGGACACATGCTGCCAAAGATGAATATTTTGAATTTTCTATTGAGAAATCGGAAGTAACCAATCAGACTATCCTTATAGTGAAAGATTTTGCAGAGAAAAAAGATATTAAAGATCAAAGCCAATTATGGGAATACCAGGTAAAAGACCTGTTTCACCGTATCGGTAATTAATCAATTAATAATTGGATCATCTTTTTATAGGCAGTTTCTAACAAACTGTCTATATCATTCCATTTGTTTAAATCGATTTTTACTGCAATCTTAAGGAAGTCTTTTTGATGAATTAAGTTTTGCGCTCCACTTTTTTGCAGTTCACTAAAGGCAATATAATTTGAAGCTTCAAAATGATGCTGCCATGCGTTATCATTAACACATACATAGTAATCATCAGGGTATAACCCCAACCTGGTAAAAATATCCTTGCCATGTTTTTCTTTAAACTCACCAGACAAATGAAGGGTAATACTAAAAAAATTTCCCCACCAAAACATGGTGCGCATTGCAAATATTTTATCTTTTTCAAAAATGGCTGGATAATCAAGTATTACATAGGGTAAGCCGTTATAATTTTCTCCTTTAGAAATTTTAGGAACAGCAGAAAACAGTTTCCCCGGATATTCCTTTTTTGTACTACTAAATAATTCACCAATTGCAGGTAATTGCTCATTAAAGAGAACATACACTTTTTTTATTATTTCCTGTTTCGTTAAAATCCAACTGGTATCATTTACAATCTCCAGTTCCTGCACAGAAAGCATTATTTTTGTTTTCTCAGTCATACTGAAAAGTTAAGGAAAAATTTTTTTTTCCAACAGCCATAAAAGGAAATGATAAAAAAATTAGACAAACTAATATTAAAAGCTTTTTTAGGTCCTTTTATTGCCACGTTCTTCATTGCATTTTTTATGTTGATGATGCAAAGCCTGTGGAAATATATTGACGACCTGGTAGGGAAAGGACTCGACTTTATCACTATTGGCCAGTTTTTGTGGTATGCCAGTGCCTCGTTACTTACATTGGCAATGCCCATTGCTATTCTCATTTCTTCTATTATGACTTTTGGAAACCTGGGAGAAAGTTTTGAACTGGTTGCTATAAAATCTGCAGGCATTTCTTTATTACGATTTATGAGGCCCCTTATGTGGTTCACAATTTTACTCTGTGGCATTACTTATCTTTTTGCCAATTATGTAATTCCTTATGCAAACCTTAAATTTAAAACACTCTACTCAGATATTTATTATAAGAAGCCGGCTTTTGATTTAAAGGAGGGTGTATTTTTTACTTATATCCCCACCTACGCCATAAAAGTAGGTAAGAAAGATCCGGATGGCAAAACCATCCGTAACGTACTCATTTACGAACAAAACAACCCTTTGCAGGATAACAGTATTGTTGCTGAAAATGGTATTATGAAGATTTCTGATGATAAAAATTTCCTGGAATTCAATTTGCAAAATGGATTTCGTTACCAGGAACAGGGAAACGCTACTGATACTGCTACTGAATATATAAGGCTGGGTTTTAAAGAATTTAAAAAATTATTTGACCTAAGTGTTCTGCAAAAGCAGAATACCAATGACAGTATTTTTAAAAACAGTCATCAGATGCTTAGTTCACGGCAACTTTCTAAAAATATAGATTCATTAAAAATTGTGGATGATAGTTTAAATAATAAAATGTACCAAACACTCAATATAAATATGCATTTTACTGCTATTAAGGACAGCATATGGAACATCGCAGAAAAAAATCCTGCCTTTGCAGTTAAAAATAAATTATTTCCCGACTCGGCAAATGCAATCATAAACGACAGGGCACTTACCGTGGGCAACGATATTAAAAATGCAATACAGTTTAATAGTTATGATGCAGAGAGCAGAGAAAAAAATATAAGGTTGCATAAAATAGAATGGCATAGAAAATATTCTTTTTCAGTTGCCTGCCTGGTATTATTTTTTATTGGAGCGCCGCTGGGATCTATTATTAGAAAAGGAGGCATGGGAATGCCATTAGTGGTGGCCATTATTTTCTTTTTGATATTTCACCTATTAGGAATGTTTGGAGAGAAATTTGTAAAAGAAAACCTTACCACACCTTTTATTGGAATGTGGCTGGCAGTAATTGTGCTTACCCCTGTAGGTATTTTTCTTACCTACAAAGCTATGCACGACTCACAGCTTTTTAACAAAGAATACTATACTAGAACATTCAGGAAGATTCAAAACTTTTTAAATAGCTTTAGAAAAAATAATTTCTCACCAGATAAAATTTAATTTATGAAAAAGCAGGAAGAAAACAGCAGGAGAAAGTTTATCATCAATACTACACTTGGTACGGCTTCACTGTCTTTAGGCCTTTCTGGATTCAGTTCCTTAATCTCAGGATGCAATACGCCCGTTAAATTGATGGGGACTTCAGCTTATAAAACAGGCTTTGACCAACAGCCATTACCATATGCATATACAGCACTTGAAGATATTATAGACGCAAAGACAATGGAGATTCATTACAGCAAGCACGCTGCTGCATATAGTAAATCTCTAAAAGAAGCTGTTGCTGCAGAAGGACTGCAAACAGAAAATGCTGTAGAAAATATTTTGTCTAAAATTTCTAAATATTCTTCCAAGATGAGAAATAATGCAGGAGGACATTATAATCATGAATTGTTTTGGAAATCAATGAGACCAAAATCTACCGGCAATAAACCATCCGGAAAATTATTACAGGCCATTGAACAGGAATTTACTTCATTCGAAAATTTTAAAACTCAAATGACTGATGCGGGTACAAAAAGATTTGGTAGTGGCTGGGCCTGGCTTTATATTGATAATGCTAAAAAATTAAAAATTGGAAGTACCCCCAACCAGGATAATCCATTAATGGATATCAGCGAAATTAAAGGTTTCCCTTTATTGGGCCTTGATGTATGGGAACATGCTTATTATCTAAAATACCAGAACAAAAGAGCCGATTATATCAACAACTGGTGGAACCTTGTAAATTGGGATTATATACAACAACGATATGAATCTGTTTCATAAAAGATCAACGCTTTATTTTTTATTATCGGGCACTATTACCATGATTTTTATCATGATAATAACAGGCAGGCCTCTAACCACTGCAAACACGCCATCCGGAATTATCAACCTGGAATTAGCGTGTACTCATACAAAAGTTCAGGTCGTGCTTTCTTCCTGGAACAATGATATCATCGCTGCAGCCAAAATCAATACTTACTTTGATTTTTTATTTCTCGTTTTCTATGCTCTTTTCTTATATAGTTGCTGTATTCAATTGGCAAAGGTTTTACCCCAGGAAAAAAGTATTTCAAAATGGCTTAATAAATTTGCAATAGCCTCTGTGATTGCCGGATTTTTAGATATTCTTGAAAATACAGGCATGCTAATTAGCTTAGCCGGTAATGGATCTGAAAGAATAGCCCTGTTTACCGCCACATTTTCTCTTATAAAATGGTTGCTCGTAATATTTGTATTGCTGTTAATAATTGTCGGTTTTATGGTTAAATTAAACTCAAACAGAAAACAGGAAGGCTAAAATTGACTCAGCCTTTGCATAGTAACATTCAAAAAAAGAAAGTGAATGAAACCACACAAAGGCTGATAAATTGACAAGCAATCGTAATGCAAATTTAATGGAACATAAATGGAATTTGCAAATGAATTACAGAAATATTTGCTAAAAAAACAGAAAGATTTTAAATAAAATACTGCTTAAAAAAAAGCTATATATTCGTACCCTCTCATTACAATATCAATTCTTAAAAAAATAATATTATGCAGGCTTGGAAAGATTACCAGGAAAAAAATAAAGACCGTTTTTTAGAAGAATTATTAGAACTGCTGCGCATTCCAAGTGTGAGTGCTAAAAGTGAAAATAAAACTGATATGACACGCTGTGCCGAAGCGGTTAAACAAAGACTGCTTGAAGCAGGTGCAGACAAAGTAGACATTTATCCCACAGAAGGGCATCCCATTGTATATGGTGAAAAAATAATTGATCCCTCAAAACCCACTGTATTGGTATATGGCCACTATGATGTGCAGCCTGCAGAACCGCTGGAACTTTGGAAAAGCGGCCCTTTTGACCCTACCATTATTGATGGGAAAATATTTGCACGTGGCAGTTGCGATGACAAAGGCCAGGTGTATATGCATGTAAAAGCATTGGAAATTTTGGTGCAAACAAACACTCTTGAAAACAATATTAAATTTTGTATTGAAGGTGAAGAAGAAGTAGGTTCGCCCAACCTTGGTAAATTTGTTGCTGCCAATAAAGAATTACTAAAAGCAGATTGCGTTTTGATAAGCGATAGCGCTATGATTAGCCTTGACACACCTAGTATTGATATTGGGGTAAGAGGATTAAGTTATATTGAAGTAGAAGTAACCGGACCAAACAGGGATCTTCACAGTGGAGTATATGGTGGTGCTGTAGCAAACCCCATTACCATCCTTGCAAAAATGATCGCCTCTTTACATGACGAAAATAACCATATCACTATTCCCGGTTTTTACGACGATGTAGCAGTTGCTACAGCAGAAGAAAGAGAACTGATGGCAAGAGCCCCATTTGATGAAAATGAATTTAAAGAAGACCTGGGCATTAAAGAATTGTGGGGTGAAAAAGGTTTTACAACAAGTGAAAGAACCGGCATCAGACCTACGATTGAATTAAATGGTATTTGGGGTGGATATATTGGAGAAGGCGCTAAAACCGTTTTGCCTGCTAAAGCATTTGCAAAAATTTCTGCCAGATTAGTTCCCAATCAAACTTCAGCAAAAATTACAGAAATACTCATTAATCATTTACAAAAAATTGCTCCGGCCAATGTAACCGTAAAAGCAACATTGCACCATGGTGGCGAACCCTACATGACTCCAATAGACAGCATCGCTTATAAGGCGGCGGCCAAGGCTATGGAAACCACTTTTGGCAAAACGCCCATACCTGTTAGAGGCGGTGGAAGCATACCAATTTGTGCACTATTTGAAAAAGAACTGGGCATTAAGATTGTATTTATGGGTTTTGGGCTGGATAGTGACAACCTTCACAGTCCGAATGAAAAATTTAATATTGATAATTTTTATAAAGGGATTGAAACCATCCCATGGTTTCATAAGTACTTTACAGAAATGAAATAGTAATGCCTCATTTAAAAAAATGCCCTTAACGAGGGCATTTTTTCTTTATTTAGCAATAACTTTTAAAATCATTTTAAGTTATAGGTAAATATCTTTATTTTTGCCGCCCGTTTGCCGGGGTAGCTCAGCTGGTTAGAGCATCGGATTCATAACCCGAAGGTCGGCAGTTCAAGTCTGCTCTCCGGTACAACAAAAAAAATCTCCTGTTTTCAGGAGATTTTTTTTAAACTATTTAGTAATTCTTGGCTTCCATGGAATTTCTCCTACCCCTTTTAAATGTCCCACATATCTTGATAAAACAAATAAATAATCGCTAAGGCGGTTGAGGTAAACAATTACCAATGGATCTACAAAGAGATTTTCTTCCTGCATATGCACACATATCCTTTCTGCCCTCCTGCACACACACCTGGCTACATGAAGCGTGGATACCGCTACATGCCCTCCGGGTAATATAAATGATTTCATCTCTGGCAACACTTCATCCATCCTGTCCATTTCATTCTCTAAAAGAAGTACATCATCCCGTTTAAGATCAGGTATCTTCATCAGTGGCGCCTTGTCCGGGTCGCATGCCAGCGAAGAACCAATGGTAAACAAACGGTCCTGAATTTCTTTTAGCAATATATTTATGGAAGCGTCGGCAATATGATCATTGCTCAATCCTATATAAGAATTTAGTTCATCTATTGTTCCATAGCTCTCAATTCGTAAATGACTCTTGGGCACTTTTGTGCCACCAATCAAACTTGTTTTGCCTAAATCCCCTGTTTTAGTATATACCTTAAAAGCCATTCTTTTATGGAAAAATTTTATATTATTAATAGATTTTATTGAAGGCGTGCTCCAATTTCAGTGCAACAAAAAAATATCAGAATAGTTCTGTAATTTATTTAAATCATCTGCGGTATCATCATAGGGTTTGCATTTACCTCGTCAGATTCAATCATTCCATCCCTAAGCCTTATCACCCGGTGGGCAAAATGGGATATATCTTCTTCATGTGTTACCAGGATAATTGTATTCCCGTCTGCATGTATCTTACCGAGAATATCCATTATCTCGTGGGAGGTTTTAGAGTCAAGGTTACCGGTAGGTTCATCTGCCAATATAATAGCAGGATCGTTTATAAGCGCCCTGGCAATAGCCACACGCTGGCACTGTCCGCCACTTAGTTCATTGGGTTTGTGATGCATCCTGTCTGTAAGTTTTACTTTACCCAATACATCAGCAGCTCTTTCAATTCTTTCTTTTTTACTTACGCCACTATAGATAAGGGGTAAGGCTACATTTTCTGCTGCTGTAAGCCTTGGTAACAGGTTAAATTGCTGAAATACAAATCCTATATCTTTATTTCTAACGCCTGCCAGGTCATCGTCGGGCATGCCGCTCACATCTTTACCATTAAGGATATATTTACCTCCGGTTGGAGAATCAAGACATCCCAATATATTCATCAGGGTAGATTTACCACTTCCACTGGGCCCCATCAACGCTACATATTCATTTTTAAAGATATCCATAGAAATGCCTTTGAGCACTGGCAATTCCTGTTTACCAAGGTAATAGCTCTTGAGTATATTCTCAAGATGAATCATAGATGAATTCATGTTATTGTTTTTTGATCATTGTAGGAACCATAAAAAATTCATTGTTATGTTTTGCAGCATTTTGTAAAGCGTGTTCTTTATTACAGGTTCCCTGCACCACATCTTCACGCCACACGTTGGCAAGGTTATTCATATGTTGTAAAGGTTGAACGTCGTCTGTATTCACTTCATCCATTTTTTGAACAAAAGCAATCATCTTTTGCAGATCGCTTTTGATAGATTCCCTTTCAGTATCATTAAATCTAAGCCTGGCAAGTGTGGCCAACTTGTTTATCATTGAGTCATTTACTTCCATCAAACAAAAATAAAGGATTCGGCGCACAGCCTTCCTGATTTTATTCAAATGGTTTGTAAACTTTACCCGTTTGTTCTGCAGTATGGCACCCGAGTTTTGTTATCTTCGCCGCCAGCACATTTTTTAGATAAATATGTTTTAACGGGTAAGCTGAAATGACAGCTTATTCTAATATTTTTATAATATATTTTCTATCTATACCCTTTCGGATAAATTAATAATACAACTATTACAAATAATACGATGGATAAAAAAATTGTCATGAGCGGTATCAGGCCTACCGGTTTCCTTCACCTGGGCAACTACTTTGGCGCTATAAAAAACTTTGTGAAGATGCAGGAAGAGTTTGAATGTTATTTTATGGTGGCCGACTGGCATTCGCTTACTACACATCCCGATACAAAAGAACTTAGAAATAGTGTAATAAGAGTAGTGGCAGAACATCTGGCCTGTGGATTAGATCCTGAAAAAGTATCACTATACTGTCAAAGCCAGGTGCATGAAACAGCAGAACTTTACCTATACCTCAACATGCTGGCCTATAAAGGCGAGCTGGAAAAAACAGTTACATTCAAAGAAAAAATCAGGCAGCATCCTGAAAATGTAAATGCAGGTTTATTAACTTATCCCGTATTACAGGCGGCTGATATTATTCTGCACAGGGCCTCCCTTGTGCCTGTGGGCAAAGACCAGGAGCAACACCTGGAGATGGCCCGCAATTTTGCCAACCGGTTTAATCATCGCTATGGAGAAGTTTTTCCGGAACCTCATGCCTTTAATTATGGCGGTGAACTGGTAAAAGTGCCCAGCCTTGATGGAACAGGTAAAATGAGCAAAAGTGAGAACCAGATGGCTACTCTTTACCTGGCTGATGATGATGATACTATCCTGAAAAAAATAATGAAAACTAAAACTGACGGTGGCCCAACAGAAATGAATTCGGCTAAACCTGAATATATAGAAAATATTTTTCTACTGATGAACCTTGTAAGCAGCAAGGAAGTAGTGAATAAATTTGAGGCTGATTTTAATAACTGCAGCATCCGCTACGGAGATATGAAAAAGCAGTTGGGAGAAGATATGGTAAACTTTATATCCCCCATCAGAAAAAGGACAATAGATATTATGAATGATGAAAAATACATTAAATCTGTGATGGAACTTGGGGCAGAAAAGGCCAATAAAAGTGCCGGTGCTACCATGGCAATTGTTAGAAATGCTATAGGATTAAAATATTACGACTAACTCAACGGGTGAAAAGGGGTTTGATTAAGTTTTATAAAATCGTTTCCATAACTTTTCATACATTCATTGCAGATACAATTACAAGGTAGCATTATTACAAATTTAAATAAACTCCGCAGTTGGCGGATGTAGAGTATGGCTAAAATTAAAAAACCAAAGCATATTGCTATTGCAGGAAATATTGGGGCAGGAAAAACCACTCTTACCGAATTATTAAGCAAACATTATAAATGGATACCACAGTTTGAAGATGTGGATCATAACCCCTACCTAAACGATTTTTATGAAGATATGCCCAGGTGGAGTTTCAACCTTCAGATATATTTTTTAAATAGCCGGCTTAACCAACTGCTGGAAATTCAGCGGGGCACAGAAACGGTTATACAGGACCGTACCATTTACGAAGATGCCAATATTTTTGCTCCCAACCTGCACGATATGGGCCTGATGGGCAAGCGTGATTTTGAAAATTATTATAAGTTTTTTGAAACGCTTAAAACCATGGTGCAACCTCCGGATCTTTTGATCTATCTAAAAGCATCGGTACCTACATTGGTATCCCAAATTCAAAAAAGAGGAAGGGAGTATGAAGAAAATATCCGCCTGGATTATTTGAAAAAGCTGAATGATTACTACAATAATTTTATAGATAATTACAAAGAAGGTCCATTGCTTATTATAGATTCAGACAACAATAAATTTGCAGAAAATGATGAGCACCTGGGGCAGATTATTGGTAAAATAGATGCGCAGTTGTTTGGACTGTTTTAGCCTATTCGCCAGCTTTCCCGTTTTTTTAAATAATTTATGTAAAAAAAAGTTCCTGAAAACATCTTGCATTTGCGTGAAACATTTTAGCACTGCTCAATAAAGAACAAATGCTAAAATGGAAGGACAAATGTGTGGCTTTATTCCGAAGCTCCGTCCCTCTCCATTTAGGGAGAGGGAATGAGGGTGATGTAATCTAGTCTATCAACTGATTCTTCATGGCATAAAAAACCAAACCCACTGAGTTCTTTACACCAAAACGCTCCATCAGCCTGTCTTTAATGGCTTCTACTGTTCTTGTACTGATATTCATTTTCAGCGCTATTTCGGCTGCTGTAAACTCCATGCAGACTAATGTAAGCGCTTCCTTTTCCCGGTCACTCAATAACACTTCAGATGTAAGCGATGGATTAAATTTTTGCTTACCGTAATTTTTCTTAATCAGTACTTTATTTACAAAAGGATTCAAATAAAAACCAGTGCGCATTACATCCATTAATGCTCTTTTTATTTCGGAAGGTTCGGTACTCTTTAGTAAGTATCCCGCAGCCCCACAGTCCATCAAATGCCCAACAAAACGCTCATCTTCATACATGGTAAGAATGATTACCCTAATGTTTGGATAATTTTTGGTAATAATTTTTGTTGCATCAATACCATCTTTTATCGGCATTTTCAAATCGCATAAAACAACATCCGGAAGAAATTCAGGGATTTTTTGTATAAGGTCTTCGCCATTATCAGCCTCCATAATAAAACGAATATTGGTATAGGGTCTCATAGAGTGAATCACTCCTTTCCGAAAGATTTTGTGATCATCGGCTATTGCAACGTTTATTATTTCTAATGGGAGCATACTAAGTAAGTAAAATTAAGAACATCTTCACATATAATCACTACAAAGAAGTTATCAATCTCAAGAAAATTAAATAAGTGGTTGCTTTGGTATTTCCAACGTTACTTTATAATAGGTTTGGCTATTATCAATTTCAAAAAATATCCGGCCATTTAATACTTTCATACGGCTGGCCATATTTTTTAGTCCCAGGCCCTGAGACATCTCATTCAGTTTATCAAACTCCGCCTGCACAATTCCTTTACCATCATGGTGCAACCTTATATAAAGATGGGTAGCAGTTGTATTTTGAGTGAGATGTATAAATCCTGCATTGCTGTGTTTAATAATATTGTTGATCAATTCCTGTATGATGCGAAAAATTAATAATTCCTGTTCTACTTTTAAACGTTGCCTGTAATCATGAAATCTTGCGCTTGCATTAAGGCTTCCACTCCCACTAATTTTTTGAAAAAGATCAGTGGTGGCACTTTCCAGGCCAAAGTTTTTAAGCGTGGGTGGCATCAGGCTATGGCTGATATTACGTATAAGCAAAATGGCATCATCAATTATTTGTTTGGCACTAAATATACTTTGCAACTGCTGGGCTCTTTCCTGATTTACCAGGTTTTCATTCAGATAAAGCCTTGCCGTTGCCAGCAATGGACCGGCATCATCATGCAGATCGGCTGCAATACGCTGGCGCTCTTCTTCCTGAAAACGAATGGAGGCATTCAGGTACATCTGTTGTTTTTCTGATTCTAATTGTTTTAGATGAATATGATACCTTATAACCTTGCGCTGATGCATAATTACAAATACAATAATCCCTATAGCCAGTGTTATCATGCCTATAGAGCCGATGAACATGAGCTTAGATACATCTGAGCTGCCGGAAGCCTGTAAAAAAAACATTAGCCGTTAAGGATTTTTAAGGTTTGTTAGGGAAAATTCATC
>JBBRFX010000022.1:0-32591 GCA_038241275.1 Chitinophagales bacterium
CATCAAGCCTGTTCCATTTATTACCGCAAGCAATAGTTTGACAATCTGCCTGGGAAATTCGGCACAGCTAAATGTTACGGGTGCTCCCAGCTATCAATGGAATCCCGCACAGGGATTGAGTTGTACTACTTGCGCCAATCCAATTGCACGCCCACTTGTTACTACGTCTTATGTTGTTACTGCAAGCAATGCGGTGGGATGTGCAGCATATGATACCGTAGTGGTTACCGTTATACAACCCATGAACCTAACGGTATCGCCTAACGATAGTATTTGCATAGGAGAGTCGGCTAATTTACTGGCAACCGGTGCAACCACTTATGCCTGGAACCCCGGTGCTACCTTGAGCAGTATTACTGTGGCCAACCCCGTAGCTACACCAATTATTACCACCAGTTACCGGGTGGTAGGTTATGATGGTTTCAATTGTTTTACCGACACTGCTTTTGTGGTAGTGGCAGTGGGTAGATATCCTACAGTAAATCTTGGCCCGGATTTGATTTTATCTACCGGCACACTTCATCCACTTATTACAACAGTTACCAATGGTCCCATTGCTCAATGGTTGTGGAGCCCGGCTTTAGATCTTAGCTGTGCCAACTGTCCCTTACCGGTAGCAAACATAAAAAAAGATATCAGTTATATTGTAAAAGTTACCACCGGGTATGGTTGCAGCGCAACAGATACGATCAGCATAAAAGTATTTTGCGAAGACTCACAGGTTTTTATACCCAATGCATTTACGCCTGATGGCGATGGTATTAATGATGTATTGATGGTAAGAGGTAAAGGAATTGTTTCTGTAAAATTTTTCAGGGTATTTAACCGTTGGGGAGAACTCGTTTTTGAACGTTCTAATTTTCCACCCAATGTTGTGAGCTATGGCTGGAACGGAAAAGTTAGAGGCATAACCGGACCGCCGGATGTATTTGTTTACACCGCAGAAGTTGTGTGTGAAAATGGAACCACTTATGTGTACAAAGGCAATACATCCATTATTAAATAATGTAAGAAACGATCATGAAAAGTATTAAAATATTAACAGCTATCCTTGTTGCTTTTTGTTCAACTATAAATGCGCAGGATGTAAATTTTTCGCAGTTTTATGAATTGCCACTTTTGCGAAATCCTGCGCTGGCAGGATTATACAAAGGCGACTTTAGAGCTACTGCTGCCTTTAGAAATCAATGGAACAGTGTAACTACTCCTTATGTGTCGCAGGCTTTAGGGGTAGAGGCTAAATTTGCCACCAACGAAAACTCTAACAATTACCTGGCGCTGGGTGTGCAAATGACCAACGACCTGGCCGGCGCTTCAAAGCTGGGCAAAACGCAGGTATTACCAGTACTCACTTTTCACAAATCTATTAGTGCAGAAAACGATAGTTATATTTCTCTTGGATTTATGGGAGGTCCGGTGCAGCAGCGATTTGACCCATCTAAATTAAGTTTTGATGACCAGTTTGTAAATGGTTCTTACAGTGCCACGAATCCAACGCAACAAACTTTTTCTAACAGTAATGTAACTTACATAGATGCATCGGTAGGAATGGTTTTTAGCAGTACAGTGGGCAATGATATCCGTTATTATGTAGGAGGTTCTTATTTTCATTTCAATGAACCAAAAGTAGCTTTCGACAAATCGAAAGATGTAAAGCTCAATAAAAAGATAATGATCAACGGCGGTGTGTCACTGCCCACGAGCGAGAACGATCGCATCATTTTATACGCAGACTATTTTACCCAAGGGGGCAGCAAACAGATGCAGGGAGGGTTCATGTACCGGCACGACCTGTTCCAGTTAGATGATGAATCTATCAGTTTATCGGGCGGCTCGTTTTTAAGATGGAACGATGCTGTGGTGCCAGTGCTCAAACTCGACTACTATGGACTTGGTATTGGCCTTACCTACGATGTGAATATTTCAAAGCTCCGCAGTGCTTCTCAATCAAGAGGTGGGTATGAAGTAACTGTTTCTTACAGAAACTTTTTAAACATCCGCAACAGTTCGATGGATAAAGTACGATGCCCGGTTAATTTCTAGAACGGCGCACAGTGGTAAGTCAAATTGAAATTACATCTCGTTGCATCCTTCCTTTCTCATTCAAAGACCTGTTATACAAAAAAAGCGAATGCAACTGCATTCGCTTTTTTTGTATAAAAATGAGTTCACTTTTAAAATATATACCTAACACCAAACTGCATCTGCCAGCGGCTTTGAAGATCCGGGCTTGCTACAAATGTTTCTTTCTGCGATGGATCGAATGTGTAAGATGGTACTCCACCCGTAACATTTACACCCAGTGGTTGGTAATAGCCAGTGGTGGTGGCATATTTGCGTACACCCCATTTACTGCTTAACAGGTTGCCTAAATTCTGAATATCTAAACTCACCTGGAATGTCTTGAAAGTTTTTCCGGTTTTGATTTTAAAATCTTGTAAAATCCTTAGATCAGCCTGGCTAAACCAAGGACTTTCTGCGCCATACTTTTCTGTGTACTTACCTTTTAAACCGCTCAGGTATTCGTCTTGGTTAATGAATTGTTGCAGAGCAATCCGTTGCGCAGCGGCCGTTTGAGGAACCCCATTCACATCTGTAATAGGATCAAAACTCATGGTATTTATTTCTGCATCAGTTGGTACGTACATCAAGTCGTTGGTGTTGGTACCATCATTATTAATGTCGCCTCCATAAACATAACCGTACCTGTTGCCGGAAGTCCACGAACTAAATAATGAAATGGTGGTGGCAAATCTTTTGTCAGCTCCATATTCAAATCTTTTAGATACTGCCATGATAAACCTGTGCGTATTGCCATATAAAGAAGGTGTAAGCCTTGCTTCGTTGGCATTGTTTAAAATGGGATTTCTATCAAAGGCATCTCCCGATATTTCTGCAGAAACAGAACTCGCATCTTTGGCAATTAAATAATTATAAGCAGCCATTGCATACATGCCCTTGGCAAAATTATGTTGTGCCTGTAAACTTGCATTAAACTGGTAGCCTACTTTTGTGTTGGTAAAAACGTACGTGTTGATAGCACCCTGGTCTGCTGCGGTATAAACTTTTCTCTTGTCCCCGGTACCAGCGTTTAAAGTTCCGGTGGGTCTGCCAAGTTTATAATTACGAACCATCATTGCGTTTACGTCTTTTGTATAAGCAAGGTCAACCGTAAAAATAGTACCGGCTGGTATTTTAAAGTCTCCGCCCAGGTTGCTTCTCCACACCTGTGGCCATTTAAAATTTCTATCGGTTACACAGTAAAAATCGCTGGATGGATTGCCTATTTGGTTGCCAATCCACACAAAAGGAAACCTCCCGGTAAACAAACCAGATCCGCCGCGGATTTGAACAGTTTTATTACCGGTAACATCCCAGTTAAACCCAACCCTGGGTGAAAAAAGTACGGTAGCATCGGGCAGTTTCAAATTATCCAAATCTTTACCCTGGCCATTTTGAATACGGTTTCCATCGGCATCAAAAATTTTCATAGAATCATTCCTGTTTAACAGGGTAGGTGTGCCGCCGGTATAAGTGCCTAAAAAAGTTCCGGCATTAGGTGCAAAAACATTACCCTGCACATCAGGTGAAATGAAATTGGCATTGTTATAAATGGGCTTGTCTATTCTTAAGCCATAAGTTAATTTAAAACGATCAGCCACTTGCCATTCGTCTTGAGCATAAGCAGATAATTGCCCCACAGAAATTCCATACTGGTTCCATACATTGGCAGCAGCCCTGTTTTTTGCGTAAGTAGCAAATTGATCAAGGTTAAAAACACCAAACCACAGTGGAGTGCTGGTGGGCACATTGGTTTTAAATGTATTGATATCTACATCACCCAAAAACATATTAAACCCATACCCGGTTAAATTAAATGAGTTGGAAAATTTAAAAGTTTCGTACGAAGCACCGAGGGTGATGGTGTGATTTTTAGCATAAATATTAAAGTCATTGGTGGCTTGAAAAGCATCCTGGTTCAATGTATTATTTATAGAAAACGGCTCGTGGCCCGCCACTATGTATCTTGAATTAAACTTAGAGATATTTACAACGGGGAAGGGACTTGAGAAAGGATTTCTTTTATCCCGAAAAGCGGTGTATACCAAACGTAGCTTGTTGGCATAATTACCCTTCCAGTTAGATTTTAATTCTGTGCTGAAAGAGTTGAGTTTGTTGACAATTTCATAACCCGAATTCTGGAATTGCAAAGTTGTATAATCCGGACCACGGCGGCCAAGAGCACTTGGATGAGCCGGTTTTTGTTTGGATGCATCTAAACCATTGTAGGTAAAAGAAAGCTTGTGAATGCTATTGATGTTCCAATCTAATTTTGCCAGCCATTTATAATTTGTTTGATCTAGTGTATAACCCTGGTAAGGCCCTGTTTCGTACCCAAATTTTGTTTTTAAAATATTACTTACATCTATGAGGTCTTGCTCCAGCACCCTGGCGGTACTCGATTTTCCTGCATTGCCCGAATTAAGAGCCTCGTATGCAGACGCAGCATCTGTTCTTTGTTCTGTTTCAAAGTTTATAAAATAGAAAAGTTTGTTTTTAATTAAGGCGCCTCCGAGGGCTGCGCCGCCCTGGAACTGTTTTAAAGATGGCACGGTTATTTTACTGCCATCAACTTTATTACCTGTTAAGGATTGGTTTCTGAAAAACCCATAAATAGTTCCGGTAGTCGTATTGCTACCAGATTTGGTAACCGTATTTACACCGGCACCGGTAAAGCCCGCCTGTGTTACATCATAAGGCGCAATGTTTACCTGTATCTGGTCTATGGCATCTAACGAAATAGGTTGAGATCCTGTTTGTCCGCCCGGCGTTGGAGCGTCTAAACCGAAAGGGTTGTTAAACACGGCACCATCCAGCGAAAAATTATTGTATTGGCCATTTCTGCCGGCAAACGAAATACCATTGTAATTGGCAGAGGCAGAAGGAGTGAGCCTTAGAAAATCATCGGCACTACGGGAAATGGTGGGTAAGGTTCGCAACTGACGGTTACTAATGTTCGTGGAAGCTCCCGTTCTTTTATCATCAAAAATAACAGATTTGGCAACCACCGTAACGCCTGTGAGGTCTGTAGATTGTTCCTGCAATTTAAATTCTACAGAGTTGTTCAGCCCCAATTCAAGAAAGATATTTTCTGAAACGGAAGCCTGGTGACTGATATGATTTACTGTAACACGGTAAGGGCCACCTACTCTTAAGTTGGGTAAGGTAAATCTTCCGTCGCCCCTGGTTGTGAGTGTTTGCCTGATACCTGCCTCTGGAAATTCTACGGTTACGCTGGCCGAAGGCAGTGGCTCTCCTTTTGAGTTTCTAACTATACCGCTGATGGTGGCGGTAGTTACCTGGGCTTCGATACTAAATGAAAATGTAAGGAGCATCATCACAAGCAAGCCAATTACTTTTTTTCGATTATTAAGCGTCATGAGTTTTGGTTTTGTGCAAAGAAAATAAAACTCCTTAACATTTTATTAATATTCATGTTATGTTTTATTACGGTCATCATAAGTGTGGATAGTTTGAGGATTACTTAAATCAGGGGAGATTTTTGAAAATTAGTCTTGTTTAAAGAAAACGTTTAGTTGAGGCAGGAAAGTTCACTATTTTAATAGTAATAGCTACTTAATGGAAACAATGATTTAGTGTGAAAGAAACTAATATTGTCAGTACAAAAATTATATTTAAAAATTGCAGGATCGGGTTATTAAATAAGATGTCCCGTTAAATTAACGGGACATCTTATTTATTAAAGTATTTTATAGGAAGATATTAAAGTGTTATAGCATCCCGCAAAAGCCTTCCATTTTCATCAAAGAATAAATATTTTTTTTCTACATCATTTTTTTCTGCTTTGATGCGGTATTGTATAACATCACCGGGATAATAAATCATTTTTGTATCCGTTACTTCCCTGTCAGAATATTTGCTTTTCTTAAACCCATCCTGCACATCTGCCGGCAATTTATCATAGGATTCATCCTGTAAAGTACTTTTCCAGATACCCTTGTTATTGTATTCTGCATTCATGCTTTTGCCGTTTAATTCAAACTGCACATTTACACTAATGATCGCATTGGTCCATTCTGTATTTTCTGCTTTTGGATATTGCTTTGCAAAATTGTCTTTGGCTATTTGTGGCACTTTTGTAACCTGTGCAAATCCTTCATTAAAGAAAAATATCAGGGTAATTAAGAATGGAAAACGTAAAAGTTTCATATGTATATTTTTTAAAATCGTTAATGCATAATTAGCATAAAAAATAATGCCATTTTGTGTTTAAGCCTTTTTCTTTTTCTATATGAAGTAATATTAACTTGATTTTATAATTTCTATCCATGTAAAGAATACCAGTGCTACCCACAAACAATTGTAATGATTATCCCAAATTATATATTTCCATGATACCCAATAATTCTTTTTCGAAATCAATTTTTAAATCTATGAGTTTACCGGTTTTAATGTCAAATACCCAGCCATGCACCATCAATCCCCTTTCTTTATATGCCCCTTGCACAGCAGCAGTTTTTATAAGATTGATGCATTGCTCCTGCACATTTAATTCTACGAGCCGGTTATAGCGAAGGTTTAAATCTGTAATAGCATTCAGTTCTGTTTTGTGCAGGCGATACACATCTCTTATATTCCTGAGCCAGGGATTTAATATACCCAAATCCTCCGCTTGCATGGCTGCTTTTACACCACCACAAAAATAATGGCCACATACCACAATGTGGTTTACTTTAAGATGGCGCACAGCATAGTTTAAAACAGACATCACATTTAAATCTATGCTGATAACCATATTGGCAATATTGCGGTGTATAAAAACCTCTCCCGGTTGCACGCCCATCAGGTCTTCTGCAGTAACCCTGCTATCGGAACAGCCGATGTATAAAATGTCGGGGTTTTGACCTTTTGATAAATTTTCAAAATACTCAGGGTCTTTGGCCAGTTTTCCTGCAATCCATTTTTCGTTATTGGCAAATACTTTATCCAGTTGCATGATGATAAAAAAAATTTATTGGGTGGTTAAGAAGGAAGTGATCGTTGAAATTTTAAGTATGAAATAAATTTGTAATGATATGCTGTTAGTCATTACTCAAAATTAAAGGATTATTAGATCATTTACGGTTGTAGCCTGGGATGATAAAAATGGGGTAGCATTTTTATAAAGGGCTATAGCGTTTATCTTGCGGCGATTTTTTTGTTAATGATGTATTGATTTTGCAGGTAGTTTTTACAATTTGTTATACTGCGTTAACCCTTTCTAAAAGTTTACCCAACTATATTGCCCTTTAAGTCATTCTAATTATCTTGCCGCCAATTAAAAAATAACGAATGAAGCATTTGTCTACTATTTTAAATGTAGTGTTATTGTTAGCAGTAGCTTTCCTGTATTTTCATGAATTTGGAAATAAAAAAGGCAGTACCAGCACTACCAAAACCCTCACATCATCCAACAACGCTAATACACCGGTAATTGCATCTATTGCTTATGTGGAGCTGGATTCACTGAATGAAAAAATTCTTTTTATCAAGGAAAAAAGAAAAGAACTGGAAGCAGAACAAAGATCAATTGAATCTGAATGGGAGAGTGGTTACAGGGGGTTGGAAAATCAAAAGAATAACTTCCTGAAAAAAGGAGATGCCATTACACAGCAAATGGCAGAGGAGTTTCAGGGGCAGTTAATACAACAACAGCAACGTATAGACGAAAAAAAACAGGGACTTACTCAAAAGCTGAGTGAAAAAAGTTACCGGTTCATGGATGATATTCAGAAAAAACTAAAAGATTTTTTGATTGATTATAACAAAGAAAAAAAATACCTGTACATATTAACAACCGGTACAGGCTTGGATTATATGGTGTATAAAGATTCTACCTTAAATATTACAGACGAAGTGGTGCAGGGGATGAACGAAAAACTAAAGAAAGTGAAATGATAATGTAATTGGATTTAATTATCTTGAAACCCGATCAGTCAACTGACCGGGTTTTTCATTTTTAAAATTTCAACAAATAACTGCATTATGTCTGAAACAACACACGGTTTTAAACCTACGCTCGGATTGCTGGATGCTACTATGATTGTGGCCGGCTCCATGATTGGCTCCGGCATTTTTATTGTGAGTGCCGATATTACCCGAAATGTGGGTAGCGCAGGATGGCTCATAGCCGTTTGGTTAATTACAGGATTTATGACCCTGATTGCGGCAATGAGTTATGGAGAGCTGAGTGCTATGTTTCCAAAAGCGGGCGGGCAATATGTGTATCTCAAAGAAGCATTTAATCCGCTGGCAGGGTTTTTATATGGCTGGAGTTTTTTTGCTGTTATACAAACAGCCACCATTGCAGCAGTAGGGGTGGCTTTCTCAAAATTTGCAGGTTATTTCATTCCTGCATTAGATGTTACCGATGCCAATATTATCACGCAAATTGGCATTTTTAAAATTTATCCTGCACAGTTTGTTGCCATTGCTTTGATCACTTTTCTTACCTATATCAATACCAAAGGAATAGAAGGCGGTAAAAAAATTCAAACCGTTTTTACTATTGTAAAATTATTCTCCTTATTCGGGCTGATTGTATTTGGATTTTTAATAGCAGCAAAGGCAGAAATATGGAATACCAACTGGACTGATGCATGGGCTATGAAATCGAGGGATGTAGATGGAAACGTAATTGGTGGAGTAGCCGGAAGTGCGATATTAGGTGCTATTGCCGCAGCAATGGTGGGCTCTATTTTTAGTAGTGATGCATGGAATAATGTAACTTTTATTGCCGGTGAGGTAAAAAATCCTAAAAGGAATATTGGCCTGAGTTTATTTTTGGGAACTATGATTGTAACGCTGATTTACGTGGCTGCCAATCTTATGTATATCAGTGTGCTTCCGCTGCAGGAAATTGCGGCTGCACCCCAGGATCGTGTAGCCGTTGCCGCAAGCACTCCAATATTTGGGACCATCGGTGCGTATGTAATAGCAGTAATGATTATGATTTCTACATTTGGTTGCAATAACGGGTTGATTCTTGCAGGTGCAAGGGTATATTATACCATGGCCAAAGACGGATTATTTTTTAAAAAAACGGCTGAGCTCAATAAAAACGATGTACCGGAATTTGCTTTATGGATACAATGTGTGGTGGCATCTTTACTTTGCTTAAGTGGCAAGTATGGCGATTTGCTGGACATGATTTCTTTTGTGGTGGTTCTTTTTTATGCACTTACAATACTTGGTATTTTTGTATTAAGAAGAAAAAGGCCGGATGCTGAGCGACCCTATAAAGCCTTTGGTTACCCATTTTTGCCGGCTGTTTATATTTTAATGGCTATTAGTTTTTGCGCTTTACTTATTTATTATAAACCAACTTATGCAGTATGGGGATTAGCTATTGTGCTGACTGGAATACCAATTTATTACCTTGCACTTAAAAATAAAAATAATCATACCTAAATACCTTTAATATGATCAGTTCTATATGTAATAATATTTTCGAAAAATCTATTAATGATTATCATATTACAGATGATGTAGATGCTGCTGTAAATAACCCATTTGAAAAAAGTTCTTTCGAACATTTGCTATACCTTAAAAACTGGATAGATACTGTTCAATGGCATTTTGAAGATTTAATCAGGGATCCACGGATTGATCCTGCAGCCGCATTGTTATTAAAGCGGCGCATTGATGCATCTAACCAGGAGCGCACCGATATGGTGGAGTTTATAGATACTTATTTTTTGGATAAATATAAAAATACAGTGGTTAAGGAAAATGCCGGTATCAATACAGAAAGCCCGGCATGGGCGGTGGACAGGTTATCTATTCTTGCATTGAAAATTTATCATATGCAACAGGAGGCGCAACGACCCGGGGCAAGTGAAGAACACCGTGCTGCCTGTAGTAAAAAGCTGGCCGTATTACTGGAACAGCGCATAGACCTTTCCCATGCTATAGACAGCCTGATGACGGATATACGGGATGGTATAAAATATATGAAAGTATATAAGCAAATGAAAATGTATAACGATGATAGTTTAAATCCTGTTTTGTATAATCAACAACCATCTTAAGTGCCGGATACAAGACATATTGTGGTGGTTCGCTTTTCGGCCATGGGTGATGTGGCCATGACTGTACCTGTGATAAAAGCTGTTTTGCAACAATATCCCCATGTGGTGATTACAGTTGTGAGCAACGCTTTTTTTGAACCGCTTTTTAAAAATATAGATCGCTGTAATTTTTATCAGGCTTATACAAAGGGCTTGCATAAAGGAATAACCGGGATATGGAAATTATACAAAGCACTAAAACAAGAACAGGATTTTGATGCTGTAGCAGATTTGCACAATGTGTTACGTACTAAATTACTCAGAAAATTTTTCCGTTTATCCGCTATACAAAATGCTGTAATTGATAAAGGCAGGAGCGACAAAAAAAAACTTACTGAAAAAAAAAATAAAGTTTTAAAACAACTGCCATCCTCGCATCAAAGATATGCAGATGTGTTTGCAGCACTCGGTTTGCCGGTTAATTTGCAAAGCAATGATCTTTTAAAAGTAAAAGAAAATTTTCCTCATGCAACAGCATCACTTATTCTTGCCGGAAAAAAACTTGTAGGGGTTGCGCCATTTGCACAGCATAAAGAAAAAATGTATCCATTACATATGATGCAATTAGTTTTATTGCATCTAAGCAAAAGAGAGGATGTACAATTATTGTTTTTTGGTGCACCGGGAGATGAGGCAGCCATGCTGGAAGAATGGACAAAAGAAATTCCTTGTTCTTTTAATATTGCAGGCAATATTTCTTTTGCCGATGAATTACGCCTCATCAGCAATTTATCGCTCATGATAAGTATGGATTCTGCCAATATGCACCTTGCAAGTATGTATGGTGTGCCGGTGGTAAGTATCTGGGGAGCTACTCATCCCTTTGCAGGTTTTTATGGCTTCAACCAGAATCCCGCTAATATTGTTCAGGCAGATCTTTACTGCAGGCCCTGTTCTGTTTTTGGAAACAAAACCTGCTATAGAGGTGATTTGGCCTGCATGAAAATGATCAGTATAGAAATGGTCATACAAAAAATTGAATTGATACTGCAGCCTTCTATATTAATTGCTGATGAAAATTATTAAGCGAAAAAATTCAATAGAACTGATAATCCTTTAACAGCCATTCAAAAAAATCTTATAGCATTTATTAAAAACTATCGAATGATTGTGGTATTAAAATGAATAATTTTAACCACCATTTTAAAACAATCATATGCAACCATTTTCTCTTGTTATTCACGGCGGGGCCGGCACTATTTTAAAAGAAGACATGACGTCCGGGCTTGAAACAGCTTATAAAAATGCATTGGAAGATGCGCTCAATGCAGGTTATGCAGTGCTGGGGCAGAAAGGTTCTGCTGCCGATGCTGTAAAAGCTGCGGTTATAGTGCTGGAAGATAGCCCGTTGTTTAATGCAGGCTGTGGATCTGTATTTACAAAAGATGGCGTACAGGAAATGGATGCGGCCATCATGGATGGTAAAACACTTAATGCCGGTGCTGTTGCCGGAGTGCGCAATGTGCGCAACCCGATAGCACTTGCAGCAGAAGTAATGATAAACAGTGATCATGTTTTTTTGAGTGGAAAAGGTGCCAGCGAGTTTGCCATTAAACAGGGAGTAAAGCTGGAACCTGATGAATATTTTTTCTCTCAGTTCCGGTACGATCAGTGGCAACAAATGAGCAACAGCGATAACTATGCTTTAGATCATACGCAGGCGGGTGTGGAAGAACCGGTGAAAGATAAAAAATTTGGAACAGTAGGTGCAGTGGCCTGTGATGTGTATGGTAATATTTCTGCCGCCACCAGCACGGGAGGGATGACCAATAAAAAGTATGGCCGCATTGGCGATAGCCCGGTTATTGGTGCCGGAACCTATGCCAATAATAATACCTGTGCCATTAGTTGCACAGGCCATGGCGAACCTTTTATTAAAGCCATTGCCGCCTATGATGTGAGCTGCCTCATGGAATACAAAGGCATGAGCCTGCAGCAAGCCATGAATGAAGTAGTGAATGTGAAGCTGATAAAAATGCAGGGCGAGGGCGGTATGATTGGGATGGATGCTCATCATAATATTGCGATGATATTTAACAGTGAAGGAATGTACAGGGGCATGAAAAAAAGTACCGGGGAACATGTGGTGAGTATTTATAAAGACAATCTGGAGTAAGCAAATTAGGGAAATCAAAAAGGCCGGAATATTATTTATTAAGATCGCTTGTAAATAAGCGTTCTTTAATTTTTTGCAATGAGCCAATTACTTAATAAACTTTTTTTTGCAGGTAAAATCACAGCAGGGCCTCCCTCTTTTGCCCGCTTGATATGGCATAGTAAAAAACTTCGCTGGAGTAAAACCGGTTTTTTTAAAGGCAAACCCTGCAGCAAAACCTGCCTGCTTTCAAATTAATTATCCTGGTAAGAAAAGAAAATTATAGCTCCGTACTTATGATGGGGATATTGATATTTTTTTGAAATTTCTGGAAGAAAATATACGAATTGCCCCAGGTAGATCCTGCTAAAATTAAAACCATCGTAGATATTGGAGCCAATATAGGATTGTCTGCATTGTATTTCCTAAAAAAGTATCCCCGGGCAAAGTTTATTTGTGTGGAGCCCGAGCCAGGTAATTTTGCGCTGCTATCTCAAAACCTGTCTTTGGAAATAACCAGAGGAAAAGTAAGCACTCTTTGTGCTGCTGTAATAGATAAGGATGGTACTGTTTCATTTAAATCTGAAGCTGCAAAGTACAACAGCAAAGTGCAGGAGGGTGGGGGCCAAAAAAATGTAAAGGCGGTGAACATGAGCAGTGTGCATGAAAACTTTGCTTTAGACCATATTGATCTTTTGAAGATAGATGTAGAAGGAGCAGAAAAATATATTTTTTCTGGTAATACTTCATGGCTTGATAAAATAGATAACAACATCATTGAATTACACTCAGCATTGGATTATGAAGTATGCATGAATGTTTTAAACCTGCATCAATTTGTAGTAGCGCCACTTAATGTGTGCCCGGGAAATGAAAACCTTTTTTGGGCGATTAAAATTGAAATGACCGGTTAGGATAAAGTACCCTTAGATGGGTCGGAAGTTTCAACGGCTGGCCCGCACAGCAGTTTGTTAATGGAGGCTGCACTTCTTCTTCCTTCTCCCATTGCAAGAATAACTGTGGCCGCACCCAACACAATATCGCCTCCTGCAAATATTTTATCCATTGATGTTTGCTGGGTTTCATCTACAACGATATTGCCTCTTTTGCTCACCGTAAGCAATGGGGTGGTTTGGCTGATGAGTGGGTTGCTTCCGTTTCCTACCGCTATTATCACAGTGTCTGCTTCCAATATAAATTCACTGTTGGCAATTTCTACAGCAGATCTTCTACCTGAGGCATCTGCTTCTCCCAATTCATATTGCAAACATTCAATGCCTTTTACAGTTCCTTTTTCATCCCCTAATATTCTTTTTGCATTGCTTAGTAATAGAAAACGGATGCCCTCTTCTTTTGCATGTAACACTTCTTCCCTGCGTGCAGGCATTTCATTTTCCGTTCTTCTATACACAACAGTTACACTTTCTGCACCCAGGCGTTTTGCCATTCTTGCAGCATCCATGGCCACATTACCGCCACCCAATACCACCAGTTTTTTAGAAAGGTAAACAGGAGTGTCTGCATCTTTGAGATAAGCCTTCATCAGGTTGATACGGGTAAGGTATTCGTTGGCAGATAAAACACCGTTGAGGCTTTCTCCTTCTATACCCATGAAGATGGGAAGGCCGGCACCGGTACCAATAAATACTGCATCATAGCCGTCTTTATCTATCAGATCTGTCAATTTTCTGGTACGCCCCACCACAAAATTTGTTTTTATTTCTACACCCATTGCAGAGAGCGTTTCTATTTCTTTATCAATGATATCATTGGGCAAACGAAATTCCGGAATGCCATAACGCAATACGCCACCCAGTTTGTGAAATGCTTCAAAAATAGTTACATGATGCCCTTCCCGCCTGCAATCTGCGGCCACTACCAAACCTGCAGGACCGCTTCCAACTACAGCTACTTTTTTTCCGGTGGCGGGTTTTACAGATGGAATAACTATTTTATTATTGATTCTTTCCCAGTCGGCAACAAACCGTTCTAATCCTCCGATGGCCACAGAGCTGCCAATATCTTTTAATGATTTACCAAGTGTGCAGTAAAGCTGGCATTGTCTTTCCTGTGGGCAAACCCGGCCGCATACGGCTGGTAGTAGTGTAGTTTCTTTTACTACCGCAATGGCCTCTTCAATTTCTCCTTTGGATATATGACCAATAAAACGGGGGATATCTATTTGTACAGGGCATCCTTCTATACAATTTTTTTTTGCACATTGCAGGCATCGCAGCGCTTCTACTCTTGCCTGCTCCAAACTGTAGCCCAGCGATACTTCTTCCATGTTGTGGGAACGTAACTCCGGGTCCTGTACCGGCATTACCTGGGCAGGAATTTTTTGCCTTTCTTTTACTTTTAATGAGGAGGATTGCGGACCATAAATATTCAATAAGCATTGCGCTTCCTCCTGTAATGCTTTGGATGATTTGTGGCTCATATCTGTTCCTCTTTTACAGGCTGGTTAAAAGTTTTTTCTACAAAACATTTATAATGTTTTCGCTCAATATCTTTATAGGCATTCAACCGGGAAATCATGTTGTCGAAGTCTACCAGGTGCCCGTCAAACTCGGGGCCATCTACACAAACAAATTTTACTTTATTATCTACATTCACCCTGCATCCGCCACACATGCCTGTTCCATCTACCATAATCGTATTTAAAGAAACCTGGGTAAAAACATGGTATGGCCTGGTTGTTTCTGAACAGAATTTCATCATCACAGGTGGGCCAATGGCAAATACGATATCGGGTTTTAACTCCCTTTCACATAAATCTTTTAAAGCTGCGGTTACCAATCCTTTTCTGCCATAAGAACCATCATCCGTACAAATAATTAATTCATCGGCAATAGCTGCCATTTCCTTTTCAAGTATTATTAATTCTTTTGTTCTTGCACCAATAATGATGCTAACATGGTTGCCGGCATTTTTTAATGCCTGAACAATTGGATGCATTGGAGCAACGCCGATGCCGCCACATACACACACCGCTCTGCCAAAGTTTTTTATATGTGTTGGCTTGCCTAATGGCCCTACCAATGCGGGTAATTTATCGCCGGTATTAAAAGAAGATAAATGTTTGGTGGTTTTGCCCACCACCTGAAAGATGATGGTAATAGAACCTTCTGCAGTATCTGCATCTGCAATGGTTAGTGGAATACGTTCGCCATAATCATCATCTGTTTGTAGAATAATGAATTGACCTGCCTGCCGCTCCTCAGCTATCAATGGGGCAAAAAGGCGCATCATAAATACATCTGTAGAAAGCTGTTGTTTATATAGTATACTGTTCATATGCTGATGATATTGCGGGGCAAACCTAATATGATAAAGTGTGAATAAATATGATCTGTGTTAGGTTTGGGAAAAAATAAATCAGGATTTGGGAACTGTCTTATTGATATTTTGCCATTCAGGTAATGCTCATATGTTTATTTTTTTATTTTTGTTTGATATTTATTTCCGTTTGTACTGCTATTGAATACCTTTTGAGCCAAGTGTAAATAAAGTTGATTGTAATTAGCTGGCAATGCGGCATGCTATCTTTGCTGTTAAATTTTAAAACTATGAGCGAACTGATGCTTTCTTTTGCCGCAGGGATAATCCTATCTGGTTTAATTTGCTGGCTTATTTTTCGCAATCAATTACAACAAAAACTGCTGCCTTTACAAGAAAAGCTTCAACAGCAGGTAGCTGCTTTTAGCCTATTGCAGACCGAGCGCAATGAACTGCAAAAGCAAAAAGAAAACCTGCTGCAACAAACCGCCGCTGCCGAAAGCCGTAATGTTTTTTTGAGTGAACAAAATCAAGCGCATAACCTGCTGCAACAGGAGCATCAGCAAATACAAAACCGCCTCACCAATTCACAGGCATCCCTTCAAAACGCCCTGGAAAAATTAGCCCTGCAAAAAGAGGAGCTGAATAATATAGGCCAAAAATTTCAGGCAGAATTTCGCAACCTGGCACAAACGATTATGGATGAAAAAGCAATAAAGTTTACTGCTGTGAATGAACAAAATATGAGTGCCATCCTAACGCCTTTAAAAAATCAACTGGTAGATTTTAAGCAGAAAGTAGAAGATACTTATGACAAAGAATCGAAGGAACGGTTTTCGCTGGGCAAAGAAGTGGAACGGCTTATTAGTATGACACAGCAGGTAAGCATGGAAGCCAACAATCTAACCACTGCATTAAAAGGCAACAATAAAATGCAGGGAAACTGGGGCGAAATGATTTTGGAAAGCATCCTGGAAAACAGCGGGCTCTCCAAAAACAGGGAATATTTTTTACAGGAATTTATCCGGGATAATGCGGGCAATGTTATAAAGGATGAAAATGGAAAAGGCCTGCAGCCCGATGTAATAATTGTGTATCCCGACCAGCGCAAAGTAATTATTGACAGTAAAGTATCGCTGGTAGCCTGGGATGAATCGGTGGCGCAGGCAAATATCAGCGAACAAAAACGTTTGCTGCTCGAACATATTAAAAGCATTCGCCAGCATATTGATGGTCTTAGCAGGAAGAACTATCCACGCTATGCTTCGGCCTTGGATTATGTATTGCTGTTTATACCAATTGAACCGGCATTTTTAGAAGCCCTTAAAGCAGATACTCAGCTATGGAAATATGCCTATGATAAAAATATTTTACTGGTGAACCCCACTAATCTTTTTGCTGTATTAAAAATTGTGGCCGACCTGTGGAAAGTAGAACAGCAAAACCGCAACGCCATTGAGATTGCCAACAAAGCAGGCGCACTCTATGATAAGTTTGTGGGCTTTGCAGATAATTTTGAACTGGTAGGAAAGCGGCTAAGCGATGCCGGTAGTGCTTATGATACAGCATATAAGCAGTTAACATCCGGCAAGGGAAATCTTACTGGCAGGGTAGAAGAACTGAAAAAGATGGGAGCCAACGCAGGAAAGCAGTTGCCAGACAGGTTGCTTATGCAGGAGGAAGAAGATTAAGGTAATGGCCTGGTGCCGGGTAATTCTTTTATACAGGTTTTACAGGCTATGTTTGTGTAGTTTAATAATAAATACTCAAACAGTAAATGGGTTGAGCTGGCTGGTTAATGAGCTTAACCCCGGATAACGGATATTGAGTATCCAACTTTTATTATTAAGTCGTTTTACATGGTTATTACCACAAAAGAAAAAGCCTTGTAAACTTGAGGTTTACAAGACTTTTTTATTTTAACTAAGCGGGCTGGACGGGACTCGAACCCGCGACCTCTGCCGTGACAGGGCAGCATTCTAACCAACTGAACTACCAACCCAACTTGATAACGAAATAATTGTTTTTTGATGAACGCTTACCTCTTTTTTCAGGACGGCAAAGATAAGGGAAAATGATTCTGTAAAACAAAACTTTTTAAAAAAAAATGGTTCCGTTAATTTTACAAATTATATTACAGCAGATACCAGTAATCATATATAAATTATTAGCATGCCACAGTTACAAAACAGGCAGTTCCTCGATTTTGAAAAGCCAATTAAAGACTTATACGACCAGATAGAACAACTTAAAGTAACACAGGAGAAATCTAAAACAGACATGAGCGGTGCTATTGCACAGTTGGAGGCTAAAGTAGATGAAACCAAAAGGTTGCTTACAGAAAATCTAACTCCCTGGCAAAGGGTTCAATTGAGCAGGCACCCCGACAGGCCTTATACATTAAGGTATATAGAAAACATGTGCAGCAATTTTATAGAACTGCACGGCGACCGTAATATAAAAGATGATAAAGCCATGGTAGGTGGTTTTGCACAATTAGGGGAAGAAACCGTGATGATCATCGGTCAGCAAAAAGGAAATAATACCAAAACAAGGCAACTACGCAACTTTGGAATGGCCAACCCCGAGGGTTACCGCAAAGCGCTGAGGCTGATGAAGCTTGCTGAAAAATTCAATAAACCGGTTATTACTTTAATAGATACACCGGGTGCTTATCCCGGCCTGGAAGCAGAAGAGAGAGGACAGGGGGAAGCCATAGCCCGAAATATTTTTGAAATGATCAGTTTAAAGGTGCCCGTTATTTGTGTAATTATTGGCGAAGGTGCCAGCGGAGGCGCATTGGGTATTGGAGTGGGCGATAAAGTGGTAATGATGGAAAATACATGGTACACGGTAATTTCTCCGGAAAGCTGCAGCAGCATCTTATGGCGCAGTTGGGACAAAAAGGAAGTGGCTGCAGAGCAATTAAAGCTTACGGGAAAAGACATGCTCGAGTTTGGCCTGGTAGACAATGTGATTCCCGAACCACTTGGTGGAGCTCATTGGGATTACCTGGAAGCTGCAGAGATACTCAAGAATTTTTTGATACCAGCCATACAATCTTTAAAAGAAATTCCTGCAGACGAAAGAGTAAAACGAAGGATAGAGAAATTTGGCAAAATGGGCTTTTGGGAAGAAATGGCAGGAAACAGCGAAGAAGATATAAACGTTCTTTAAAAGAAGAGATATAACCGATCAATATTTATTAAAACTATATTATGCTCAGAATTGGGATTTTTGGTGTTGGACATTTAGGAAAATTTCATCTCAATAACTGGAAGGAACTGGATGATGTTGTGATAGAAGGATTCTGTGACCCGGATGATAAAAATGCTTTGGCCGTTCAGGAAAAATACCAACTCAAAAGATATGAAAATCCATCAGACCTGATGGATCAATGTGATGCAGTGGATATTGTTGCACCAACACCGTTTCACTTTGAACTCTGTGAAATGGCACTTCGCAAAGGCAAACATGTTTTTGTAGAAAAGCCATTAACCAATACCATGGATGAAGCCAGGGCTTTGGTAAAACTGGCCAAAGAATCCAACTTAAAATTCCAGGTAGGTCATGTAGAACGTTTTAACCCCGCCTTTTTATCGCTTGATAAAAGCTTACTCAATCCTATGTTTATAGAAGTGCACCGTTTGGCACAATTTAACCCAAGAGGTACAGATGTAAGTGTGATACTTGATTTGATGATTCACGACATTGATATTATTCTGAATATTGTAAAAAGTAATGTAAGTCATATCTCTGCCAATGGAGTGGCTGTGATGAGTGATACACCGGATATTGCCAACGTTCGTATAGAGTTTGATAATGGTTGTGTAGCCAATTTAACCAGCAGTCGTATTTCTCTTAAAAAAATGAGAAAGATGCGGTTGTTTCAAAAAGATGCATACATAGGTATTGATTTTTTGGAGAAAAAAACTGAAGTCATTAAAATTGATGCCCCGGGTGATAAGAGCGTTTTTACTTTTGATATTGAAACCAATCATGGTACCAAAACAATTGCAATAGCCAATCCTGTTATACAGGATGTGAATGCAATAAAGATGGAACTTGAAGCTTTTAAAAATGCCATCATTCATAATATAGATACCCCCGTTACCGTAATTGATGGTTTTAGGGCAATGGAAGTTGCTCACCAGATACTCGATAAAATAAATCATACTCAGCACTAACACAGCTATATAAAACATCCGGATATAAATTGTGAAACAACCCAGGATACATATCAGTTGGTACATCTTAGCAGATGTATGTGTATGTATTTTTACCTGGACTTTTTTTTATTACATCCGTTCTGTTATTTACAACTATGATTTTTCCATGCCTGCTGGTTTTTACCTTGGCATATTTTTATATACTTTGGGTTGGATCACACTTCATTTTATGAGTGGCAGTTATCATTCCCTTTATCTTAAATCAAGATTTGGAGAGTTTGCAACTACAGCAGCTACCAGCATTATCGGGTCTCTTGGGTTGCTGTTCTTTTTTATTTTAAAAAACCCGAAAACAAATAATCAGGAATATTACCTGGAATTTTTTAGTTTGCTGATACCTGTATTTGTTTGTACTCTTTTTATAAGAATGATTTTTTTATCAGTTGTAAAAAAACAGCTTAAATCCAAATCGGTTTATTTTAATGCAGTATTGGTAGGTTCAGGAAAAAAATCAGCCCAGTTTTATGATGAATTTTTAAAAGCTAATGATGATTCGGGATACAGTATTACCAGTTTCATCAATACCAATGGTATGAGCAATAATACGCTTCCTGCCCACATTCGTAAATACCATGGCTTACAGGATTTGACAAGTATAATTGAAAAAGAAAAAATTGAAGAGGTTATTATTGCCATTGAAAAAAATGACAGGGATCTTATCACTACTATTCTCAGGAACCTGAGCGATAAACAGGTAAATATTAAAATCACTCCAGACACTGTAGACATAATCAGTGGTGCTTTGCAAACGGGTAACGTACTGGGCGTTCCACTGATAGATATTCATTCCGGGTTGCTACCTTCCTGGCAGCAAAATATTAAAAGGTTTATCGACATCTTTATTTCATCCATTGCAATAGTATTATTGTTGCCTTTAATTTTGTACAGCATCATCCGCCAGGTGTTTTCTTCCAAAGGCCCGGTATTTTTTATACAGGAAAGAATGGGATACAAAGGCAAGCCGTTTAAGATGTATAAATTAAGATCGATGTATGTAGATGCAGAGGCCAATGGCCCGCAGTTAAGCAGCGAAGATGACCCACGCATAACAGCATGGGGAAGGGTAATGCGCAAATGGCGCCTGGATGAATTGCCGCAACTCTGGAATATTTTGAGAGGAGAAATGAGCCTGGTAGGTCCAAGGCCGGAAAGAAAATTTTATATAGATCAACTAGTAGCCCTCAACCCCGAATATAAATATCTCTTTAAAGTAAAGCCCGGGCTCACCAGTTGGGGAATGGTAAAATTCGGCTATGCCTCCTCGTTAGAAGAAATGATTCAGCGGATGCCCTACGACCTGATGTATATAGAGAATGTGAGCCTGGCACTTGATTTTAAGATCATGTTGCATACCATTCAGATTATTATGGCAGGTAAGGGAAAATAAACTTCCATCCGCATTTAAAGTTTTTTATTCATTATTTTTGGGAAAACAGCTTCGGTTTGAAAAAAATACTTCCTCCCATTTTACTTTTATTTTCTTTTGTAACCGTTTATGGCCAACAGACGGGCTATTGGCAGCAACAGGTAGATGCCGATATACAGGTTGTTTTAAACGACCGGGATCATTCTTTGAATGGAGCCATCAAAATGAATTACTACAATCATTCGCCCGATACCCTTCGTTTTATCTGGATACATCTTTGGCCCAATGCCTATAAAAATGACAAGACTGCTTTTAGTGACCAATTGCTGGAAAACGGCAGAACCGATTTTTATTTCAGCAATGAAGCGCAGCGGGGTTATATCAACCGGTTAAATTTTAAAGTAGATGACAGGATAGCAAATACACAGGATCATCCACAGCACCAGGATATCATTAAATTATTGCTGCCCCAGCCTTTGGCCCCGGGTCAAAATATAAAAATTGAAACCCCGTTTCATGTTAAACTTCCTGAATATTTTTCCCGCAGCGGCCATATTAATCAATCATACCAGCTCACGCAATGGTATCCCAAGCCAGCTGTGTACGATAGCAAAGGTTGGCACACAATGCCCTACCTTGACCAGGGGGAGTTTTACAGTGAGTTTGGTAATTACAATGTTGATATCACCCTGCCCAAAAAATATATAGTAGCATCCACGGGTGTTTTAAAAAATATTATTGAAGCCGATTCTGTAAAAACCCTGCACTATCAGCAAAATAATATTCATGATTTTGCCTGGTTTGCAGATAAAGATTTTGAAGTGCTGCATGATACCCTGCAACTAAAAAGTAAAATAATTGATGTATACGCTTATTATAATCCTTCCGGTAAAAAATACTGGACCAACAGCATCCGTTATATAAAAGCGGCCATAAAAACTAAAAGTGAATGGCTGGGAGAATATCCTTACCCTGTGGTGAGTGTGGTAGAGAAACCGGGTATTTCTGATGCGGGCGGCATGGAATATCCAACCATCACTTTGATATCAAAAACCATGGATGAAAAAACGCTCGATTTTCTCATTAATCATGAAGTAGGCCACAACTGGTTTTACGGCATCCTGGCAAGCAATGAAAGAACACATCCCTGGATGGATGAAGGGATGAACAGTTATTATGACCAACGTTATTCTCAATTGCAATATGGTAACAGCGGGCTCAATTATTTTGAAGGCAATGGAGCTTTTTTTGAAAAAAGAAACCCGGATGATATCCAGGTGACTGCTTTGCAAACAATAACCGGCATAAAAAAAGATCAGCCCATTGAAACAAAAAGCGAAGCATTTTCGGAAATTAATTATGGATTAATTGCCTACAGCAAAGCTGCACAATGGATGCAGGGGCTGGAAAAAGAATTGGGTACTCCACTCTTTGATTCAATGATGAAGCAATACTATGAAAAATTTAAATTTAAACATCCTTACCCTGCAGATTTTAAAGCCACTGCAGAAGCCGTAAGTGGCAGAAACCTGGATGATTATTTTAATCTTTTAAACACAAAGGGCAGTTTGCAAAAGCCTGTAAAAAAGGAACTTCGGTTTACTTCTTTTTTCAGCCTGAAAGAAACGGATAAACGTCAATATATTTTTATTGCTCCTGCAGTGGGATATAATTTTTACGATAAATTTATGCTGGGTGTTTTCCTGCACAACTATACATTGCCCTTTACCAAACTGCAGTTTTTTGCAGCGCCCATGTACGCCGCAGCAAGCAAGCAGTTCAATGGTTTGGGACGTATATCCTATTCATGGTTCCCCGGAAGCAATGGACAAAAAGCAGAGATTGCAGTTGCAGGCGCAAGGTTTACAGGAGATAGTTTTACAGATTCTACCGGAACCAAAAATTATCAACCATTTTCTAAAATAGCGCCTTCCCTTAAATTTACTTTCGCCAATAAAAATGCCAGGAGTAAACTAACTAAATTCATTCAGTGGAAAACTTTTTTAATAGAAGAAACCGGGTTATTATTCACAAGGGATACGATGCAGCAAATAGATGTGATCAGTTACCCTAAACAAAAACGGTATATAAACCAACTGCAGTTTGTAATTTCAAATAGCAGGGTATTGTATCCTTACGACGGAGCATTGCAGGTAGAGCAGGGAGATGGTTTTGTAAGGACCAATTTTACAGGTAATTATTTTTTTAATTATGCAAAGGGTGGAGGAGTTAACGTGCGGTTATTTGCAGGTAAATTTTTCTATACCGGCGATCGTACATTTCTCACTCAATTTAAAACAGACCGTTATCATTTAAACATGACGGGGCCTAAGGGTTACGAAGATTATACCTATAATAATTATTTTATGGGCAGAAACGAATTTGAAGGTTTTGCCAACCAGCAGATCATGATGAGAGACGGGGCTTTTAAAGTGCGAACCGATTTGCTGAGCAGTAAAATTGGTAAAACGGATAATTGGCTGGCAGCATTAAATTTTAACAGCAGCATACCAAAAAATATCAATCCACTGGAACTGTTGCCATTTAAAATTCCTTTAAAAGTATTTGCAGATATTGGTACTTACGCAGATGCATGGCAAAAAGATGCAGGCACACCCAGGTTTTTATTTGATGCCGGTATACAGCTATCGTTATTAAAAAATACCGTGAATTTTTACGTGCCTCTTTTTTACAGCAAAGTATATAAAGATTATTTTAAAAGCACTATTACAGAAAAGCGGTTTATTAAAAATATTTCCTTTAGCATAGACCTGCAAAATGCCACGGTTAAAAAATTATTTCCACAATTATTTTTTTAAACATTGAGTATTGCATATCTCACATACCCGGAAATTGATAAACAGCAATGGGATGCATGTATCAACCGCTCTGCAAACCGGCTCATTTATGCTAAATCATTTTACCTGGATGCTATGGCTCCCAACTGGCATGCGCTGGTATTAAACGATTATGAAGCTGTGATGCCACTTACCTGGAAAAAAAAATGGGGCATCGCTTATTTATACCAGCCTGCATTTACACAACAGGGCGGTATTTTTTTTACCGAAACAATGTCTAATGAAACCATGCAGGCTTTTTTAGATAAAGCTTTTGTTCATTTTAAATTTGCAGAGATTACTTTAAACTATTTAAATAATATAAGTGAGATTAAAAACGGCGGTATAAGTAACCGTAACAACTTTGCACTTCCATTGCAGTTATCTTATGCCGAAATATTTTCAGCCTTTGCAGGGGGAACAAAAAAGAATATAAAAAGAGCTTCAAATGGAGCAATGCAATACCAGTTCAGTCCGCAATATTTACCCGTGCTCAAATTATACAAGCAACTGTATGGAGAACGGCTACCTCACTTTGTTCAGGCCGATTACCGAAACTTTTCCCTGGTTTGTAAATTCCTGTCAGATCAAAATAATTTAATCGTTAGAACGGTTACCAACAGCCAAAATGAAATTTTAGCGGCGGTTATTATTTTAATAGACCGTAACCGGTTATACAATGTGATATCCTGTGTAACAAGGGAAGGAAGAAATGCCGAAGCCAATTATTTTCTTTACAATGAATTAATAAAAGAGTTTTGCAAATCTAAATATATACTGGATTTTGAAGGGTCGGATGTAAAAGGTATTGCTGAATTCTACAACGGATTCAGGCCGCATAATGAACCCTATCCATTTGTAAAGGTTAATAACCTGCATCCCATAATAAAAATGTTCAAGCGATAAGTGGTTTGCTGATATTGATAAAACATTCATCTTTTTGAATAGCCAGGGAATAATATTGCTTTAATGCTGCATATGGGATGAGCTCAACTTCAAATCCTGCCTGCCTTAACCGGCTAACATAATCACTCAGTAAATAAATGCGTACATGATCTTTTTGTCCAAAAAGATTTGATTGTTTTGCAGGATCATTTATACCGGGAATTTCTATGGTATACTCTAACTGCTCTGAATAAGGAACCTGCAAAAAGGCGCTGCCACCGGGTTTTAATACCCTGCAAATTTCACCCATCGCCTTTTTGTCATCAGGTATATGCTCAAGAATATGGTTGGCTATTACCCAGTCAAAACTATTATCTGCAAAACTAAAATGAGTGGCATCCTGTTTTTGTACCATGCCATCAATGGTTTTATAAAACCCCGGCAACAGGTCGGCTGTAGTAACAAGCGCCTTTGCTTTTATAAAACTGTAAATATTTTTTTCGGGGGATAGATGCAGCACTTCTTTGTCTTTTAAATCAAACTCAGCAAGTTTGGCAATCAGGAGGCGTTCCCTGGCAGTGCTCATACAGTTTGGGCAAAAAATATTTTCACCATACCCTGCCACTACCTTATTCTTTTCAATTGCCTGCCTGTTTTCTTTTGATGGATAATCAGGAACAAAATAAGCATACTGTTCATTGCATACATTACAGGTAAAGCCGGCACCTTTGTACTTGCTGTAATTTTTCCGGTTACGGTTGCGCTGGTAATTAAAAACAGCATTCCTGTAAAAAGACTGCAGGGGATGATAAACCCGCAGGAACTTCAATATATTTTTAACCGTTCCTTTCATCCATTATTTTTTCTGCCAGTAAAAGGTCAAATGGCCTGGTAATTTTTATATTATCTTCTTCGCCTTCTACCAGGTGCACCTTCATACCAAAAGCTTCTACAACAGTTGCTTCATCAGTAAACTTATCTTTATAATCAATATTAAAAGCGGGTAATAAAATGGTGCTTAAAAACACCTGGGGTGTTTGTACCAGTTTTACATTGCGGCGTTCCAGTGCTTCATTGCCATGAGCAGACACAAAACGCACGCTGTCTTTGCAATCCACCACTGGTATGGCTGCGCCAAATTCCATCGCTGCATCATAACATCTGTGTATAAGCGAAACGCTGAGCAGGCAACGAACAGCATCATGTACAAAAACAATGCTTTCTTCATCTACCAGTTGCAGCCCATTTTGCACAGAATGAAAACGGGTACGGCCGCCTACTGTAATTTTTATTCTTTTATAATCAAACCATGCATCTATAATTTCCTGCCCGGTGGCTACATACTCTTCCGGCAGTACCAATATTATTTTCAGATCATCGTAGGCCTTTAAAAAAGTATCAAGGGTATAATATAAAACCGGTTTATTTTTTACCAATAGAAACTGCTTGGGAATGGCACTGTTCATCCGGCTTCCACTTCCACCGGCAACTATTACAGCATATTTATTCATGAATCTAATTCTTGATGAATTACAAAATTACAGCAATGATTATAATTATTCTTAAAAACACAGGGATGAAATAGCAAGGCATATTATTTACCTACTTTTTCAGAAATCTTACAAGCCTTTACTTCATGGGAAGTTTTTTTAAAAAATCATAACTTGAGGTGAATAATATGCTACATGGAGTAGTAAGACGGTTTACCCTGATTTGTGATATCAATCAATCTTTTTGTATATAAACAACAAAAGTTGTGAAATCCTAAACATTCATTACGATAATACATATACCTCTTTGGCATGTATCTTGACCTAACCAACCAGTAAAAAAGCATTACCTTAAATTTAGAAATCATGAAGAAAAAATACATCTCATTTATTGTTATCATCCTGTTTGTAATTGGGTTTTCATCCTGCAGTAAAATAGTGGGAGCCATTTTTGGAGGAACAGATGTAGATGTTCCTGCGCTTAATATCACCATACCTGCAGTTATTGCCCTTACCCCGGATGAAATGACTTTGGGTACCTATACTCAAAGTATCAACCTGGATAGTTTGGTGAGATCTAAAACTGGCGGCACTTTTGGAGCCAATGTGGTTAGTTCTGTAAAAGTGAAGAAAGTTACTATCACACTTACCAATGCTGACCAGTTTAATAATATCTCCAATTTTAAAAGTGCAAGGGTAACATTACAATCTAATTCCAATAATACTCCAGTTCAACTTTTTTCGGTTTTATTTGATGATACCTATGCATCCACCTATACTTTTACTGCTGATGACGGCCCGGAGTTATTATCTTATTTAAACGGCAGTACGATTTCCTATACGCTTTATGGAGCGATTCGCAGCATTACCAACAAACCATTGGATATGCTTGTGAATGTTACTTTAAGAGCGAATTAATTTCTCCTATTAATTGTTTGAGCAGTTTCCGGAATGGGTTGGTTTAAAAACCCTTCCATTTTAAAACTTTTATACGCTTTCATCCTGCATTACTGATTACCAAAATGCGCTTCAGGCAACTTGGTACGTATTGTGTATGTTATGTTATAAGCAAAATGTTTTGTTTAATGGTTAAGGGATATAGATGAAGTAATGATTAAATGAGAAGGATGGAGAAGGATAGTTGTCAACGATCAAACTGAATAATTTTTCTTTGCTCTTTAGATAAACAACAGCTACACAAAGCTTATACAGGTTCAAAAGAATTTGGAACTGGCGGTTTTGCCACTAAATACTTTTAAAAATTTGTATTTGTAAAAAAGCAAAGTGTAGAAATTATTTCCCTTCTCTTTTTATACAATTCTATTCCGCTTTTTCATAAATCAAACTGTTCCGGACTATTTTTTAATTAATATTATTTTATATACCATGTGGACAAAAATCATTAATTGCGGCAAACAGTTAACACTTCATTCTATTGTAAGAGAAATACAGGATGGCTTAATCAAGGTATATGATATCATTGAAGTAGAATATGATCAGTACAAGCTGGAATTAATGACCCGTGACAACAAAACAGTTGAAGGAAAACACCGCAATATTTTAAATAGCCAACAGTTGCTTAGATACCAGTTTGAAGTACAGGTAAAGGAATAGTTCAAAATTTTATTTTTAATATTGATCAGTACGGATATTTACACAATTTGATTTTACAGGAAATTAAAAATTGCGTTCCGTTTAACAGTTGGGCACTTGTTTTTAAAGCCGGTGTAGCTGGTATTATTTACTGATTTCATTGCATTTTAAAATTGCTGTGTATAGGATACAATCTCATATGTATCTTTTCTTCTCTTTCCCTAAAAAAAAGCAATCCATCCGGGTTCATAACTAACTCTGCTCCCAGTGGCTGATTCACACTGTAAGGCTGAATATTCTTTTTTAGTTTTTTTTGCAGAGATGGATTCACGATGATAATTTGGTTTAACAGGTTGCGGTAAATGCCGGATGATCCCATGATAAAATAGACATGCTGTTGTGCACCGGTTATCAGCATTTCTATAAATGACAGGGTTGTTTTTTTTTGTGACGACATGATAATCTCAAAAATATCATCTATAAAAACCAACAGGGGTAAATGCCTGCCTGCTGATGCTGCCAGTTTATTTGATAAAAGTTTTCTTGTTTTCATCTCCAGCATCAAAACTTTGATATATTCATCGATGGTATTAATCTCACCGGCTTCATAAGCTTTATGTGTAAATTTAATTAGCAGGTTTTCTGCCGGCACTAAAGGCTCAACCTGTATGGCTAACCTGCTGCTTAACGAAAGTGAAAACTGAACAGGATTTTTACCCTGAAGTATTGATGTGATAAAGGAAGAAAATATATCCGGCAATTGAACATCCTGGCTGTAAGAAATAAATAAATGCGGCAGCTCAGCCAGGTTTATTATATGATCTTCTCCCGAACTTTGTCTTCCTATTACCAATGGTATATGATATATCATAAAATTAAAGACTGTAATTATTATAGAAGATTCCGGGTAGAAAATTATCTTGTTTTAAATAATCCGCTCCTTTTAGTGAAAACAAGGCTTACAAAACACAGTCATATTATTTAAACACAAGGTCATATTTATTTGTGTAAAGCCGGATGATTTTTATGCATTTAATCCCGGTAAATTTTATCAGCATTGAATTATAATGATAGACGCCGAATATTTGCAAGTTTGTTTTTTAAAGATAATTGTTCAACAGGGTTGGCAAATTTGCTTAGACCAGAAAAAAAATGCTAATCAATCAAATACCAATAATTTTATAGCTCAATCAACAGATATGCGTAATTATTTATTATTCCTTTTTTTATTATCTATGTTAAACTGCACAGCAGGTTCGGTGGATACTGTGAGCATTTACAGCAAAGCAATGCAAAAGTCATATAAGTGTGTGGTGGTAAAGCCGGATAGTTATACCGGCGACAATAAAAAGTTTGAAACGGTTTATTTGCTCCATGGGCACTCGGGCAATTTTAGCAACTGGATAAAACTGGTGCCGCTTTTAAAAAAATATGCAGATGACTATCAACTGTTGATTGTGTGCCCGGATGGGAAAATTAGCAGTTGGTATATGGATAGCCCAGTGGCAGACAGTATGCAGTTTGAAACTTATATTTCCAAAGAAGTGCCTGACTATATAGATGCCAATTACAACAGCATTAAAAGTCGCAATGCCAGGGCTATAACCGGCCTTAGCATGGGCGGTCATGGTGGTTTGTATCTTGGTTTCAGGCATGCAGATTTTTTTGGAGCCTGCGGAAGTATGAGTGGCGCTTTGATGATAGACCGGATTACTGATAAACGCTATGGCATTGATAAAATTTTAGGAGATACAGCCAACAATATGCAGCGGTATTATGATTATTCTATTATGAAAGAGATGGAGCAATATCCCAAAGATTCTCTTGCTATTATTATGGATTGCGGAACAGAAGATTTTGTTATTGACATGAATCGTGCCGCACATAAAAAAATGAGCACACTTAAAATTCCGCACGATTATACCGAAAGACCGGGCAAACATGACTGGAATTACTGGCGCAATGCAGTGCAATATCAATTACTTTATTTCAGGAATTATTTTGATCAGAAAAAAGCAGGGTAATTTTATTTTTATTTACCAGGTTATTGGTAAATGATTAATATTTTATCCCTAATTAAAGGATTATTCTTTCATCAATGCTGGCATTAGTTGAAAACCTTTAAATGTTAACATGTAATTTTTAAATCATGCACGCTATAAAAAATTTAATCGTTGCAGGTGCCAATAATAAACCCATCACACTCGATCTTTTTTTTGAGGAAAGCCAGGGGCACCGCCCGGTGGTTATTTATGCTCATGGATTTAATGGGTTTAAAGACTGGGGTAATTTTGATTTAATTGCCAAACAGTTTGCAGCGGCCGGTTTTGTAATGCTGAAGTTTAATTTTTCGCACAATGGTACAAGCCCCGGGCAGCCAGAGGTTTTTACCGACCTGGAGGCGTTTGGAAATAATAATTATAGCAAACAATTGAAGGACCTGGAATTGGTTACCAACTGGGTTTTTGATCCTCAAAATAACTACCATGCTGCCATAAACCCTCAGCATATTTATTTGATGGGCCATAGCATGGGTGGCGGTATTGCAATTTTACATGCAGCTAAGGATAGCAGGATAAAAAAATTAATTACCTGGGCTTCTGTCAGTAAATGTAAAACGCCCTGGGGTAGCTGGACAAAAGAAAAAATGCAGGAATGGAAAACAAATGCTGTGCAATATTATACCAATGGCAGAACCAAACAGGAGCTGCCAATGTATTACCAGTTGTATGAAGATTATGTACAAAATGCCGAAAGCCTGGATATTGAAAAAGCCATTAAAAGTCTTACAATCCCGGTATTAATTTGCCATGGAACCTTAGATACTGCTGTTGATGTGCAAAAGGCCTATGATTTAAAAAGCTGGTTGCCCGCTGCCCAGTTATTTACTGTAGCAACTGATCATGTATTTGGCAGAAGTCATCCATGGACATCAATGGATCTGCCGGCTCCAATGCAGGAGGTGGTTGATAAAAGTATTGCGTTTTTATTATAAGTATATTTAAACCAACATTACTTTCAGCAATATTATTTGCTGTAATATAATTGTTTTACTCATGTACTGTACTCCGGCTAAATTTTAAAATGGATACACAATTTTGCATTAGTTGTTTGCAGCAATTGAGAATAATGCTGGCTCATTCTTTATCTTATCAACCAATAAAATTGAATTAATTTCAATCTTTACAAAAATCATTTAGCATGTACGATATCATTGGCGACATACACGGTTATTGTTCAAAGCTAAAAGAGCTGCTTACAAAACTTGATTATAAAGAAACAGGAGGGGTGTGGAAACACAAGAACAGAAAAGTAATTTTTGTAGGTGATTATATTGACCGTGGCCCCGAAATAAAAGAGACCCTTGACCTGGTAAAAAATATGGTTGATGCCGGTGCTGCCATAGCCCTGATGGGTAATCATGAATACAATGCCATTGCATATGCAACACAATCAAACGACGGTAAGTATTTGCGTGCACATAATCCCATGCACATTAAACAACACCAGGCCACGCTCGATCAGTTTGCCGGTTATGCCGGTGAATGGCAGTCTTACCTCGACTGGTTTTATACCTTGCCGCTTTTTTTAGATTTAGAACATCTTAGGGTTGTGCATGCCTGCTGGGATGAAAACCATATAGCATGGTTAAGAAGCAATCAATATTTTACTTTAAATGAAGCATTGCTGATGGCTTCTCATCAAAAAAATTCTAGGGCATATCATGTAATAGAGGAAACTTTAAAAGGTAAAGAGTTTAATATTCCGGAAGAATATATGTGGTACGATAAGGATGGCAATGCCCGCAATACAAACCGTATCAAGTGGTGGGTACAACCTTCTTCTGCTAATTATGAAACATTTCTATTCAGTTGTCCAACGGCATTGATGACAGAAAAAGTGCCGGCAGACCTTGTCGTAAATATTTACCCGGCCGATGCACCGCCGGTTTTCTTTGGTCATTACTGGCTGGATGATCAATTTCCGGTAATACAGGCTTCCAATGTAATTTGCCTCGATTATAGTGTGGCTAAAAATGGCGCCCTTGTTGCCTATCGCTGGAATGGGGAGGAGCATGTAGACAATAAGCATTTTGTTATGGTGAGCTGATATTGAAATACTATAATCATTGGTTTAAAAATAATGAACTTGTTTTTTTACATTGATATTCCATCTAAATCCACAGAAACGAATGTGCCGGATGAAATTTTATAACATAAAAAATATTATAACGGCCGGCATCATTATCTTTTTTACTGCCTGTAGCAGCCGGTTTTATCTGCCCGTAACTTCACCCAATACACAAAGAATGGGTGGCAATGCATTCTTTAAATTGGTGGCAGATAAGGGATGGAAGCAACGGGATTCGTTAGCGCTAAAGGAAATAGCAGGCGGCAATATTCCGGATTTTTTTAAAAAATTTGTACCTGTATATTCACACATAAAAGATAGTGCAGGCAAAACACATAATGCTGTTTTTTATGTATCGCCCGATTATATTGTTGTTGGTACCAATGATGATTTTGCAAGGTTACCATTAACACCTATGGCAGGTCAAAAAATTGCTGATCATTTTAATTGCTTTTTACCAACAAAAAAAATGGTAGATCTTATTTATGAACAGGCGGCAGTAAAATTAGAACCTGTGCCCATGTTTGCTTTTAGAGATAGTTCTGTAACCATGTGG
>JBBRFX010000023.1:0-31836 GCA_038241275.1 Chitinophagales bacterium
CTCAATGCTCTTCGCCACTTCTACCAGCATCCTTTCTTTGATGCTCATTTTTTGCAAAGTAGTTTCGTTGTGTATGTACATAAATCCACCTTTTCCCTTCCGGATAAAAACGATCACCGTAGCAAATTCAGTTTCTTTGCCTTTCACCTGGCTATCGGTACCAATGCACACTTTCAGATCATGGCCCATTGCTCTTTCACTGGCAATAGCAGCCCTTACTTCATCCTCAATTGGGATGCGTATTTTTTCGCCATTCAATTTTCTCCATTGCTGTGTCTGTTGCATTTTTTGAGTTTTCTTAATGCCCTTCGGGACATTAAATTTTGTTAACCAACTATTGTTCCTTGATTGGGCGACATTGGCGACGCTCCGTTCAACATTTTTTCTTCAGCCATCTTTTCCCACATGTTATTCTTTGTCTGAATTTGGAATTAAAATGATTGATTTGATTAACAGGGATTTTTTAATCCCATTAAGCATTTAGTCAATTTAATTGCCATTCAAATAATTTTGCGGACGAAACAAGATTCGAACTTGTACGGCTGCGGCTTCAACGCAGTGCTCTACCATTGGAGCTATTCGTCCATTTTGTTTGCAACAGATTTGTTGATTGATCTATATTTCCTCATCTTCGAATTCATCTGTTATCAAACAATTTTATTTTTCAGAGTCCTGCGAAAGACTCGAACTTTCTTCCTTCGATTTGCAATCGAATGCATACGACATGTCTGCCAGCAGGACACTTTGCGGAGAGTGTAAGAATCGAACTTACCTGAGTGTTACCTCAACCTTGGCATAGCGGGCCAGTACATTACTCCCGATAGCTATCGGGATCAACTCTCCAAAACATTTTGAGGATGAAGAAAGATTCGAACTTTCAACATGATGCCTAACAAACATCTGCTCTACCGTTGAGCTATTCATCCTTTTTGTTGGCCCGCAGGGACTCGAACCCTGAACTCCCGGTGTAAAAAACTGGTACTCTTAATCCAATTGAGTTACGAACCATTTTTTGTGATGACTAATAGATTCGAACTATTAACAACTACCGTATCAGGATAGCACTCTACCGTTGAGCTAAGTCATCATCTGTTGCGGCTGCAGGATTCGAACTTGCATCTACCGGCTGGCGCCTGTCCCGATTTTTATCGGGAAGACCGGCGTGTTACCATTACACCAAACCACAATTTTATTTTTGTTGACTTGAACAGAGTCGAACTGTTAACCTTGAACGTATAAGGTTCCTGCTCTCACTATTGAGCTACAAGTCAATTTATTCTGTTGCGACCGCAAGAGTCGAACTTGCATCCTCCGGCTTATGAGACCGACATGTTACCATTACACCAAGTCACAATTTTATCTTCTGCTCCTTTTGCCAATATTTTTAATGCCTTCTATTTTTTTTATTGCCCGATTTTTACATAAAAAAGCCCGGTCGTTTTAAATCGACCGGGCTTCGTTATTGTGAAAGGCATTACGCCTTCAACTGTTTACACCACGGTCTTTTGTCTGGATACAGATCACTCATATGTTTACCAAAGCGATTGCAAATATTTTGCTCCGCTGCAGGCAACCAAAGGGTTGAATGCTGTACTCGTATTGCTGTTAAATTGCTATGCTGTTGTTTCAATTTTTATTTTAAATCATTAAATGGTTAACTAATAAATTTCTCCTGCATGCCTTCATCTTTTATGGGCCAGGCATTAAAAAACCCCGAATTTTATTTCGGGGCTTATTACTTAGTGTTGGTAAACTTTATGATTACGCACCCGAATAATTAGCACCGAAAACAGCTTCATCCATCAGTGGACTAAACCCAGTTATCGATTTAATATGTAAATTATTGCGTTGCATGATATTTTTGTTTTGCGCTGCAAAGATGAATTTATTTTTTTCAATTCGCCAAATATATTTTACCAATTTTATAAAAAGCTAAAATTAGAATGTGCTAAACCCCAGTAATATCAATACTTCCAGCCAAAATATTATTTTTTAAATTCACCAAAATCTACTGTTCAAATTTCTATCTCGGCAAATTGTTTATAAAGTATTACATTTTCTATTTCGATTGACTGATTTGTTTTGCCAAAATTTCAAATTGTTTTTATTATTGCAATGGATGCAATATTTTGCCCCTGGCAATAGGATCAGTAAGGGTAAACTGTACCAGCTTTATATCAATAATGCAATTTTTTAATTGCATGGGGCGATTCCATTTGGTTATTTTTATCTGTGCATACAGTTGAACTTGTCAGCACCAGCAGGAAGAATAGCATATTTCTCATAAGCTTGTTTTGCTTACTGATGCAGGGGCGATATTAATTACATAAAGAGGGGGAAGTAATTATTATTGTAGCGTGCCGGCTTATTAAATAATTTTCTAACAGTATGAAGCAGTAAGATTTTTCCACAAGTTAAGCAGCTTGCTCTATGTAGCTGCTTTCTAAATTAAATTACACGACAATTAAAAAAAATGAAGAAGAAAACCAAAAAACGTCCACCAATAAAAATAAGGATATCGCATACCCGTAAGCCAACTGACCTTACAGATATGCAATGGCAGATTATATTACGCCAGCAAATTGCAGAAGATGAAAATTTTACCATTCAAAAAATAGGTGAAGGAGTTGTTTTTGCAGATTACAAGATAGAAAATACCAAAACAGCCTCCTCTTACAAAGTGGCATTACGCAGTGCAGATAATTCGCTTAACTATTGCAGTTGCCCGGATTTCAAAACCAACCAGTTAGGTACTTGTAAACATATTGAAGCAGTTTTGCTAAAGATAAATGCAAAGCCTGCCTTAAAGAAACAACTGGCAATATCTTATACACCTCCTTATACATCCGTATATCTTGATTACCGGGGTGAACGGAAAGTTAAGCTCCGCATTGGAACGGAGGAATCGGCTACCTACGATCGGTTAGCCAAAAAGTTTTTCAACAATAATTTAGTGCTGCTGGAAACGGCCTTTTTAAAATTTGAATCTTTTCTGCAAAAAGCGCATACGCTTCATCCTGAATTCAGGTGCTATGAAGATGCACTTGAATATATCATACAGGAACGAAACAGTCAGCACCGCAAACAGATGGTGAGTGAAAAACAAACGGCAATTTTTAAAAATATCAGCAAAGCCAAATTATTCCGCTACCAGGAAAAAGGTGTGTTGTTTGCGGTAAAGGCTGGCAGGTGTATACTGGCTGATGATATGGGACTTGGTAAAACACTACAGGCAATTGTAAGTACGGAAGTGTTGAGAAAACAATTCAATATCAGTACCGCCATTATTATCTGCCCAACTTCTCTAAAGTATCAATGGAAAACAGAGATTGAAAAGTTTACAGGGAATAAGAATGTTACCGTAATAGAAGGGAATATTTTGGCAAGGAAAAAGCTCTACGCTTCCAATGCCGCTGACTATATTATTGTAAGTTATCAAATGGCATCCAATGATTTTATTTACCTGAACGACATGAAGGCTGATGTATTGATTTTGGATGAAGCACAGCGTATTAAAAACTGGAAGACAAAAACATCCGGTGCAATAAAGAAAATTAAAACTACCTATGCCCTGGTGTTAACCGGCACACCGGTTGAAAATAAAATTGAAGACCTTTATTCGTTGATGCAAATTGTAAACCCATACATGCTTGGTTCGCTACACAACTTTTTATCCAGACACCAGATAACTGACGAAGGCACTGATAAAGTAATTGGTTATAAGGATTTGAATGATGTAGGTGTACTATTACAGGATGTAATGTTGCGCCGCACAAAAAATCAAGTGTTAAAAGATTTGCCGATGCGTATGGATAAAAATCTTTTTGTACCACTTACATCTCAACAGTTGGAACTGCATACAGAATATGCTGATAAAGTAGCAAGGCTGGTAAATAAATGGAAACGAATGCATTTTTTAAGTGAAGAGGATCGGCAGATTTTATTAATGCTGTTGAACATGATGCGGATGGTAAGCGATACTACTTACATTATTGACCAGGAAACTAATTATCAAACTAAACTCGATGAGCTGCAAAATATTTTAGATGACATATTGGGCATGCCGGATGAGAAGGTGGTAATATTTAGCCAATGGGAACGGATGACAAGATTGGTAGCAATTATTTTAAGGGAAAGGAATATCGGCTTTGAGTATCTGCATGGCGGTATACCCGGCAAGAAGCGTGGCGATCTCTATGCAAACTTTACAAACGATAAAAATTGCAAAGTGTTTTTATCAACCGATGCGGGTGGTGTTGGGCTTAATTTACAATCGGCTGCCTACCTGATCAACCTTGATATTCCCTGGAACCCTGCAGTGCTGGAACAAAGGATCGGACGCATATACAGACTTGGACAAAAGAAAAACGTGAGCATCATCAACCTTGTTTCGCAGAATAGCATTGAACACCGGATGCTGGATGTGTTAAAATTTAAGTCAGGTATAGCAGCGGGTATTTTAGATGGTGGCGATAATGATATTTTTATGGGTGATGACAAGTTTAAACAGTTCATGAAATCGGTAGAATCTGTTACTACAGGACTCACCGATATTCATACAGGGAATGATATAAGTGAGGAAAGGGAAATTGAAAAACAAATGGCTGTAGAACCGGATGGAAATATTATTGAAGTAGAATTAGCGGAAGAAGAAGATACACAGGAAACGGAGGTGAGCCAGGCAAATAAAAATTATAGCACAGGTGTAACAGACAACACTTCCGGTAAAACAATTGAAGAAGAGATTGTAGAAAAAGGTGCCGGATTTTTAGAAGGCTTATTAACTATTTTAAGTAACCCTGAAAGCACGCAACGATTAGTAAAAAATATCACAGAGACAGATAAGGAAACCGGGCAAACATATCTAAAGTTACCTATCAGTAATTCAGGCATTGTAGAAAATGCCTTGAAAGTATTAAGTGGATTATTTGGTGGATTGGGCAAGAAATAGAACCCCTTAATTCGAAATTAAACTTACGAGGTATGATAAAGAATAGCTGATTTTGTATAAGGGATTAACAGAATTATTTCACTGTTTTAATGTTAAGATAGCATTTAATCATCCTTGTAAATCAAAAGTGTCACTTTTGATTTACAAGGATGATTATTTTATTTTAGGAAGATGATTTTGCATAAAATCTGCAAGATTTACAATTAAAATTCCATTATTGGTTTTATAGGTTTCTATATCCGGTACAATGATATAATTCTTTTTCGTTTTGAGGTCTTCGATACTTTGATAGTAGCCCTTACTGATGCTGGGGGCATTGTTCAGCTTTACTTCTATACTTGCAATTGGATGTACACCTCTGGCTAACACCATATCGCATTCAGCCCCTGCCTGTGTGCGATAGTAATACAATTGAAGTCCTGAAGGCAATGCCTGTAACACTTGCTCCACTACATATCCTTCCCAGGAATTACCAGCTAAGGGATGCCCCTTTAATGTGTGCAGATTGGTGATATTACTTATATTATGAAGCAACCCGCTATCCCTGATATATAGTTTTGGAGCTTTTACAAGCCGCTTCCTTGTATTAACATGAAATGACTGTAAACGATGTAATAAATAGGCTCCCTGTAAATAGTCAATGTATCTTGTAACGGTAGGAGCTGAAATGCCAAGGCTGCGTGCAATCATTTCTGCATTCCATACCTGTCCGTGCGTGTGGGCAATCATACTCAACAATCTCGAGGTAATACTGGCTGTAAATTCTACCCCAAATAAAATACTTAAATCTCTTTCTACATAACTACGTACAAATCCTCTCATCCATTCGCCAGCCATTGCTTCGCTGCGGCTTAACAAGGAAGGCGGAAACCCACCCCTTAACCAATGTTTATTTTTGTCAATATTTGCAGGCAGTTCTAAAATGTTTAATGCTGGCAGTTCACGGTAGGCAATTCTTCCGGCCAATGATTCGCTTACGCCCTTTACCAATTGTGGTGAGGCACTACCCAATAGAATAAACCTGCCGTTGCGCCTGTTGTTATCAATAACCGACCTCAGTACCGAGAACAATTTTGGCATTACCTGCACCTCATCAATGATGATGCAGCGGTCGCTATTGTCTGTAAGAAATGTGTAAGGATCAGCAAGACGGCGCCGATCCAATGGGTTTTCCAGGTCTAAATAAAGTGCCGGTTTTTTAAAGGTAGCCACAATGGTCTTAGCAAGGGTTGTTTTACCAACCTGCCTTGGACCTAAGATGCAAACAGCCGGAAAAGCCTTTAGCAGCTTTGATATTTCAGCTTGTAGCAGACGTTGTATCATGCCACTAAGATATAAAATGATCCTTGTAAATCCAAAGTATCACTTTGGATTTACAAGGATCATTAAAACAGGCTTCCCTGTGCTCCCGGCCTTTTAAACAAGCTGGTATCCAGGCTCCACTCCTCGGCATTCATGCCATAAAGCTTCCCGTATTTTTTGTATTGCTGCGCTACTATTTCTGCAATGCTCCCTTCGCCACGCATACGCACACCCCAGCGGGTATCATTTACTTTTCCATCATGACTTTGTTCTATCAGGTGCCAAACTTTATCAGCATGATCGGGAAAGTTTTTGTAGAGCCAGTCGTGAAATAGAAATTTAATAGCACCATTTAAACGAATGAAAGTATAAGCTGTAAACGTAGCACCATTATCTGCGGCGGCTTTCATGATGCGTTGCATTTCATGTTCGTTTAATCCCGGTATCATTGGGCCCATCATCACGCCCATACGCACGCCTGCTTTACTCAGTTCATTGATCACCTTTAATTTTTGCGCAGCAGTGGTGGTGCGTGGCTCCATGGTTCTGCGCAGGTCTTCGTTAAAAGAAGTGATAGAAACCATTGCTGATACAATTTTTTTCTTTGCCATTTCCTGCAGCACATCTTTGTCTTTTAATATCCAGGAATTTTTGGTGAGGATACCAACAGGTTGGTTGAATTCATTGCACACTTCCAGCAGGCCACGGGTGAGACGGTATTTTTGTTCGGCAGGTTGGTAGCAATCGGTATTACCACTTAGCATGATGGGCGTAGCATCCCATTTTGGATGCATCAGGAATTTACGCAGCAGTTTTGGCGCATTTTTTTTGATCAATATTTTTTGTTCAAAATCAAGGCCGGCGCTGTAACCCCAGTACTCATGCACATTACGGGCATAGCAATAAATGCAGCCATGCTCGCAGCCGGCATAAGGATTCATGCTGTACCCCATACCCACATCTTTGCTTTCTACTTTGTTTACAATGGTTTTGCTTTGCATTTCTATGTATTGTGTAGGCTTGTTGGTCACCTCCCAATCATCAATACCTTCTATATGCTCCTGTGTTATTTCATCTTTTAGAAAGCGGTTTTTGGTATTGAATTGTGCACCCCGGCCAGCTACATATTGCACGGGTTTCTCCTGCTGTTTGGCGGAGACTTTATGATGGTCTTGTTGTAGCCCCTGTCTCCGCCCATCGGCGGAGAACTTAGATTCGTTGTCCATAATATTTATTAGATACTGATGATTGTTACTTTTATATCCTGCTGATTACGCAGATTTATTTAAAATTATTTTGAGTTTAAGTTGATCAATAATGGTAGTATGTAGTAAAAGGGTGCCCCGAAGCAGCACACAAGCCTTTCTCGGGATCTAGGATGACACAACGATGTTAGATAGAATTACTGAAGCTGGTAGCAAAAAAACAAACTCATGCCTGATCAACGTAATACAATTCCAATTTTACTTATACTGAAATATCCTATGTTCCCTTTAGGGGACAGGGGTTCCAAATAAATCTCCCTGTGTGGTTGCCACCGGCAAATTTTGAAATTGAAAACCTTGCACAACCTGGTATTTCATTTCACCCACAGGCCGGCGCAGCAGCAGCATGGCATTGGCAATAAAGCGGCCCGTAAAATGAAGGTTACTGAATTCAAGCCAGCCTTTTTCATACTGCCAGGGCTTTAGCTTTCGGGCTATGGTAAGATAGGGCTCCATGATAAAATGCGGCTTATTATCATCATTCAGTTTCATGATACGCTGGGCTTGTGTGCGAATGTTTTTTACCAGCGCCTGCACGGGTACCTTACTGGTAACATTGATATAAATAGTATGAGAAGGAAAACTCCCGTAATCTTTCAATTCTACCTTTATCGGCGGCAATCCCATAGCGATTATCCGCAACCTGTTTACCAACCGCTCCTCCAGCATTTGGTACTGCACAAAATTTGCCAGGGTAATATGTGGCTTGCCATAAAGAGCAGCATCATTTTTACAGGTATCGTAAAAATATTGTTTTACCTGCTTTATTTTATCCCTTAAAGCTTCATGCGGATTAAGCACCAGCAGGTATTCATATATCTTATACCCAGGTGTAGTTTTACTCAAATCCCGCTCCTTTATTTTAAAAGAAGTAGCTGTTATTGACCGTGATTGCTTTTCCATAGAAATTTGCTTTAATGTGTATTTTAAAATTTGGAATTGCCAATTATTTTAGCATAAATTTACTAAATTATTTGGCAATCAAAATTTATTTATATGGAAGTGGAAAACTTTTTTGGCAGCAGTTATGGGGGTAGCAAGCGTTTTACCCAGCAAGATGTGCCTACCGCAAATGCTACAGGTTTTGGGGCTGCCGCCGATGACTATATGGAACGGGGTATTGACCTGAATGAACAATTAATACGCAACAAACCGGCTACCTTTTTTATGAAAGTGAGTGGCAACAGCATGATAAATGCCGGCATTTTTGATGCTGATATTGTTATTGTGGACCGGAGCATAAAACCGGTGAATGGAAAAATTGTAATTGCCATTATAGATGGTGAAATGTTGATACGGCGCTACGAAAAAACCTTTAACCGGCTGCGGCTTGTGCCGGAAACGCCCAAACTTTCGGCCATTGAAGTGAATGAGTTTAGTGATTTTAAAATTTGGGGGGTAGTGATTTGTGTAATTAGAAATGTATGAAAGCCATTATAGATTGTAACAGTTTTTACTGCAGTTGCGAAAGGTTATTTCTTCCGCACTTAGATAACAAACCCGTTGTTGTGCTCAGCAATAATGATGGCTGTATTGTATCCCGAACCGATGAAGCAAAAAAACTGGGCGTGGAGATGGCAGGGCCTTATTTTAAAGCAAAACCACTGATAATGAAACATGGTGTTTCAGTATTTTCCAGCAACTATAATTTGTATGGCGACCTTAGCTGGCGGGTGATGGAAACCCTGCGGATAATGCTGGGAAAAGATAATGTAGAAGTATATTCTGTAGATGAAGCATTTTTAGACCTGGATGAATTTGCTCAAAAAGATTTGCAGCAGGTAGCCATGAATATCAGGGAAACGGTGGAACTATGGACCGGCATTAAAGTTTCTGTAGGTGTAGCACCCACTAAAGTATTATCCAAAGTGGCCAATCATCTTGCCAAAAAAAATAAAATTGCCACCCAATGTGTGGTGGTGCTGGATACAAAAGAAAAAATTGCCAAAGCGCTGCAGGATACACCTGTTGGAGAAGTGTGGGGCGTGGGCAGGCAGTATGCACAAAAACTTATAGAAATGAATGCGGTGTATACGGCCTTTGATCTCACCAAAAAAACAGAAGAGTGGGCACATAAAAACTTAGGAGGCGTGGTGGGTGTTCGATTGGTAAAAGAATTAAAAGGAGAAACAGCCAGCGTGATGAAAGAAGAACTAAAAGTAAAAAAAATGATTGCCACTACAAGAATGTTTGGCACACCGGTAAAAACAATTACCGAGATAAAAGAAGCGGTGGCAACTTATATTGCAAGGGCAGCAGAAAAACTACGCAGGCAACAAAGTGCCGCCAGCATTATCAATGTTTTTGTAGTGCCTAAGGAAGAGCCCACCAATAATACCTATTTCCGGCATGGACCGAGTGTAAGCAGTTATGTAATATTACCTGTGGCCACTTCTGCCACCAACGAATTAATAAAACCTGCCGTGTTGCTGGTAGATCAATTATTTGAACCCGGAAGAATTTATAAAAAGGCAGGTGTGATGTTGAGCGGTATTGTGCCCGAGGAATCTATACAGGGAAATTTATTTATACCACAGGCTAAGCATACCGAACGAAAGCTGATGGATATGCTGGACAATATTAATTTTAGCCAGCGGGATGATATACTGAAGTTTGCCCGCTCCGGCACAAAAAGAAACTGGAAAATGCGCCAGGAATTAAGAAGCCCCCGCTACACAACAAGGTGGGATGAAATGTATAAAGTAAAATAATGTACAATCCACTTGCACTGATATCGGTACCGTTAATAGAGGCCATTACAAAAAGCCCCAAAATATTTGTACGGGAATATTATAAAAGAGGAAAACCCGCCGATACTGCAACGAATGTTTTACCATTGCTCTTAACCTGTTATGATAAAGAAAATGATGTAGAACACAGCAGGGCATATTTTCATTTAAAACAATTGGGCAAAGAATCGTATGCCCGCTTATACGACAGCGAGATAAAAGAAGACAGGGAAAAATTATTGATAGCCGCATTACAACCCTGCGGCTACAAAATTTTTATAAATATGTTGCCTTGCAAATGGATTGCACCGGCATTTTTAAGAAATAAAATTCATGAATACATGCAAACCAATTTACCCTGGTGGAACTATAACAAAACAAATCAATTGCATATTCATTTAAAGGACCGGTACGGAAAACTTTATTTACAATTAAGTTGGAAGGCCAATAAAGCTGAAGTAATTTTGGAAGAGATAGAAAATTTTAAGGTATGTGCTACGACATGAGTTATTTTTCCACCATTAAATTAATTACCGATTATTTAAAGCTGAATGAAATACCTGAACTCGATTTCCCTCCCACCTATCACCAGGTAGCACAAACTTATTGTAAATGGCCGGTGGCCATCAATACTGATGGCATAAAAATACATTTATTTGAATGGGGACTCATTGCTGATTACATGAATACTCCTGAAAAAGTAAAACAGTACAGGAGCAGTATGGCCAATGCCAGGAGCGAAAAAATGCTGTTTGATAAAACTTCGGTTTGGCACCGGCTGCGGCACCAAAGATGCCTGGTGTTTACTACCGGATTTTTTGAACACCGGGATATTGGAACAAAAAAGAAAGTCCCCTACTTTATCTCCATTAAAGACCAACCCATTTTTTGCTTTGCAGGCCTGTATAATTATTCGCCCATACCCGATAAAGAAACCGGCGAAATGGTTGGCACATTTTCTATCATAACAAGACCAGCCAACAGCCTGATGAAAAAAATACATAACTCAGGAGAAAATGGCAACCGGATGCCATTGATACTTACCAAAGAACTGGGAGAAAAATGGCTGAGGAAAGATTTGACAGAAATTGAAATGAAAGAAATTGCAGCATATGAAATCTCCTCAGAAAAATTAAATGCATGGCCTGTTAATACCATCAGGAAAAGAAAAGAAGATATTGAAAGTGTAATTGATAAATTGACAGACCAGGGAATTCCGGCTTTATAGTGTTATTCAGATATCGATCTCATCATCAACACATTTATCTTACTTATATTTATGCAAAAAGTATTTATGCAAAAAGCACAATTTGGAATGATAGGTTTGGGAACAATGGGCAGAAACCTGGTATTAAATATGGCCGACCATGGATTTAGTGTAGCAGGATACGATCGCAATGCCGACCAGTTGAAGAGGCTGCTGGAAGAAGGGAAAGACAAACAGGTGCAGGCTTTGGATACTATGGCAGCATTTGTAAATAGCCTGGAAATACCCCGCCGTATAATGATGTTGGTGCCGGCAGGAAAAATTGTAGATGCTGTGATAGATGAGATTAGCCCTTTTTTGCAAAAAGGCGATATATTAATTGATGGCGGCAATTCCCATTTCAGGGATACAGATGCAAGGATAGCCAGGCTGGTACCAACAGGTATTCATTTTACAGGAATGGGCATTAGCGGCGGCGAAGACGGAGCACGCCTTGGACCCAGCATGATGCCGGGCGGAAATAAAGATGGCTATGCAGAACTTAAAAATATTTTTGAAAAAATAGCAGCACAAAGTGATGAAGGCGCCTGTGTTACATTTATTGGAAATGGATCTGCAGGACATTATACCAAGATGGTACATAACGGTATTGAGTACGCCATTATGCAATTGTTAAGCGAAGCTTATGCTATGCTGAAGAATGTAGCGGGCTGTGATAATGATGAGCTTAATAAAATTTTTACAAAATGGAATGAAGGCCCTTTGCAATCATTTTTAATGGAGATAACTGCAGCCATTTTTCTGCAAAAAGATGATATAGATTCCAACAAAAGATTGGTAGATATTATATTGGATAAAGCTGCGCAAAAGGGAACCGGCATGTGGACCAGTGCAAGTGCAATGGAGCTTCATATTCCTGTTCCTACCATAGATGAAGCAGTAGCTGCAAGAGATATCTCTATTTTTAAAAGTGAAAGAGAAATGATTGACGCCTTTACTAATAAGGCTTTGACAGAAAATATAGAAGAAAAAGAATTATTTATTAAAACCCTGCACGATGCTTTGTATTTTGGCTTTGCAGCAAGTTATATACAGGGATTACATTTATTACAGGAAGCATCACTTGCATATAAATATGAAATAAGCATAGCGGAGGTAGTAAGAACCTGGAAAGGTGGTTGTATCATTCGCTCACTGATGCTGAATGACATTCGTAAAGCATATTTGAAAAATGACCTGTTGAAAAATTTGTTAATGGATAAAGATTTTTATTTACCCTTGTTACAACACCGCACAGCAACAACATCTATATTAAAAACAGCAATGGATCATAGCATAGGAATGCCTGCACTTAGCAGCGCCCTTAATTATGTAGATATGTTTGGCACTGGCAGATCGTCTTCCAACCTGATACAGGCTCAGAGAGATTATTTTGGCGCACATACGTATGAGCGACTGGATAAACCAGGCAGTTTTCATACCAATTGGATTTAATTTTTTTATCAAAGTCACCAAGCAATGCATACCAATTCAGAACAGCATCCTACCTCTATTGTAATTTTTGGAGGCACCGGCGACCTTACAAACAGGAAACTCATTCCTGCATTTTACAACCTCTACATAACGGACAATATGCCGGATAGTTTCAGGATTGTGCTCATTGGGCGGGGTGAAGTAAATCAAAATGAATTTAAGAAAGGTCTGCTAATGGGACTCAATGAATTCTCCCGCACCGGCAAAGCCAATGCTAAAAAATGGAAATCCTTTGCGGCCCGCATTTTTTACCTGCAGGGAGATTTGGTAATCCCTGATTTATACACAGATTTAAAAAATATGCTGGATAATTTTGAAAAGGAGGATAATGAACACAGCCTGCGCATCTTCTACCTGGCCATTCCACCTAAGTATATAGAAAATGTGGCAGAAGGATTATTTACAAACAAACTTTGCAATAAAGCAAAATCAGACAGGATTATTATTGAAAAACCTTTTGGCACAGACCTGGCATCTGCGATAAAACTGAATAATTTTTTACAACACCGTTTTAAAGAAGAACAAATTTTTAGAATTGATCATTACCTTGGAAAAGAAACAGTACAAAATATAATGGCTTTTCGTTTTGCCAATTCTGTATTTGAACCTTTATGGAATAATAAACATATAGATCATGTGCAGATAAGCCTTGCAGAGCATGTGAGCATTGAACAGCGTGGAGCTTACTATGATACAAATGGTGCCTTAAAAGATATGATACAAAATCACCTGCTGCAATTATTGTGTGTAGTAGCCATGGATTGCCCTGGCAAGGATGATCCCGAACATATACGCAATAGTAAAGTTGCAGTGCTAAAAAACATTCGTACTTACACTTCAGCGCAGGTTTATAAAAATATTGTGAAGGGACAATATACATCGGGTAAATTAAAAGGAGCTCCACAGGTGGCTTATCAACTGGAAGATTCTGTTGCCAAAAATTCCTCCACAGAAACTTATGTGGCTGCTAAGTTTTTAATAGATAATGAAAGATGGAAAGGCGTTCCTTTCTTTTTACGTACAGGAAAATGTTTACCGAAACAAAGCGCTGTGATTGTAATACAATTTAAACAAACGCCTCATAAGATTTTTGCAAATGACATTGTTCCCAACAGGCTCATCATTAGCATTCAACCAGAGCAAAAAATAAGTTTACTTTTTGAAAGTAAAGTACCGGGTGTGAAAATGAAATTAAAACCGGTAGAAATGGATTTTACTTACAAAGAATCTTATTCAGAACCAACCCCCGAAGCTTATGAAGCTTTATTGCTGGATTCAATAGAAGGTGACGCCAGTTTATTTTTGCGCAGCGACCAGGTAGAAACTGCCTGGAAAGTAGTAATGCCTATCCTGAATACATGGAAAAAAGACCCCAAAAAATTATTGCATAAATACAAAGCAGGCAGTTGGGGCCCTACTGCCGCCAATGAATTATTAAACCCTTTCGCAAAAGAATGGATTTTATCACCAGAAATAAAAAAATAAAATGGCTGAAAAAGCTACTACGATAAAAACGATTTGGCCCGATGCTTTACAGCTTGCTCATGCAGTGGCGCACTTAATTGTTATCGAAAGCAATAAGGCTGTTTTACAAAAAGAATATTTTACTATTGCCTTATCCGGAGGCAGTACCCCAAAACTATTATTTCAATTACTGGCAGCGGCTCCTTACAAAAACAATATTCCCTGGAGGAAGGTAATTATAGCATTTGGGGACGAACGTTTTGTAGCACACACCAATAAAGAAAGTAACTATAAAATGGCGATGGATACGTTGCTTAGCCATATACCTGTTCCTAAAAAAAATATACTTGCAGTACCTTTTCTAAAACTTAATCCGGTACAATCTGCAAAGTTGTACGAAGCACAAATAAGGATATATGTAAGTGCAAAAAATCCTTTTGACCTTATATTGCTGGGCATAGGAGAAGATGGCCATACCGCTTCTATATTTCCTAAGAGTGAGTTGTTGACTGAAAACAAGCGTTGGGTAAAAGAAGTGTGGGTAGCAAAAAAAAATATGCATCGCATCAGCTTTACTTTCCCCCTGATAAACCGTGCAAAAAATATTGCTTTTTTGGTAAGCGGCAGTTCTAAGGCGGCTGTTGTTAAAAAAATATTTTCGGGGCGTGGCGCTGATTTACCAGCGGCAAGAGTGAAGGGATCCAGAAATTTGTTTTGGTTTTTAGATGAAGCTGCTAACGAATCTTCTTAGTATTTAGCCCTGAGCTTTTCGTAGATAGCCACATTCATTAAAAATAGCAGCATTCCATAAAAAGTATCTTCAAAAGGAATAGTATAAATACGAAAGCCAAGGTTTTCTGCATCATTGTATAACACCACCGGTATAGCGGTAAGAAACCCATTTACCAATAAGAAGGGAATTAAAATGACCACATAGGAAATTAAGAAGTAAGCTGTTTTAAACCCGGTAAAATATTTTTTGAACAAATAAAATAATATTACAAATAAGGCAAACAGCATAAAAGTATAAGCCGTATAGTATTGCTGATAAAAGATAACACCTGTTATTAAAAGAATGGCTGCGAGTACTTTTAAAACTGCATCTGCAAGGGTTGTATTTTTTATGGAAGGAAAATAACAAAGGATACATTCATAAATAAATACACAGCAATAAGGCACTACAAAAAAGAAAAGCACTTCCTCTACCGGCAGGTTTATTATTTTAATACCGGTAATGTAATCGGGATTAAAACTCCACACACCCAACGAGGTAAACCAGGCATCCCACACAATATAAAAAATGGCAGGAGGTATCATTGCCGGAAAAAGATATTTCCACTTTTTATAGAATGCTACTTTTTTATCGAAGCTTAATGCAAGCGGCCCGGCAAGGGATACCGCCAGGATAATAAAATATGTGTAATGATTATTCAAAAGAACGAAGGCACTAATTTAATGGGTTGAATAAAGGTATACCGTAAAAGTGAGTGACACAACAATGTTTAATAGATAGATAAAAGCCGGGTACAAAAAAATTATTTTGCATTCCTCCTTTTATCGGCTTTTACTTTTTCCCAATATTTTTTGGCTACATACAACATTCCAAAACTTTCACCCTCTTCTTTATACAAATGCTTATGATGCATTTTGTGTGCCCAGCGGATGGTTCTCACATAAGTATTATTGCTGCGTGTAAACCATTTAAAGCGTTGATGAATGATTACATCGTGTACCAGGAAATAAGCAAGGCCATACATAGCAATACCAAAACCAATAGCGGCTAACCAGTACCGTTGTTGTTGCAGTCCAAACATAATGCACAACCAGCTTGGGATAGCGAAAATGAGAAAAAAAGCATCGTTTTTTTCAAACATGCCCGGAGAAGGTTGATGATGATCTTCGTGCAGGAACCACAAAAAGCCATGCATCACAAAACGGTGCGTAAGCCAGGTGATGCCTTCCATCAGCAAAAAAGTGCTGAGCATTATTGGTATAAAGATGAGCCAGTTCATAAAAAAGTTCGGAGCAATAAAAAAAACATTGCCTGGATGAGTAACAAATTTACAGCAAATTTGTTTTGCTTGTCTAATGGCAACCGGTGAAAAACAAATAATAACAACATGCTTATTACAAACCAGCAAATATAATTGTACAAGGGTATTTCCCCATCTCCCAGCCACTGCCAGTAACCCAGCTTAACGGCTACCGGCTCCATAATCCAGTCGAAAAAAACAGCCAATGTTGCCCCGTCTACTACTACCGATAACGCCTTGATTGTTTTAGAAGGTTTACCCGTTTGTTCGCTTAGTTTAGCGGTGAGCCTTGTGAGTAACATATACATACTTACCCCACAACAGTAAATTATAATGAACCAGTTAATGCCAATGATATAAGGGACATTTTTTATTGCCGGGCCCAATGCGTTTCCATAACTGTAATTGCCAAAGAGCCAGCCTGTAGACGTTCCTATTATTTCAACCGCTATTCCTGTAACAAAACATATGGCTATAAAAATAATAAGGGAAGTATTTATTTTCTTTTGGGTATAAATAATCAACCCAGCCATGAGTAATAAATTAAGGGGGGTGGTTTTTATAAAAGTATCTGACTTAAAAAATAATATACCAATGAACCCTATACAATGAAAGAGGATGGCAATTGCGGTGGCGATTTGATATTTAGAAAAATTTTTCAATGAGAATGAGCAGCCTGTTTTTTAAAATCTTTTTCTATAATGGAAGCCGTGATACTGGCACTTTTTAAGCATAATGGAATTCCGCCTCCGGGATGTACACTGCCACCACAGCAATACAGATTTTTTATACACCCGGTAAAATTAGGCGCCCGAAAAAAAGCTGCCATCCTGCTGTTAGAACTGGTGCCATACAAGGATCCCATATAACTTCCTGTTCGTTCTTCAATGAGTACGGGATCTAAAATAGTTTCTGATGCTATCAGCGGCTCAATGTCTGTATTTAGTAAACGGTTTAATTTTTGGATGATATTTTGCCTTACCTGGGGTATTAATTGCTTCCAGTTTTGTCCGCTGTTGGCAGGTACATTAACCATTACAAACCAGTTTTCTTGTCCTGCCGGTGCATGATCCGGATCTTCTTTGCTGGTTATATTAATGTAAACAGTAGGATCATCAAAGAGTTTTTTCTTATTAAAAATATGGTTAAACTCTTCTTTATAATTATTGCTAAAGAAAATATTATGCAGTCCTAATTGAGCAAATGACTGGTTGATGCCCCAATAAAAGATGAGGGCGCTGCTGCTGCGTTCCTGTTTTAAAACCTTGTTTGCTTTTTGGGTATGGTTCAATAAATTTTTATAGGTAAAATAAATGTCGGCATTACTTACTACTACATCCGCATGCACATTTTCATTATTTACTACCACGCCTTGCGCCCTGTTTTCTGTGTGAATAATTCTTTGCACCGGAGCATTAAAAGAAAACTGTACTCCTTTTTTTAATGCCAGCTGATGTAGTGCATTGGTAATGCTGATCATACCACCGAGAGGATAATACGTTCCCTGATTTAATTCTAAATGTGGAATAAGACTGAGCATGGCCGGGGCTTTATAAGGATTACTGCCATTATAAGTAGCATACCTGTTAAAGATTTGTCCAGCTTCTGCCGTTTTAAATTTTTGGGCGTTGTATTGATGCAGATTTTGAAAAAGGTATGAATATTTTACTGATTTAAATGCTGTAAAAATTCTTTTATGCAACCATGTACTGCGCTTGTGAAGAGAATGATTTAAAAATACCGTACCTACATTTTCGTACAGCTTTTTTGAATTTTTTAAATAATCCAATACCGAATTTTCAGGTTCTCCTGTTTGCTCATTTAGTTCTTTAGAAAATGCTTCGGCATTTGTGAAAGCGTGAATGGTTTTGCCTGATTCGAAAAAATATTTGCAGGCTACATCTACCGGTTTAAAATTAAAATAATCCTCTATTGGTTCGCCTGCCGCTTCAAATAATTCCTGGATGTTTTGTGGCTGGGTAAATAATGAGGGGCCGGCATCAAAACGATAACCGTCTTTTTCAAACATAGATAATTTGCCGCCGGGATAAGCATTTTTTTCAAATACTTTTACTTCAAATCCCTGCATTGCAAGTCTTGTAGCAGCAGCCAGGCCGGCTATACCACTCCCAATTATAATCGCTGATTTTTTATTATTCATTTTAAAATTACTTTCCTGCAGATGCAAGGTAAGTTTCCAGTTTTGGAAAAGCAATTTTAAACCATGAGGTGTACAAATGAGGTGCTGCATCAATGGACAACCTGATGGTATCCATTGTATGAAAAGCATAGCTATTTACTTCTGCAGGATCGGGATTTATAGCTCCATCGTAATTACCGGTAAAAACATGGTCTACCTCATGTTCTGTAAGTCCGTTATCAAATGCTGTTTTATAAATAAAACTGAAAGTTTCAAGCAGTGCTGTTTTAAAGCCCATTTCCTCCATCAGCCTGCGCTTAGCTGCTTCATCGGTTTCTTCGCCGGGTAGTGGATGGCTGCAACAGGCATTGGTCCAAAGGCCGGCACTATGGTATTTATCCATTGCCCTTTGCTGTAACAACATTTCTCCTTTAGTATTAAAAATAAAAATGCTAAATGCACGATGCAATAAACCTTTTTCGTGGGCTTCCATTTTATCCATTATACCGGTAGGATAATCCTGATCGTTTACTAAAATTACCTGTGACAAATGAAACTTTTTTATAAAATATTAAACTGACTTCTTAATCCTGCACGCATCACAATAAAAGCTTTGGAATAATTGGGGATGCGTATCCTGTTTTCGAATAAAAGAGATGGCTGTGATTTTTTAATTTTTTTGAATAAGGATAAATAATATTTATATGCAACATATACCCCAAATCGTGCTTTTACGGGCAACATCACAATGCCATCGTATGCCTTTTGAAAATCTGCAGCTATATCATCTTCTATCTGCAGCTTCATTGTGGGTGTAAAATTTCTGAAGTCTATACCTGGAAAATAAGTACGGTTTAATTGCTCGTAGTCTGCTTTTAAATCTCTTAAAAAATTCACTTTTTGAAAAGCAGCGCCCAGCGCTTGTGCAGATGGTTTTAATTTTTCATACATCTTTTTATCTCCTTCACAAAAAACGTGCAGGCACATCAACCCTACCACTTCTGCACTTCCGTAAATATATTGCTGGTAACCATAAAGATCGTATTTGGTCTTATTCAAATCCAGCTCCATCGAATTAAAAAATGCCTCTATCAGATCTTTATCTATATCAAATTGATTTACGGTTAACTGAAAACTATGAAGAATTGGATTGAGGCTTATCTTTTGATCAATTGCCTGGTAGGCTTGCTTTTTAAAGTCAGCCAGTAGTTGCTCTTTTTCATGATCGTGAAAAGTATCTACAATTTCATCTGCAAAACGCACCAATCCATAAATATTATAAATGGAGGTGCGCAGAGAAGGGTGCAACAATTTGATAGCACTGCTAAAAGAAGTGCTGTATTTTTCCGTAGTGAGTTTGCTGCACTCCTGGCTTACTGTATGAAAGAGATGCATCATGTTTAATAATTTTTAAGACTTAAATTCTTTTACTATTTCCCTGGCTACTACCTCACCGCTTATAAGCGAGGGCGGCACCCCCGGCCCGGGAACGGTTAACTGGCCTGTATAAAACAAGTTACTTATTTTTTTGCTTTTTATGGAAGGTTTTAATATGGCTGTTTGCATCAGTGTATTGGCAAGACCATAAGCATTACCCTTAAAGGCATTATAATCATTTACGAAATCTGATACAGAATAGGATTTTTTGTAAATGATTGATTCTGTAATCGTTTCTCCTGTAATTTGCTCAAACCTTTTTACAATCATTTCAAAATACTCATCTCTCAATTCCTCCGTATCTCCCTCAAGCCCCGCCGCCACAGGTATCAGAAAAAACAGGTTTTCGCAACCCTCCGGAGCCATTCCCTGATCTGTTACAGTTGTAGCACTCACATAAAACAACGGATTTGTTGGCCACTTCGGATTACTGTATATTTCTGTACCGTGTTGATCAAAGTCTACATCAAAGAACAAAGAATGATGCAAAATGTTCTTTAATTTTTTATTGATTCCAATATAATATAATAAACAGGATGGAGCCATTACCCTTTTTTCCCAATAAGCTTCGTTGTAACTTCTATATTCTAAAGGCAATAAATTTTTCTCAATAAAATGATAATCTGCGCCACCTATAACAACATCTGCATCAAAAACGTTCAAGGTTTCAGATTCAGCATCAAGTGTAGATTTTGCAGTTACGCTTTTAGCTTTGCCGCCTGCAAGGTCAATATTAACCACATCCTGGTTAAAATGAAACTGCACCCCCAATTCCATAGCCAATTTATGCATTCCATCTACTATTGCATACATACCGCCTTTAGGGAACCATGTGCCGAGTTTAATATCTGCATAATTCATCAAGCTATATAATGCGGGTGTATGCTGGGGCAATGCTCCTAAAAAAAGAACCGGAAATTCCATCAGGAACCTGAGCTGAGGATGTTTAAAAAATTTACCTACGTGTTTTTTCATGGAAGTAAACACATCTAGCTTCATTACTCCTTTGACCAGGTCAATATCTATAAATTCTGTTAGAGAACGCCCGGGCTTTTGTACTAATTTATTAATACCAACATCGTATTTATATGCCGCCTCCTTCATAAAGGCATTTAACTTTTCTGCAGCCCCTTTTTCTAAAGATTCAAATAAGTCCAGTAGTTTTCCGTAATCTGCAGGAATGTCCATCGGTTTATTATCCCAATAAACCCTGTAAGATGGGTCAAGGCGTTGGAGATGATAATAGTCGGAAACTTTACGATTGAAACAATTGAAATAACGTTCAAATACATCGGGCATCCAATACCAACTGGGTCCCATATCAAAAGTAAAACCCTCGGCTGAATATTTTCTTGCACGCCCACCTGGCATGCTGTGCTTTTCGAGGACAGTAACATGCCAGCCTTCTTTTGCCATAAAGGAGGCTGCAGACATGCCGGCAAATCCACTTCCGATGATTACTACTTTTTTCACTCGTCTAAAATAAGATTATTGGAAGTTGAAACATTTTAAAATTATCAATACCTGCTCATTTGTTCTTTCAATAATTTGCGGGCAAAGTGTATCCTGCTTTTAATAGTGCCCAATGGCTCATTTAGTAAAGAGGCAATTTCATTGTATTTATAGCCCTCAAAATAAAGTACAAAAGGGTGTTTAAAAATATCCGGCAAATCATGAATAGAAGACTGGATATCTTTTAATTTGAGATTTACTTCTGCAGCATTTGCCACAGCAGTTTGATTATGATTCAACAAAAAATCATTGGGCGTGCTATCAAACATTGTTTGCTGCCTTGATTTTTTACGATAATCATTTATGAAAATATTACGCATGATGGTGTACATCCACGCTTTTATATTGGTACCTACATTATACTTGTCTTTATTGGCCAAAGCCCTAAAAAGGGTTTCCTGCAATAAATCCTTGGCAGTTTCATTGTCACGAGTGAGTGTAAACGCAAAGGGTTTCAGGTAATCTGCATTGGTTAACAACATTTGATCAAATTCTACGCTAGACATATTGTTTAATTTTTAGTACATCAAAGTTAAACAAAGTTTTTGACAAAATTCTACTATTTTTAAAAAAAGTGTAAAAATTTTTAGAATTATAAAGTAGCTATAAACTCCATTACTTCGGGGAAGGATCGTTTAAAATTGATGGGAGGGAGGATTTTTTTCTCATATGTATTGGTTAACTGCCCCGATATTATCACTGGAGTACCTTGGAATTTAACTGTAATTGCGCTTAAAAACTTTTCAAAATTAAAGTTTTGCCCTACTGTAGTTAAGTGGGAATACAGATAGTCTGGTTTCTTAAAGTTTGCCACGTATTCAACATCTTTTATAGGCACATTAGCTCCAAGATACAATACATTTATACCCCGGTTCTTTAATAAGAAGTACATAAACAGCAGTCCTAACTCATGATATTCCCCTTCGGGTAAAAACAGCAGGATTTTTTTATTGGACTTAAGGGGAGTTTGAACAGCTTCGATACCACAAATAAGTTTTTGGCGAATTATGTTAGTTACCAAATGCTCCTGTGCCGGATTGATATGGTTGGTGAGCCAGAGAATACCTATTTTTTCCAGAAAGGCAAAGATAATTTGAGTGATCGTTCTTTCTATCCCTTTTGACTGAATATAATGGTTGAGCGTTATTTCAAAAGCTTCAATATCCAGGTCTATCATTTGCTGCACCAGTTCGTTTACGGTACGTTCCTGTTGTGCCTGCAGATTGTTGAGCGCAAAGATTTTGTCCTTTACTTCCTGCGCAGACATTTTATCTATATGAGAAATTTTAAACCCGTATTTATTCAGGAGCGCAATATTAAGAATGGTCTTTAACTCCTCATTACTGTAATAGCGGATATTGGTAAATGTCCGGTTTGGTTTTAAAAAATTATATCGCTGTTCCCATATGCGTAGTGTATGTGCTTTGATACCGGAAATGTTAGAGAGGTCTTTAATTGTAAATAAGTTCATCGTTATATCATTAAAGCTATATTACAAGAAAAGAATGAAATTGTTTAAAGTAAAAACACTTATCTGGCGGGTATTTTCATTTCACCGCTTTAATAATATTCTATTAAAAGCATCGAGGTAAGCATTGATTACAATTTGTTTTGCAAATTTTTCCTTCATCCTTTCACGTGCTTTTATGCCCATCTCTTTTCTTTCTCCGGGAGTGAGGTTTGCCATCATTTGCATTTTATCCTTAAGATCTGCTGCATTTTTCACCTGGCATAAATAACCGGTAATTCCGTTAAGAACAATATCATTGCAGCCAGTTGTATCTGAAGTAATACATGGCTTTTGCATACTGCCCGCCTCCAGCAAAACATTACTCATCCCTTCTCTGTATGAAGGGAGCACAATACAATCAGCTTCTGCAATAAAAGGTCTCACATCAAGTGTAGCACCCAGATAATTTACAATACCATTATCCAGCCAATGCATTACCTGCTTTTCTGTAATAATATTTTCTTTTAAATTTTGAGAATAATAAGGGCCGAGTACCTGGCAAAAAACATTGGGGTGCGTTTCTTTTAATGCAGTGGCTGCTTCTACATATTCCAGTATCCCCTTATCTTTAATTAGCCTGCTTATAAAAAGAAACACAAATTTTCCGTCGTTCCTGATTTGTGGCTGTGGTGCAAAATATTCATAATCTACCCCTGAGCCGGGAATAATGACAGCTTGTTTAAGTTTTGCAAATTTTTTTTGTAAAAAAAAATCAAAATCATCCTTATTTTGAAAAAATATCAGGGCTGTTTTTTTTAGTACGAACCTATACAGCAACCTGGCTACCTTATAGGCAAAACTTTCGCTATCGGCCAATGGGCCTATTCCTGAAATGTTGGTGATAGTTGGAATGCCCATAAATCGTGTAACCAAATTTCCCCAAATGGCAGGACGCATTGTAAATGTGAGAACGATATCCGGCTTTGTTTGAATAAGGGCATTTCTAATATTTTTAATGTATTTGAATATATCCAAAATATTGGTATTACTTGACCCAACTTCTATAACCTTAAACCCCTTACTTTTTGCAAATTCCATTTCCTTTTGAGGACCCGTAGATAGTATTGTAACATTATACCCATACTCTATCAAGGACTGGGTAAGTTTTAGCCGGGCAGTATTTGTAGAAAAAATCGTGTTTTCTAAAATCGTAATATTTTTTTTCATCCGGTTTATTCGTTACAGCAAATATATATTTTTGTACCATATCTCCATGCTCATTAAAGTCCAAAGCATTTTGGCTCTTTTTTCAGCAGGCATATTAATTTTATTATTTATTAATCCATCTAAAAATTCCTTCTTAAGTAATTGCCTGCTAAGAGCAGATGTAGCTCCTACATAATCCTTTATAATTTCACTAAGATCATTTTCTACCCATTGCTTCAGTGGAATTTCAAACCCTCTTTTTGGCTGGTTTAAAAGTGGCTCTGGCAGGTAGTTCTGTGCAAGGGTACGCAAAAGATATTTGGTGGTATTTTTATTTATCTTGAAAGTATCATTCATTCCCGGCGCATACTCCAATAATTCCTTTGAAAGAAAAGGACTTCTGCCTTCCAGCGAGTGGGCCATATTGGCTATATCCATTTTTACCAGGAGATCGCTGAATAAATTGCTGTTGAAATCCATGTTCATTATTTTTTTCAAGCCGCTCATATCAGCACCTGCAATTTCATTAAAGTCCTTTCGCATTACTTCCAGGTAGTCGGTGCCGGAATAAACAATATTCTTTTCGAAGTCCTCAAAAATATCTACCCCTGCCGACAAATACACTTCCAGGCTTCCCTTGGAAGCTAACGAAAAAAGCCGGTATACATAATTGTATATATTCTTTTTTGAATGTGGATGCGGTAAAATACTTTTTGCCAGGCCAGCTATCATTTTAAATGCAGGTGATGCTTTAAAAAAATCGTATTTAGAAAATGGTATGTACCTTCTGTAACCACCAAACAATTCATCGGCCCCGTCTCCGTTCAATATTACTGTTACGTATTTTTTTGCTTCCTGGCTCACATAGTAACTGGGTATTGCAGAGCTGTCAAAAAAAGGCTCTCCATAATTGCTGATGATCTTTTCCAGGTTTTGTTTAAGATCATCAAAAGAAATTTTAATTTCAGTATGATTGGTTTGATACCTTTCTGCAACCATTTTAGCTAAAGGAGCTTCATCATATTCACCATCAAATGAAACTGTAAATGTTTTAAGATTATTGTTATACCTGCTGGCTATCGCAGTTACCAATCCACTGTCTATTCCCCCACTCAAAAAACTACCCACTTCAAGATCTGAAGATTCTACCCTTCTTTTTACAGAGGTATTTAAATATCCATCTACTTTTTCTATTGCCTGATCAAAGTTATCTGTTTGATTAACTGAGTAAAACGGATTGATACTCCACCATTTTTCAAACCTGATATCCAACTTTTTACAATCAATCAAAAGATAAGATCCCGCAGTTAATTCTGTAACATTCCTGTAAGGAGTTTCATTTCCATAAAAGGAGCCGGTTCTGAGGTAACTATAAAAATGATCCTGGTTCATTTGCAAGGGCAATTGGCCTTTTAAGCAATTAAGTTCGCTTGCAAATACAAATTTTTCCTTATCAGAGTAGTAATAAAGTGGTTTTTTCCCAGCCCTGTCTCTTGCAATAAATAAAGTTTGCTCCTGATTATCATAAATGGCAAAAACGAACATGCCTTCTAAATCATTTAAAAACTGCACGCCCTTTTTACGGTATAGCAACAGCAGTGTTTCTGTATCAGAATACGTATTGCCGGCCAGGTCATATTTTTTTCTCAGTTCATTATGATTGTAGATTTGTCCATTAAAAATAATAGTAAAGCGATCGTCCAGGCTCATTGGTTGTTTACCGCCGGAGATATCGAGTATAGATAAACGTAGATGATATAAATCTACATTTTCAGATAAGAACCCTTTTTGATCATCAGGCCCCCTGTGAATCATACTGCGGTTGATCTGTTCATAAGATAATTTAAAATTTACAGAACCTGCGATACCACACATATTGAAGGGACATTTTGTTGTGGGCAAAATAAATGTTTATTATTGAATAGTAATTGATATTTTACAATAAATTTGAGCTATCTAAAACAAAGTATCAATTAAATAAGTTTACAGTTTTAAAGAATGGGTTTTATAGACATTATATTATTTCCGTTATATGTCTATATATTTCACTTATTTTTCGCCGCCCGAAGGAAAAAACTAAAAGACCCCGTTTTAAGATTATATCATAAATACGGATTTTGGATTAAAGTGCTGGCATCCCTTGCTATAACAATCTTTAATCTTTATATATCTATTGGAGACTCCACAACATTATATTACACAGAAGGCCATAATCTATTTAAACTGATATTAAGGGATCCTGGCAATATTCAATGGCTTTTTACAGAAGGAAAGGATTTTAGTAAAGACTTAATTGCTAACCCCTGGAATAACGGTTATTTTGGAAGTGAGGCAAATTTTTTCATAATAAAACTGGTAGCGGTTTTTTCTTTTTTCACTTTTGGCCATTACATTCTCATTAACCTGTTTTTTTCTATGTTCGCATTTACAGGTATCTGGAAGCTTTTTCGTTTTTTTTATGTGATCTATCCAGCCTTACACAAAAAACTGGCTATTGCGATTCTTTTTCTCCCCACAGTTGTTTTCTGGAGTTCGGGTGCATTAAAAGATCCTATTTGTATGGGCATGCTTGGATGGATGACCTATTGTATTTATAGAGGATTTTATTTAAAGAAAGATTCTGTAAAAAACGGCATTGTATCTCTTGTGGCCATTTGGGTTTTAATTATAGTGAAACCTTATATAGTATTTGCATATCTCCCTTTTTTTATTTTATACCTTCTCCTAATAAGCTTGAATCTTATAAAAAGCAGTTTTGTAAAAGCAATAGCAGTGCTGCTGATAAGCGGCGTAAGCATTGGCGGTTTTATTTTACTATCAGACAGGCTACAACAGGAAATGGGCTTTTTTGCATTGGAAAAATTAAATGAAAGCGTTTTAATTCAACAAGCAAATTTTATCAATATCTCAGACAGGGCTGAATCTTCTTTTAGCCTTGGGGTGGAATATGATGGCAGTTTAGGAAGTTTATTACAAATGGCACCTGCCGCTATCAATGCCACCTTATTCAGGCCATATTTATGGGAGTCTAAAAAAGTATCAACTTTACTTTCTTCCCTGGAAAGTCTGAGCCTGATGATATTTTCATTATTTGTACTTTACAAAGCAGGTATCCGGCTTTTTATTTCTACACTTTTTAAAGACCCTATGGTACTCTTTTGTTTTTTCTTTTCTGTGTTATTTGCTCTTTTTATTGGTGCAACTACTTTAAATTTCGGCACATTAGTAAGATATAAAATCCCTTGTATGCCTTTTTTTATTATTGCGCTTGTTCTCATAAATGAAAAAAGAAAGCTTAAAAAAATAACAGCCCCTTTATCTGTTAAAGAGGCTGTTTAAATTTATGAATAAAATTCTTTAATTATGCATTGGCAGTTCGTTCTGTACTTGTTGTGGTGAATATAGATGTAAAGGCCTGTCGGGTGTACTTCAAATAATCATTTAATAAAACACTGATTCTTTTATCATACCCGGTGTTTAAATGTTGCAATATTGTTTGTGGGGTTTGAGAATAATTGTTACTAAATGCATCTGCTGCCGGCCAGAATAAAAACCCTAACTTTTTCACTTTGTGGGTTTTTTGATAAACTACAATAATACCCGCTAAAGCAACAAGGAACAGGCAATAGTTAATTAGTGCAACAAGCCTGTTATCAAACTTAGTTTTTTGAACATGGAACCGGTTACGAACGTAAAAATACATTTTCCAATTGCTGTTAAAATCCCAGTCGTTTTTAAAAGTAAATGCACTTGCCGGATGATAATGAATACTGTTGGCTACAGTGCAAACAGGAATTTTATTTAGCTGGGTTATTCTTTGGTAATATTCTGATTCATCCCCCCACAAAAATAAATTAGGTTTGGGTAAACCTACTCTTTCTACTATTGTACGATGAAGCATAGTGCCATTAAAAGGATGTCCTATCCCATAAATTAAATCTGTATTAACCTCATCTATAGTAGCAAAATTTTTCGTTTTCCAAACGAAGCTTTTTTTATCTTCTTTATTAATTACTGCACAATTAAGTAAACACAATTGATTTGTTTCTACAGCCAGTATATTTTGCAATGCATCTTCCTTAGGATATCCATCATCATCCATGCACCATATCCATGAATAGCCGTTTTTATAAGCCCATGAAATGCCGGCATGAAAACCGCCACTGGAGCCCAGATTTTTTTGAGTAATAAAAATCACATCGGTTTGTTCTTTTAACCATTGCTCGGTATCATCTGTACTTCCGTTATTTACAACTAAAATTGCATCTAACTTTTGAGTTTGATTACGAAGAGCAGTGATGCACTCTGACAGGAGTGCCCGGCGGTTATATGAAACCACCACAGCTATTGCCTTTTCCATTTAAATTGGATTTGGTTTTATGTAAGGAAGTTGGACAAAATATAAACGGCTTACAATAAAAATTATTGTAAGCCGATCAAAATAAATGTGTTCTGCAAATAAAAGTAGCTACCGAAAAAAATATTTTATTGCTGGTAAATCATAACACCCTATAGCTCTGTGTTACAGAATAAGGGCCTGGGGCTTTTATTATTTACACTAAATATAAAATCTTTGGAAAATTGCATGGCCTCACCAATTACATGATGCATATCCATATACCGGTAAGTTGCAAGCCTTCCCAAAAATGATATTTTATCAAGATTTTCTGCCTCTTTTCTGTATTTCATAAGAAGTTCCTTATCTGCCTGCAGTCTTTTTGGATAATACGGAATATCATCTTCACCCGTTTCTTTACTAAACTCTTTAAAATAAACTGTTTTTTCGTGTTGCTCCCAGGGAGTAAAGTGTTTATGTTCTGCTACACGGGTATAGGGCACTTCTTCATCACAATAATTCATTTGCGAAAGTCCCTGGTGATCGCCTTCTGCATAATATTTTTCAAACGTAACTGTTCTATAACCCAACCGGCCATAACGAAAGTCAAAAAAGGCATCCAACGGGCCTGTATAAAAAACATGGTCATAGGAACTGATATCTGTTTGTGGAGTATATTTTTTATTCAGGCTTAACTTTATAGCCGGTGATTGTATCATTTTTTCCATAACTGCAGTGTAGCCATCTACAGGAATGCCTGTATAGGAATGGCTATGATAATTATCATCATAATTAAACCTTACAGGAATGCGTTTTAATATAGAAGCCGGCAACTCTTTTGGCTCACAGCCCCATTGCTTTTTTGTATACCCATAAAAAAAAGCTTTGTATAAGTCTTCTCCAATAAAATATAAAGCCTGTTCCTCAAAATTTTTAGGATCGGTAATGGTTTTATCTCCCAGTGTAGCCATGAATGCTTTGGCTTCGCCAGGTGAAAAATTTTTATTAAAAAACTGGTTGATGGTAAACAGGTTGATGGGTAAAGAATAGGTTTTGCCCTTGCTCAATGCTTTAACCCTGTGCACGTATGGTTTAAATTCTACAAAGCTGTTCACAAAATCCCATATCTCTTTTTTATCTGTATTAAAAATATGTGGGCCGTACCGGTGCACCATCACGCCCGTTTCTTCATCCCGGGAAGTATGGCTATTTCCACCGGGGTGGTCTCTTTCATCCCAGATATCAATGGTACAATCCAGGTTTTTAGCAAGGGAATTGGCCAATACACAGCCGGAAAAACCAGAACCAATAATTAAATAACGTGCCGCCATAATTTTATTTTAATAGAAAAATAGATTTAATTAAAGAATCAGTTATCCAATATCTGATGATATAAAGAAACATATGAGTGGATAGCATTTTTCAGTGCATAAAACTCAAAAGCCCCTGCTCTTATTGCATTAACATCAAAAACAGTTTGTTCCATTTGCTGAATAACAGCATCAAAAGTAGCATCTGAAAAATCATCAACCACAAAACCAGCATTGTATTTTTCAACAATTTCTTTTACATCTCCTACACCGCTGTTGGTAATAACGGGTATTCCCATTGCCATTAATTCGCCATGTTTTGTAGGCGAAGAAGATAATTTAGAGTAACAGGGTTTGATAAAAAATATAGAGAACCTGCTAAAAGAAAGCAATACAGGTACCTCTGTACGCCCTGCCTGAATGGAAATAATTTTGTCACGGGGTATATCATATTTAGCTGCCGTGTCTATTATTACCTGGTGCAAATGGGGCGATATAAATAAAAATCGTGCATGTGGAATTTTTATTAAAACTCTTTTGCAAAACATCATCATCTCTGCTGTAAGATACCAGCCACCAATAGAGCCAAGGTAGCTGATGATAAACTCGCCATTTTTAATACCTAACTTTTCCCGGAAATTTCCTTTTATCGTTTCATCTAAATTTTGGGGGTCAAATAAGTGCAGATCTGCGCTGCAAGGTATCACGGCCAATGCTGTAGCAGTTTTATAAGCGGGCCATTGTTTAATGATTTTTTCGGCCGCATGCGTAAGGCAAACGATTCCATCGCTGCTGCTCACCTGCTCATCTTCTTTATTTTTAAAAAAATGATAAATCTTCCTGTATAATATTTTATTGGTATCCCATATGCCCCCATCTACACGGCTGTCTGCATAAAACTCCCGTATATCATTTAAGAATTTTATTTTAAACTTTTTTTTCATCCATAATCCTACTAATGCAGGCACACCGGGCCTTGTATGCACCATATGTATCTTATGAAGCAGATGTATATTTTTTGCAGCCCTTTTAAGTTTGATGATATCTGTAAGCGTAGAGACTACAGGTGGCTTTTTGGTATAATTTAAAGGAACCCAAGTGATGTTTGCCTGATCGAGTATTTTTTGCACTCCTACTTTTCTTTGAGCATACACTTCCTTTTTTTCGCAGCTCAACAAAAAAATATGGTATCCATGCTTACTTAATCCTTGCAGATAAGGAATCACCTGGCTTTGGCCGAGGGGGTCGGTCATTCCGTCGTAAGAAATAAAAAGAATGTTATTGTTTGGTTGCAAGTGTATTGTTAGTTATTATAAAAATTGAATCGTTGGTCTTAATCATATTTGAAACAAAAGTAGCAGTAAACTCATTTGGCATGACAGTTAATATTTCCACAGACAAGGTTTAACTGTACTCATTTAACAATTATGCCTACATATTTATCCTGATGTTTAATAATTATTGGAACTCTGTTTACAGCCTGACAAAAATCTTTAAATGCAATATTATCATTAATATCATCTGAAATAAAATAACCGCCTTGCCGCAATGCTTTCCATAAAATTGGAGAAGCCCATGCTCTGCCTGTATAACTCTTGTCACTATCGTAATGGCAAAAGTCAATTTCATTTCCAAATTTTTTAAGTGCCAACGGAATTCCTTTAAAATCGGGCAGGCGTTGAAGTTTCCATTTATCTCTCAGACCATTGGGCACTACACAGCCAACATAATCCTCGTTTCCCATACTGACATAAGGCATGTCATTGCTAATTAGTGCTGCCCCTTCCTGATCTTTTATTGCAAGCAAAATAGCCAGGGATGACCAACCGTATGCTACACCCGTTTCAATTATCTTTTGTGGCGCTGCTTTTTTTACCAGGTGATAAACAAGAGACAAGGCACCTTCTCCGCCCATTTTTACCGGAGCACTATCGGCTGCACTTCGGGCATCAACCAAAACC
>JBBRFX010000024.1:0-31369 GCA_038241275.1 Chitinophagales bacterium
GGAATGTTTTTAGGGCAAGCCAGGCGTGCAATAATGCTGCTGTAAACTAAATGCGCATGAACAATTGCAGGCCGCTCTTCTTTAATAATTTTTTTTAACCTTATAACTGCGCCAGGGTAAGACATTTTATTTTTTACATGAAGGCAATAGCGGTGAACATTTGCAAAATATATTTCATCAAAATAGCACTCCTGTGTAAGTGTAACCAATACTACCTTAAATGTTTGCTGCAGATCTTTAATTATTCCCACCAGGAGCATCTCTGCTCCACCTTTGTTAAGGTTGTCTATGATAAGCAGTATGGTTGGTTTCTTTTGCAAATGCTTTAAGAGATTAATTATCTATTATTTTTCCATTGCTTAAACTTTTGAAGGCCGGAAAGCAACCCTACCATTCTGGCATTAAGTTTATTTAATAATGAAAGGTTTGGTAAAACTTTATACGTAAAAATCCAAAGCGGTTCAGTAATTCTTATTATTTCGAAAGCAGTTTTTTTGCTGCCGGTAAATTCTTCATCAATCTTTGGCAGAAAGCCAGCGGCCCTCGCTTTAAACTCTGATTGATACCCTTGCTCTACCCGCTTTAAAAAACCGTGAATCTCCATCCTGTCCTGGTGATTGTGGTAAAGTAACACATCAAACACGGCGTAAATTGGAATATTTAATGAGCGAAGCCTGTTAGAAAGTTCTATATCTTCTCCCTGGAAAATAAATTCCTGGCGATAGCCCCCAATAGTATTAAACAGGTTTTTGTGCATGAGCAAAGAGCAGCTTGCAATGCTATTACATTCGTAAAAGCCTTGCTGCGGCTCCGTTCCATTTTGTTTCATGCGGCCCCACATGCGGTGATATGCCGCAATAAACAAAAACCTGCCAATTTTTGTTTTATTGAGTGCAGTATTTAGTTCGTCAGGATATTGCCAGTTTAAATTATATACCGCTTTGTTATTTTTTTCTTCCTGCATAAAATGTGCTATCCAGTCAATAGCTTCTGAATTTATCCACATATCGTCATCAATAAAAAAAAGTATGTTGCCTTTTGCATTTGCGGCACCAAAATTTCTTGCAAAAGATACACCCCTGTACGGGTTATTCAGACATTGTATTTTATTAGCTATCGCTTCACCAGGCACTATTTTTTGATCTCCGTCGTTTACAATGATAATCTCTGCATTTTTTCCTTCAATGGCTGCAATAGCTTTTTCAACCGTTTGCCATAAAATGGCTTCACGGTTTCGGGTGGCTATAATAATAGATATCTGTACATCCTTCATAAATCTGCCATTGTATAATTTTAATTAAAAAGAGCGCCTTACAAGATATAGCAAGGTCTTAAAATTCTGCAAGCCAAAGGGATTTAGTTTTATTGCCTGCAACAGAAATTCCCTGGCTTCCTTATTATTTTTTTGATCTATATTACTTGCGGCCATGGATCTGTATCGCTCTGCCAGCCATTTTCTCATGTTAATCCACTCCACATTTTTATACTTTTCGTAATATTGTGTAAAGCCTTTCAACATGAACTTTTTATTCTTTGAGGCTGAGCTGCCTGTTCGGCGATAATATACGAGAGGTTCTTCCAGGTAATCAATCTTGGCCACAGAACCGATGCGGATATACATATCAGTGTCTTCTATTAAAAGATTTTCATCCCATTTTCCTACCTTGTCTATTAAAGCCCTGCGATATATTACGCCTACATAAAAAATACAGTCGGCCTGTGTAAGAACCTCTTTAAAAATATAGCCTCTTCTAAAGGTACTCGTATCATTGAGGATGGTTTTCTTAAGATCATCCAGGTATATCCACCCGTTACTGAACAAGGCGCCCACATCTGGATTAGTTAAAAAATAATTCACTTTCTTTTCAATATTGGTTGGTTCAAACCAATCGTCTGTAGAAAGGGGCGAAACAAAATCACCTGAAGAATAATCGAAAAGGAAATTAAGATTATAAGAGATAGTTCTTGATTCTATATTTGAAAAACATTTAAAGAGTAACCGAGATTCCGCCAGCAACTTCCTGCCTTTTTCAAAAGTGTCATCCGAGGATGCATTGTCTATATAGATCACTTCAATATTTTCATAAGTTTGCGCAGCAAGGCTTTTAATGCATTGCTCTATGAATAACTCATGATTCATGCTTAACAATAAAATACTTACAAGCGGTTTATTTTCCATTCTTATAGAATTTTATTTTTCATTATGCCCAACATCACAATCCAATAAATTGCATAATTAATACAAAATGAATAAGTAGCTCCTATTATTCCATATCGGCTTATAAAATAATAAGACATCACAACATAAGTTGCAGAAAATAAAATTTCTGTAATGATAAATGTTTTAGTCATTGCCTTTGCTATCATTAAATAAGCTAATAGCCAACTGCCAATTTTAAAGAAATCACCCAACAATTGGAATGTAAATAATGGCTTCATTGGTAAAAATTCCGGAGTAAATAATATATGTATAATAATCCCTTTACATATCCATATTAACAATGCGATAAAACCTACAATTGGAAGTATTAATTTATACCCTTTAATTATTTCATACTGCAATTCTGGCTTATTTTGTATTTCGGATAGTCGGGGCATATAATATACGGCCAAAACAGATGTGATAAATCCTAAATAATAATCAGAAATTTTTGTTACAGCCTGCCAATAACCAGCTTCTGTTGCTGAAAATTGCAGCATTATTCTATCCCTTACCAAAATTTGCATTGCCGGCACCACAAATCCACTCACAACAGCCATTAGTGAAAATGCAGACAACATCTTTACTACCTTTTTATCAAATAGTCTAAAATCAGGCTTCCAGCTAATACCTAATTTTTTAAAGATTATGATATTAATGATAAATATAATAATCGAAGTGGCTGTACTTGAAATTAATACTCCTAACAAACCAAACAGATAAGCGCCCACTACTGTAACAGAAACTCCTATAAGTGAAGAACAGATGTTTATAAAGGTATATTTTCTGATTTCCTTTAGCCCATTTAGTATAGCCGAAAAGAGAGAGTTGAACGAAATGAGCATTATAAAGAGGCCAAAAAGAAAATACACTAACCAAAAATCTTTTGATTTAAAAGCAGCCTCAGACAAATAACTACTTGTACTCATTACTATTATTGAAATAATAATAGAACTAAAAAAAACAATAAGGAATGCGGTATTTATAATTTGCATCCTTTTGACAGGATCAGATTTATGTTCTGCCAGATATTTAACTACCCCCATGGTAATGGCAGCGCTAGCTAGCATTGATAGAATGGCTGTTGTATTTTGAAATTGCCCTACAAATGCAATTCCTTTAGGACCAATTTTTACAGCAACCACTTTAACAACTATAAATCCGCTGATAAAACTGAGCGCTGTAGAGATAGAGGTATAAAAACTGGTTTTTATTAGATTCACAATGAATAGTCGTTTACACCCTGGCAAACAATTTTACATTCTTGCTCCGTCATTACCGGGCTTATAGGCAATGACAGAATTTCGTTATGAATTTTTTCAGTTTTAGGGAAACTCATATTATTCCATTGTTTGTAGGCTACTTGCTTGTGAGGAGGAATGGGATAATGTATAACAGTTTGAATCTTATTTCTAGAAAGATACTCCTGCAGCTTTTTTCTATCATCAGTTCTCACTGCAAATACATGCCATACATGCTCCTTCATTCCAGCTAAATCAGTTCCCTTTGCAAAAGGTAAATAGATAGCTTCATTGCTAATATTATCTACATAATATTTCGCAATTTCCCGCCTGCGTTGATTATCACTATCCAGCACTTTTAATTTTACAGACAATAAAGCAGCCTGCACTTCATCCAGCCGGCTGTTGATGCCCAGGTAAAGGTTTTCGTACTTAACATGTGAGCCATAATTTCTTAAGGCCCGCAATACCGTGGCTAATTCATCATCGTTGGTAGTAATGGCACCGGCATCTCCCAGGGCGCCTAAATTTTTGCCTGGATAAAAACTAAAACCGCTGGCATCGCCCAGGTTACCGCTTCTTTTATTATGATAGATTGCTCCCTGAGATTGTGCACTATCTTCTATCACTTTTAACCCAGCCTTTTTTGCAATAGTATTTATTGCATCCATATCACAAAGTTGGCCATATAAATGCACAGGCAAAATCGCTTTTGTTTTTGAAGTGATTTTTGCTTCTATTAACAATGGATCGAGCAAATATGTATTTATATCAGGATCGCATAATACAGGTGTGAAGCCAGCTTTTGAAATAGCTAAGATGCTGGCTATATAAGTATTGGATGGAACAATTACTTCATCCCCATTACTCATTAAGCCCAATTCCTTATATCCTTCCAATATTAAAATCAATGCATCCAAACCATTGGCTACCCCAATACAATGTTTGGTGCCACAGTAGGCAGCAAACTCTTGTTCAAAATTTTTAACTGCATTGCCCAATATGAACCAGCCAGAATCCAGCACCTGCTCAAAGGCTTGCATAAGCTCCTGCTTCTGTCTTTCATTAATTGCTTTAATATTTAAGAATGGGACCATTGTTGATTAAAATTTTTCTATTATTTCGCCTTTTTTATTTACCCTACCCATTTGCTTTGCGGGATTTCCATAAACCAATGCAAAAGCCGGAACATCTTTAGTAACTACGGCACCTGCCCCAATCATTGCATACTCGCCAATTTTAACTCCTCCTAATATGGTAGCATTGGCTCCAATTGATACAGCTTTTGATAATATGGTATGCTGGAATTTTTCGGGATAAATCTTAGATCGGGGATATTTATCATTGGTAAATGTTACTGCCGGCCCTATAAAAACATCCTCTTCAATACGAATACCATCCCACAGATAAACCCCACTTTTGATAGTTACTCGATCTCCAATAATAACATCATTTTCTATGAAAGTATGACAATTTATATTGCAATTTTTCCCTATTACAGCACCTGACAAAATAATAGCAAATTGCCATACAGTTGTACCTTCTCCTATATGAACAGATTGTACATCTGCAGATGAATGAATCATTATTTAATTATTTTAAATTCATTATAATCCCTGACATAATCTTTTTCATCATATGCCATATTAGCTATACACATTTGTACTGCATTGTGTGTGTATTGCATAATGTGCCAGCAATAGATAGGCAATAGCAAACCTACATTGGGAGACTCCAGTATAAAACGTTCCTTATTGCCACCCGGCATCTCGGTCTCTACAATTATTTTACCCGCAACTGCAACAAGTATTTGTTCCAGTTCGTGGTGAGCATGCCCGCCACGATGTATGCTTTCCGGAGTGTAGTAGGTCCAGTATACCCTGTTAACTTCAAATGGCAATGTAGTGTTTTCTGAAACTGAAATATACCCTTCCATGGTATTCCCGATTCTTGGAAAATGAATAAGGTAAGGTTGTTTATACATATAAAAAGAGGGCTGTTAGTTTTTACTGTTACAAAATAATGCAATTAAATGTTTATACAATATTTTTTAAATACTCCCCATATCCACTCTTCTTCAATTCTTCTGCCAGTTGGCCTAATTGATCTTTGCTGATAAATCCCATCCTCCATGCTATCTCTTCCGGGCAACCTATTTTTAAACCCTGTCTTTTTTCTATTACCCTCACATATTCACTGGCATCGCTCAAAGAATCAAAAGTGCCGGTATCAAGCCATGCAAAACCACGGTCTAAAACGGCCACATGCAGGTTATTATTTTGCAGATATATTTTATTTACGTCGGTTATTTCATATTCGCCACGGGACCCGGGTTTAAGTTCCTTTGCAATTTGCACTACACTGTTATCATAAAAATATAAGCCGGGCACTGCATAGTTACTCCTGGGATTTGATGGTTTTTCTTCCAGGCTCAACGCCTTTAAATTTTCGTCAAACTCCACTACGCCATATCTCTCCGGATCACTAACGGGATAAGCAAAGATAACAGCTCCATCAGGATTGGATGCCTGTTGCAGCAATTTACTAAAGCCACTGCCATAAAAAATATTATCTCCCAAAACAAGGGCTACACTGTCTGTACCAATAAATGATTCGCCAATTACAAAAGCCTGGGCCAGCCCATTGGGCACTTCCTGTTTGGCATATTGAATGTTGCAGCCCCATTTGCCGCCATCGCCCAATAAACGCATAAACTGCGCCTGGTCATCGGGTGTAGTAATAATTAAAATATCTTTTATCCCGGCAAGCATTAAAGTACTCAAAGGGTAATAAATCATCGGCTTATCATAAATAGGCATAAGCTGCTTACTTATTCCCATTGTTATGGGATACAATCTTGTACCGGAGCCACCGGCTAATATTATTCCTTTCATTATTTATCTTTTATGATACTGTTCTTCGTAATATGCTGCATAATTTCCACTTACTACATCTGTTAACCAGTCTGAATTATTCAAATACCAGTCAATGGTTTTAGATAACCCCTCTTCAAATTGCAGGGAAGGCATCCAACCCAGTTCTTCTTTTAATTTGGTAGCATCAATAGCATAACGCAAATCGTGGCCTGCACGGTCGGTAACATAAGTAATCAGCTTTTCAGAACTTCCTGCAGGTTTACCCAACTTGCTGTCCATCTGCCTGCACAATTCTTTTATCAGGTCTATATTGGTCCATTCATTATGGCCACCAATATTATATGTTTCACCAATTTTTCCTTTATGAAAAATAAGGTCTATGGCTTTTGCATGGTCTTCTACAAAAAGCCAGTCCCTGATATTTTCGCCTTTGCCGTATATGGGCAACGGTTTATTGTTGATGATATTATTAATGCTAAGGGGAATTAATTTTTCGGGAAAATGAAAAGGTCCGTAATTATTGCTGCAGTTGGAAATTTTAACCGGCAGCCCGTAAGTATGATAAAACGCCCGCACAAAATGATCAGACGATGCTTTGGAGGCTGAATAGGGACTGCGTGGATCATAAGGAGTGTCTTCATAAAAGAAACCCGTTTCGCCCAGTGATCCGTAAACTTCGTCGGTAGAGATATGATAAAATAACTTATTAGCATAATCTCCTTTCCAATGTTCTTTTGCTGCCAACAATAAGGTAGATGTTCCCAATACATTTGTTCTTACAAATGCAAGTGGATCTGTAATTGACCTGTCTACATGGCTTTCGGCGGCACAATGTAACACGGCAGTAAACTGATGTTCATCAAACAGCTTTTGCACCAGGGCCATGTCTGTAATATCCCCTTTTACAAAAGTATAGTTAGGCGCATTTTCTATATCTCTTAAATTAGCCAGGTTACCTGCGTACGTAAGCGCATCCAGGTTTACAATTTTGTATTGAGGGTATTTGGTTACAAATAGGCGGGTAAGATGAGAGCCTATGAAACCGGCTCCGCCGGTGATGAGTATTGTGTGCATAATTGTTTTAAAGCGATAAAAATACAAAAGTAATGTGCTTATGAATAAAACAAAAGATTTTTATTGTGCTCATCATACCCTTTGATGCAAATGAAAATATGAATAAAATACATATTGGTGTAAAAACGATTTTTTTAATGCATTCAATTCTTTTTTATATACTTTTGCCGCTCCGTTTTATATATTTCAAACAGTTAAATACCGGTAACTGCTATTGTCAGACAATTTCATTGTTCCCCGAAGTGTAAATGAAGCAAATTACATTTATCAAAATACTATAAATAATTATGGCTTATAGATGCATAGAAAATAAAACTTACAATGAGCGACTTTTTGAAGGTGGCGGCATTAGAGCTTTTTTTCATAATTCGAGATTCAAATGGCTAAACAATGCAGTAAAAAAAGTAAAATTGCAGGGGGGCAGTGTTCTGGAGCTTGGTTTTTTTGATGGACGTTCTCTTAAATATTTGCCATTTAAGCCTGATACCTATGCTGGCTATGATGCAGACTGGGAGGGAGGTATGGAGGATGCATTGATAGACTGGAAAGATTATCCGCAATACCAGTTCTTTAAAAGCGATCAATTATCAACATTTAATCCGGAGCAAAAGCTGTATGACTACTCTATTTCCATGGAGACTCTGGAACATCTGACTACAGATGAACTTGAAAACTATCTGGAAAGCATTGCTAAGGCAACCAGATCTTATGGCTTTTATTCTGTGCCTGTTGAGAAAGGTTTGTTCTTTATCTTCAAATATTTTTTACAAAACCTGATGAAATTACAGACTGAAAATTATTCAGCTAAGGAAGCATTTTATGCAACAATTGGGAGGTTAGATAAAGTAAAGCGTAACGAAAGAGGGCATAAAGGATTTGACTATAATGTATTAATCAAGCAATTAAAAAAACATTTTGATATAGTAGAGGTAAAAGGCTTGCCATTTACATTTTTACCGCTGTCTATGAATTTTACTGTAGGCATAGTCGCTAAAAAACTGTAGAAATACATTTAAGGGTTCATTTCATCATCAGTTTCTTATCTCTTTCTCATCACCACTGTACAACCAGTATAGCTCACAAGATTAATCATTATGGCATGTTAATATTATTTATTTTTTTAGCACCTATACTGTTAAAAGCGATCTTTTACTCTTTTTCCTTGTACCCACTTGTTGATCAGCAAACAGAATCCAGGTTATAGAATGATTCAATTAAATATATATAAATAACCATATATTTAATTGTAGTGTCAAGAAGATCTGTTTTGTGTTAAGATATCTATTTTCAATCTTTTACCCTCATTCAGCCTAACTTTTATATTTTTGCGAACCAATCATATTTATGACAAAGGAGTACAATAAAGATCCGTTACAGGTAATTAATACAAAGAACAGAAGTATCAGCATTTTTTCTACAGACGGCCAAAATATCGATAAAGAAGTTGTAAAGACATTTGGCGAAGAATGGTTGAAATTTAAGGACTATTCTGATGAGGAAATAAGGTCGGTGGCTATTATGTATTTTGACATATTAAATGAACAAATAATTAATAAAAGCACTTATGCACTGGATATAGGCTGCGGAACAGGCAGGTGGACTAAATATTTATCTGACAAATTGGGATTTATTGAAGCACTTGACCCAAGCGACGCAGTTTTTGCAGCAGATGAACTACTGAAAGATATCAAGAATGTGCGCATAACAAAAGCATCTGTGGAGACCATTCCTTTCGACGATGAAACTTTTGATTTTGCTATGAGCATAGGAGTACTGCATCATATACCTGATACACAAAAAGCAATGGCAGATTGTGTAAAAAAGTTAAAAAAGGGCGGGTATTTCTACTGTTATTTATATTACAACCTCGATAACAGGGGTTTTGTTTTTGATACATTATTTTGGCTAAGCAATCTTTTAAGAAAAGTTGTAAGTATATTACCCCAGGGCTTAAAAAAAGCTACCTGTGATATCCTGGCGGTTATACTATATATGCCTTTTGTATATATATCCCGCTTTTTTACTTTTACAGGCTTTAAAAAACTGGCAAAAAAAATTCCTTTATCAGATTACGCAGACAAAACTTTTTTTATTATCCGTAATGATTCTTTGGATCGTTTCGGAACAACACTTGAGCAGCGTTTTTCCAGGGAACAGGTAATTGGGCTGATGGAAACAAGCGGGTTGTCAGATATTGTAATAAGTCCTGCCTCACCCTACTATCATGCTGTTGGAAGAAAATTATAATCCTGCTTTTTATTTAATAATATCTTCATAAGTTTAGAATTATCGCCCCAAAAATTCATTGGTTCGTAATCAGCATAGGGATAGTAACCAAGATTGAGGCGAATAAATTTTTCGTGTTTTTGTAAATAATTTTTTACAAAATCCTTTACTGAAACCGGTTTGCCGCTGCAAATGTTAACCACACCCGTTATATTCTTTTGCATGGCTGTGGCCACAATATATTCAGCTATTTTTTGTACAGGTAAAAAATCCCTTTGCTGCTCCCCCCCGCTCATATTAAAAGATTCTTTTCCTTCGGCCAATGCTTTATCTAACTGCGACAACAGGGAATTAGCATTTTGCCCTGATCCGTACATATAAAACAAACGTGCCCATTTAAACGAAAAATCGTTGATTATACCGTTCAAAAGTTCCAGTTTTTTGCGAAGTTCATTTTTTGCAATGGCGTATGGATTTGCAGGCATTACCTGTGTCTTTTCTGACAATTCCCCTTCCTGCATGCCATATTCAAAACAGGTGCCGGCGACAGTGAGGTCACTTAAACCGTTTTCTATAAGATTTTGAAGCAAAGCAGCATGTCGTGGCAGATTTTCAGTGATATGAAAATCGCTTTTATAGTTAGGCAATCCTTCCCATGCCAGGTGAATTAAAATATCCGGGTGATTAAAAAATTTAAAATAATCTTCATTTTCATCCAAATCCTTTAGGTTAAATTCTTTGTATGTAACCTTGGCAAACCAGGGCATTGATTCAGCTTTTTGAATAGCGGAAGATGTTGCAATAACCTCATAATTGAGCCTTAACAGCTCTTCGATAACGTAATTACCTATAAAGCCGGTTGCTCCTGTTACCAATACTTTTTGCATAACCTATTCAATAATTTGTACAGAAGGAATAGGTATAACAAATTTGCCACCCCAGTCCTTTATATAAGATAATTGTGCAGTAATTTCCTCTTTAAGGTTCCAGGGCAAAATAATTACATACTGCGGCTTTTGCTGTTTTAAATAGTCCTCATTCACAACAGGTATGTGGCTGGCTGGCAAATATTTATTTTGTTTATGCGGATTGGCATCAACCACAAAATCTATCAGATCTTTTTTAATTCCGCAAAAATTAATTAAAGTGTTTCCCTTAGCTGCAGCACCATACGCAGCCACGGTATTGCCTGCCCTTTTTTGCTCAACCAGAAATTTTATTAAATCCAACTTTACATTTAATGCCTTTTGCTGAAAATTATCATAGTAAGCCAGCCCTGTCATTCCCTTTCCTGCTTCCTTGTCAAGCAAAGCCTGTACATTAGGCGAAATAACTTTTGATGCATCATTATCATGTTTTGCAAATATCCTCAAAGACCCTCCATGAGTAGGCAATTCCTCTACATCAAACATTTGCAATCCTTGCGAAGCAAAAATCTTTTTTACTGTATAAAAAGACAAGTATGAAAAATGCTCATGGTATATTGTATCGAACTGGTTATTATCCACCAGTTGCATCAAGTGAGGGAATTCCATCGTAATTACACCGCAATCATTTAAGATAATTTTCATTCCGCCAACAAAATCTACTATATCCGGCACATGTGCCAATACATTATTACCCAAAAGGAGATCGGCCTTTATTCCTTCATTTGACAATTTTGTAGCCAGTGTTACACCAAAAAAATCTATTACACTTTTAATTCCTTTTTCTGCGGCAACCTTTGCAGTATTGGCTGTGGGCTCAATCCCCAGAACCGGAATATTTTTCTTATTGAAATATTGAAGAAGGTATCCGTCATTACTGGCTATTTCCACCACCTGCGATGATTGATCGAAGCCAAACCGCTCTATCATCATATTGGTATATTTTTCTGCATGTGCCAGCCAGCTTGTGCTGTAAGAAGAAAAATAAACGTAATCGCTGCTAAAAATAGCATCAGATTTTTTGTATTCGTCTACCTGTACCAGGAAACATTCTGAGCAGGTAAATACTTTTAAAGGAAAAAAAACCTCAGGCTCGTTCAGTTCAGCTTTTGATAAAAAAGAATTGGATGCCGGAGAATTTTCCAGGTCTATAAACGTATCAGTTAGTGTTGTTTTACAAAATCTGCAATGCATTATTGTATAGCTTTAAAGTTTGAGTCAATTATATGATGTAGCTTGTCTTTTTCCGAAATTTCAGTAACTGTCAGGGGCCAGTCTATATGAAAAGCCGGATCATTGTAAAAAAGGCCTTCTTCTTGGCCCGGCCCATAAAACTGTGAATGCTGATAGATCAGCTCTGCGTCATCAGTAAGAGTTTGAAAGCCATGAGCAAACCCTTCCGGGATGTAGATCATGTTTTTATTGGCAGCCGAAAGTTCAACAGCAACCCACTGAAGATAAGTGGCGGAACCTTGCCTGATATCTATAATGACATCATAAACAGCACCTGCAATACATCGTACCATTTTTATTTCAGCATAAGGAGGTCTTTGAAAATGCATACCCCGTATCGTCCCTTTTTTTGTTGTAAAAGAATGATTCATCTGAACCCATTCTTTATCATGCCCTATTTGTTCAAATTCATTTTTGCAATATGTTCTGACAAACCATCCCCTGTTATCTTTAAAGACATTAAGTGAAACGAGATAACTTCCGCTTAGTTTCAGGGGTGTAAACGTCATTTTAAAAAAAGATTTTCATCGATAATTGAATTTTCTACCAAAGATTGGATTCTCTTTAGTCTTACCAGGTTTGATTGGCGGAAGTTTACATCATTAAAATGAATTGCTGAAAGTCCTTTGCTGAGATCTTTTACTGCCTCTGTTAAATTTACCTGTGGCTGATAAGAGTATGCTAACTTTTCAAACAAGTCAAAAGAAACTTTATACGAACGCTTATCCGGCTGTGCGTCTTTATTAATATTTACTTCAATATCATCAAAACTTTCCTGTACCGCGGCTGCCAGCTCCTTTACCTGGTAATTCCAGCGATTACTTCCGGCATTGATAATTAAAAAATTATCGCCGTTATCCCTGTTGATTGCCCAATCCATAGCTCTGGCCATATCTTTTACATGAATGAGTGGGCGCCATGGTGTGCCATCGCTTAAAATAGATATCTTTTTTTCTGCAATTGCACTTGCAACAAAATCATTCAATACGAGGTCTAACCTAAGCCTGTCGCTGTATCCGCAAGCTGTTGCAAATCTTAAGCAGGTTACTTTAAAATTATCATCGGCTAAATAACTCAAACCCTTTTCAGCATTAATTTTTGATTTGGCGTAAGTGGTTAAGGGGTTTACTTCCGAAGTTTCCGTACGTGGCTCCGAGTCAGCAAATCCGTAAACGCTACAACTACTTGCAAAAACAAAATGTTTAACAGCATGTTGTTTGGCAGCGCCGGCAATGCTAATGGCTGCCTCTGCATTAATATCCATGGTTGCTTTTTCAAAAACATTTCCCATAGGATCATTAGAAATTGCGGCAAGATATATTACGGCATCAACTGATCTTAAAATCTGTGAATCAAAATTCCTGACATCCCCATAATATTGTTTGTCCAGAAGAACATCGCCTGTAATTCCGTTATGTGTATAATCCTGAACAAAATATCCTATATCGTATCCCTCTACAGTTGTATTGGCCTTGTTTGTTTTAAAATGCTTCACTACCATGGGGCCTACATAACCCAGGTTTCCGACAATTAAAATTTTCATACGCTATTAGTTTACCATTTTTTCCATTTAGCCTGGCCACTTTGCCATAGATTTTCCAGGTCAATTTTATCTCTGAGTGCATCCATGCATTTCCAGAACCCTTTGTGCCTGTAAGCTTTCAGCTCATGATCATTTGTAAGATTTTCCAGGGGTTGATCTTCCCACATCATGTCTTCCATATCTTCTCCCAGGTATTTAAACACTGCTGGCTTTAAAACAAAGAATCCCCCATTTATCCATTTTCCTTCATCCTTAGCTTTTTCCCGGAATGCAGTTACATCGTCATTTTCACCCAGGTCCATACCACCAAACCGGGCATCCAGTTGAATGGCGGTAACAGTTGCGATTTTCTGATGAGCTTTGTGAAATTCAAGCAAGTCTTTAATATTTACATCACAAACACCATCACCATAGGTAAGCATAAAGTCTTCATCACCTATATATGACTGTACTTTTTTTAACCTTCCTGCGGTTTTGGTATTGATACCCGTTTCTACAAGTGTAACTTTTAGTTTTTCACTATTGCTGTTATGAAATTCTACATTGTTATCGGCCAGGTTTATGGTAAGGTTAGAATTATGGAGAAAATAATTCATAAAATATTCCTTAATAACGTAACCTTTATAACCCAGGCAAATAATAAATTCACTAAAGCCGTGATACTCGTAATGTTTCATAATATGCCAGATGATGGGCTTTCCTCCTATCTCAACCATTGGCTTGGGTCTTATATCTGTTTCTTCGGAAATACGGGTTCCTAACCCCCCTGCAAAAATGACTACTTTCATTAATTACATTATTAAATTAACCGGAATCCGGTTTTTTTGCAAAAGTAGCTTTTATTTCTTTGCCGCTATTGGAAATGAGTATTTTATTCAGCAAATTTTGTCTGATTCTCAATGCCCTTTACGCAATAAAACATCAGCTTTATTCATAAAGTGATAAAAATATTTTATCCCAGTTTTCAATTATTTTATCCTTTGTATGAACTTTTTGAAGGTAGGTGTCGGCTTTGGCTACCCATTCTTTTCGTTGCTCATCGTTCATTTTAATATAAGCTTCTATTCTTTGAACCCAATCGTTTATATCAGTACATAAGCATGGTAATTCCGCATTTTTCATCACTTTGCTGTATGCCGGCGTAGAACTTGTTAAAACGGGTATCCCTGTTTGCCAGAATAACAAAAGTTTATTTTCGGGCTTGTTCCAGTGCAACTCGTTATTGGATCCAATAGGGATAATGGCAAGGTCTGCTTCGCTAATGATTTTAGAAAAAGTATCTTGCCGCCATTCATAAAAATATTGATCGCACTGAATTTGAGAAAGTATAACTGAAGTCTTTTTATTAAATATTTTAAAAGGATAAACAATAACGGAATCTGTTATAACATGCAGCTCAACTTTATCAGCAAGCTGTTTGAAAACATCTTTAATCTTGAGTAAATTATGTACGGTATAAGCTTGCCCTTCCCATACTAGTTTTAATTTGCCGGTAACAGACCAGTTTTTTTTTGTATGTGTAATATCATCAAGGAAGTAGTCAAGAGAAATATGTACGTTTTTGTTGTATTGTAAAATAAAATGCTGTTGCGTGGCAGATGAACAAACAACAGCATCAGCTTCTTTTATCAAAGCCAATATGGCAGATTGATAATTAAAATAAAGTTTTGATTCTTTGCCTGTAAGAAACCGTACCAATCCTTTGAACCTGGTGACGAGGCTGGGACGTTGTAAAAAATAAGAATCGATTACTTCAAATACAATTTTAGTATCCGGAAATTTCTTCCTGTATTTGAGCCACTCAGAAATATTGCAACCCATGCTCAGATAAATAATATCATAAGCTTGGGCTGTACTGGCAATCTCAAAGTTTAAATTTTTCTCTCTTGCGTAGAAAACAAACCTGCGGCGGTCTCCGGCTTTATTCAAATCCAATCCATACGGCCAAAATCCAATCCTATACCCTGTAAAATCCATAATAAGAATTAATATCTGTCAACTTTAAAAAGAGTTGTTATCATTTGTTTAAGACGCCCGGAAATATAAACGAATGCCACTTTGTTTATAACCCCGAAGATCAATTACATCTCAATTAACTATCTCAAAGCTCATATCATTTCTGAAACATCAGCAAAAAAAACAAATTTAATAATTAGGCTTCTAACTTACTATCTTTTCATAAGAATATGACCCGGATGAATTCAGAAATCAATAATATCTGCTAAATAATGTTTTATCCGGCTGCAGATTGGGCAGATGGCAACTTATTTTTTATAAGCAGCACATAACCACTTACCAAATCTTTTATTTCTCTTAGCCTGCCTGATAATAAGAGATAAAAAAAACGGGAAATAAATTCAATTGTGAAAGTACTGAAGTAAACTAAAATATATCCCATTTTTGAAAAATGCTTTTTTGCATATTGTAGCCTGCTCCTTAAATTCAGAAAAAGCCTGAATGCTTTTACATTCTCTGTTGTACCCATTCCTGAATGTATTGCCTTTATATCCGCATTGTAAAATGTTTTACCTCCGGCTTGTGCCAGCCGGTAAGAAAAATCAAGCTCTTCGCAATACACAAAAAACTGCTCATCAAAATAGCCTAATTTTTCAAAAACAGTTATATGCATAAACATAAATGCACCCATTACCTGGTCTACATACCTGCTTTGAAGATGATCCCATTCCGTCATTAAAATAGCAGGAGAAAACAATGTAGGAGCAATTTTAGGCAACCCCATGGCATCAGTAAATATTCTAAATGCTGTGGGGAAACGTGCACAACTGGGAGATACGGCTCCTGTATCATCGAGCAACTGGCAACCAAGAATGTCAATTTGTTTATTCGAATCCATAAACCGTATACATTCTGCAATAGTATTCTCTAAAAGCTGTGTATCCGGATTTAACAACAATACATAAGGAGCCGTACAAACTTTAAAACCCTGGTTGCAAGCTTTTGCAAAACCAAGATTCTCAGAATTATTAATAGTGAGAATCTTTTCATCATACGGCAGATCCTTAATAGAATTATCTGCAGAGTGATTATCAATTATAATAATTTTACTTATTTGTGATTTGTTGCTAGTATAAATAATTGATTCTACACATTTTTTTAAAAGCATTCCAGCATTCCAATTTACAATTACAATATCTACCATGTAAAATTTCTTTTTGATAATTTCATTTAACGCTTTAATCAGAAAATGCTGTTTCGGATTTAATCCTGTTAATTTTTGATAACAGCAAATTAAAGGATTTCAATTTATAACCATTTTCGAACAGATTAGTAATAACTTGAAATCAATTATTTTTCTGTAAAACATTTAAATCTCTGGCTGCTGCCAGTAAGTTAAAAAAAAATAAAAGAATGGAGTTTTCCTATGCAGGAAAATTGAATTTTCTCTACCATAATAAATTTATTGCTGGTCATAGTTTTATTCATAATGCTTTTTTCATAAGTATATTTACAACATCGTATAAGCTCCAACCATCCGGTAGTTCGAAATGCCGGTTGGATATATATGTTATAATATCACTTTTTAAAAAACTCTTCCACATAACCTCTTCTAACCCAATTTAAATTACGATACAACTTTTTTAAGGTGGGGACTTCTTTCCAAATTGAGTTAATACTAAAAGAATTGATTTCATGATTGATAGAAAAAAAGCAAGTTCCTGCCTCGCTGATCTTTTCCAGATATTGTTTTGCTATTACAATATCCAGTTCCGTTAATGAGTCTACATTAACTATTAAATCGTATTTTTTCTGCGAAGAAAAAAAGACGTCAGGATAAATTAGCTTAATCGTATCTTTCTGAACAACGGGGTCAACCTGTTCTTTCATCAAGGTTACATCTCCTTCGGGTAAAACCCTGCCAAGGAAATTTCCCTGTGCCAGCGAACTAATTGGTATATCCACAATCGTATAGTCATTTATTCCAAATTTCCGGCAATAATACGCTGTTCTGCCTAAGCCTCCTCCAATTTCCAGAATGCAAGGATCCGGAATGTCTTTCGTTATATTTGCAATTTTCCATGCCTGGTAAATTGCCTGAATTGCCCTGTATGATATAATACCCCTTTTAATTTTAATGCCATACTCACCCGCAAAGGGGTTGGGAAAATCGAGCGTGAATCCAAATTCCTGGTCCAATAATCCCACAGCAGTTTCCGGATCTATAGCCCGCCCTATCCTCAAAGACTCCGGGTTTGAAAAAGGAATTATTCCCACGGCTTCGCATAATGAAAGCAGGCTGTCCATAGCTAATTCCGGCTCTAATATATCTTCAAGCCGTTTGTTTTGGAGAAGATCCCGGCTCATGTTTTCAAATCCATAAAACAGGTTATAGTTAGCGGGGTTTCTAAGAATATCAACTATTACTTCCTGCCGGGACTCTACAAATGCCGAATGAATATCCCCCTGGAGTTTATTAAAATGATCTGACCATTGTGAATCTTTGTTTCCGGCAAAATTTGCATTACAGATAAGGTAATGTGCCTTTAACCGATCTATTAAAAGATGGTCATTAAATTGAGAAACCGGTTGAGAAGAAAGCCCTTTTTGTAAATAGAAGGATTTCAGGTTATGATTAAACCTGGTAAGAAATTTCTTTCTAAAAAAAACTTTCTTTAGATTATTTTCAAGTTTCCGGTATATCTTTTTTCTTCTGAGAAAATCTCTTCCTTTCTTAAATAATAAATTCTTTTCCATTTTCTTTTTTCCAAGGCCTTTTAGGTTAATAAAGCAAACATAATTATTTATAGCAGAATATACTAAATTTTTATACCCCTCAGCAATCTGATTCATATTTTTTAAAACAGCCTGTGTAGTGTTGGCAGTTTCCTGCAATGAGTTCAGTACGAAAAAAAGTATTCAACATCAAAAACAATTTAATGTAAAATACCATTTGCAGCAACGTAGAAAAGAGGCTGTACTTGTCTTGAAAAATGGTCATCAGAAACGGATATAATAAAACGGGGTAATAAAGTCTATTCTGGAGATTCCTGGTTTTAAATCCCTGTGGTAAATCCCGGTACGCTCTGCACCAAACAAAGCAATCATAAACCAGATATAAATTTCCTATAATCCTATATAAGGAGTATAAAAAGTATACACATTGGTGGAATAAGGAACAAAAACTAATTCCCGTACCACACTGGCTTGTCTTTCAGGTGTATACTAATACATATCATAACGTAAAGTCAAGCAAGCGGCACAAAAATTAAACGCCGTCGATGTTAGGATACCATCTGTTAAGAAGCTATTTGAAATTAAACCGGGCAGCGTTCCCAATTGGAATATTCAACTCATTCATTAAAACGTTATTTGTAATACAATAAGTATTTTTGATAAAAACAACATATGTTATTTCATAAGATTTCACATTGCTTTTTAGCGGACATCATGATGCACTCTGTAAAAAGGGAAAAATAAAATCAATACTTGCAAATGCTTAGACTATCACCTTTTTTAATCCTAAAGCTTTACAGAAATGATTTAGCAAATTTTGCTATTTCATTTTTTTGTTTTTTTCTATTTATCTCCGCAAAAAGTCAACAACCAAAAATACTTCATTTTGGATGGGATAATCCTGATGTAGAAAGGTTAAGTGACAGTATCGGGTTTATGCAAAACATTCCTTTCGATGGTATTTGTATTTCTTTTCAGAAATATATTATGGAATCTTTTGATACTACTATTCACCCCGAAACTTATTATAAATATGATAAACTTCGTTGCATAAAATGGGGCCGATACACAGACAACTACCTTTTCATAAGGGGCATGAGCAAAACAGGTGGTAGCTGGTTTGACAACAAAGCTTGGGCTTCTATATCAAAAAATATGAAGGGCGTTTCAAGAGCTATTAAAGAAGGAAGGTTAAAAGGAATATTATTTGATTCTGAATATTACTACGCAGATCCCTTGTATAACCCATGGACTTATACTAAATTACAATATCCAAACTATAGCTTTTCTCAAGTGCAGGATATGGTTAGGGAAAGAGGAAAACAGTTCATTAAAGCTTTGCAAAACAACACCAAGGATTTTTCTATCTTATCTATATGGTTAACAAGCCTCGTAGCAGATGAAATGAGATATGCACCATTTGAAAAAAGCAGGTTCGCATTACTACTCTCATTTATGGAGGGCATATTATTGGAAAAAAATAAAAAGGTAAAACTTATTGACGGTAATGAATCGGCATATTGGTATAGTAAGCCTTCGCAATTTTTAGAATCAGTCGAAAATCTTCAAAGGCATACCACGGAACTTATGAGGTCAGCCCAAGCAAAAAACTGGTTCCGGAAATACTTATAGCCCAGCCAGTCTTTTATGATGGATTACTTGCAACTTCCACGGAGTACGAAAGGGGTTTTAAGAACACTGCCAAGTGGAAATGGTTGCAGGAAAATTTAAAATATGCCATGGCGACTTCTACCAGTAATATGATCTGGTTTTATGATGAAAAGTTAAACATTATAAAAAGTAGGAGCGATACATTATTTTCTGTTATAAAAAATGCCAAATCCTATTTTACAGGCGTCAATAAAAGCGAATCTTTAAAAGGGAACAAATTCTTAGCCGAAAGCCATCGAAATATCAATTCTGAAATTGGAATTCATTATTTAGGCTTTGGAAAAGATCCCATGGCAACGACAGGTAAAGCATTCAGTTATAGGATGAATATTAAAACAAAGCACTTATCAATAACATTTATTGAAAGAATCCCAATATCCGTTTCGATTTTTTTAAATAATAAACTTATTGCCTTTGTAAAGCCCAACAAGTTAAAAAATGAGATAAAACTTACTGCTTTTACAAAAGGAATTCTGGTAATACTGTCAAAATATTCTGACGGTACTGAGTCATGCAATTTGCAAATCTATTAATAGCCTTAGAGAGTGCTTTAAAATTGAAAAAAACGTGTAGAAATTGCATATCTTATTTGAAATAAATTATTTTATAAGGCATAAGCAAATGCCCATAAAATACATTTACATAAAAAAATATTGCAGCTAACATCACTATAAACCAAATATTATATTTTGAGAAAGGAAGGTATTTGCATAGATATGCAAAATTAAATATAGATAGAATTCCAAATAGGTCACTAATTCGAAATGCTACGAGTGGAACTCCTGAAAAGAGACAAAGAGTAAAAATGGAAAGTATGTTTAATTTGAGAAACAACGTTAAATATTTGTTTTTTAAAAAATGCTCGCAGGGAACGACATAAATAAGATAAAAACAATTGCCAATATTGAAAAGTGTAATCAAGTTAAAAACATTAATTTGATCAATTAGATTATATTGTATAACGTCTGCATAAGTATTTAATTTACCTGTAGAACCTCCAGCTAAAAAAAGAGTCTCTATAAAACCAAAAAGTGGCAATTTTAAAAACCCCAAGAGTATTGCAATTCCAAGAAAGAAACCATAAAATACTTTATTGAAAGTTGTTTTATTAAAAAAGAATATCAGCAGGTAAAATATAGCTGAATAATGAAAAATAGTGGCCGCTGAAATTAATAAAATATACGTCTTATAATTATTTTTGAAATAGGAATTGAGAGCTACCATAAAGACGGCTGATGCAAAGCCAATACGAATTTGCGTCATTTCCTGCAAAATGAAATAATGAGAAAACAATAAAAGAATAACCAGGTATGGATTGATCGAGTATTTATAAATACTATAGATTTTTGCCGCGGTACTCGTAAATGCAAAAAACAGAAATATCGCAACTCCATAATTGTACACAAAAAATAATCTGAACAAAAGAACAATACCTACAAATCCAGGTTCAAACACTGTAAAGTATCTGCCGGAGTCATCTTGAATAAAGTCATTTATGGAATCAAACGCAAACTGATACTGTTGGTAATCTCTGGATACATCCTGACTTCTTAACCCGGCAAGAAGTGCAATTGCAAACACAATCAAGAGAAGTAACCTTTCACTTTGGAAAGGTTTAAGCTCATACTCGATAGCTATTATTGATAAAAGAACAAAATATACTATATAAATAAGCATGACTAAACTCTAAAAAGTTTTTATAACTGGTTTCAACAGATCATTACTATCGTTGTATTGTATTGTGTTTTTCAATAATAAAATTAGAAAATTTCCGACCTACTTCTTTCCAATCAAACTCCTGAACATCTTTTAATGCCTGCATTACTTTTTCTTGCTTTAGGAATGTATTGTTATTTGCAATTTCAAACTGGGAGATAAAGTCACTGTGGTTATTTGGTCGAATGACCCAGGCATTGGTTTGATTTGCGGGGTAATAATTAGTAGTTATAAGAGGTATTCCGCAGCTCATAGCTTCTACGACCGGATAATGAAATGCTCCAAGTTGTGACGATCCTGCGCAAAAATAATAATCAAGCGACTGGTAAAATGCCGCTAAAGCTTCGTCTCCGTGTGGATTCACACAGGTTATAAATTCCATGTCGGGGAAATCATCTGGGTTTCCAAAAGCAATTTTCAACCTAAGATTTACATACTTTTTTTTCAGCTCTCTGAAAGCATGGTAAACTTCCATTGTACCTTTAAATTTTTCTTTTCTTCCAATAGTTCCTATTGTAATGATTTCGTTATCATCTGACAATGTATTCAGTGGATAAAAATAATTAAAGTCAACCCCTGGATACAAATAGCGTGTAGCAGTAAGCCTCTTGTAATGCAGGTATAATTTCGCATTCACCACAGTAAATAAATTCATTTTATAACTCCAGGCTGAAAGTGCGCCAAATATTTTATTCTTAAGTCCCGGCAATTCGCTAAAATAATCGGGTTCATATGCTTGAACATAATATAAGGTTTTTGATGTTAATCCGGCAAGCTTTAGAGGTATCGTAGTAAGAGAATGGTTGCACACTATAACATCGAATGACTTTAAGTCTATTTTTAGAAGACCCAACAAAAGCTGTTTTTGATATAAAAAAAAAGTAGCTTCTTTTTCTGTAGCCTTCCTATCTCCAATAGATCCATTATTGTTTATCCAGAGAACAGTAGCCTTTGTAGGGAAATAAGGAACGTTACTAACATCAGGGCTTAAAAAACAGACATGATGGTTTAACTTAATCAATTCATCGGCTAGTTTCGACAAAACCCTATACCCACCAGAACGGCCAAATCCTAATACCGGAATTAATATGTTCATTTGTAAGACAATTTTTTTTTAAAATAAAAGCTAAACGTTAGACGTTAGTTTCGCTTATGACATCATTCCGGCTTAACTTCATTATTCGCATAAACCACAGGAAAAACAGTAAAACTATGCAGGATATAAAAGAAAAAATTATCGCTGTTTTTAATTTTCCTAATTTAATCTTCTCCATCGGATAATTTGCGGAATCTATAATTTGCAAAAGAGGTATTTCTTTAAGATACTGAAAGCGAGCTATTTCAAGATTTTTAAACATCTCTGCGTAAGCCCCACTGTAAACTTGTATATTAGTTTGTTGCTTTTGTATCGGAATTTGTGATGCAGCAAAGGCAGGATTAACGTTGGCGTCCTGCACAGCGGCACGATTGTCAATACTGGAGTTTAAATTACCCTTCATTGATGCCACTCGGGTCTCCAGAATTTCAAGTGTTTCTTTTGCTTTCTTACTTCTTATTTCAGTATAAAAACTATTCGTTTCTGAAACAAGTCTGTCTGTAAAAATTTTTGTGAGCCGCTCATCGGGCGTCGTTATATTTACTTCATAAATATTTAACTTCCTATCTGGCCGGTAAGCCTTGATCTTGGCAGAGGAAAAATCCGCATAGATTTTTTTAAGCAAGCTATCTTGTAAATAGTTAAACTTTTCTCTCCCCAAACCCACTGGAAAGTAAACTTTAAGAGGTGAATTTTTATCTTTACTGCCCGAAGACTTTTCAATATAATATTCAGCCAAAGTATACGGTTTATTATTAAATGTATCCACCGTAAGCAAAACCCTTTCAATCATTCTCCTGCTTATCAAAATTTGAAGAATGTTATCGCCGGCAAAAACATCATTACCACCGCCAGTTCCCATGCCAAACTGAGAAATGAGGCTTGAGAAGTCGGACGCACTGCCTCCGCCATCATCCAAAGCAAATGTAAGCCTGCTTTTATACAAAGGCTTTTGAATGTAGGCATAAAGAAACCCTGCACTACCTGCTAAAAATCCCACAATTAAGAATAGCCACCATTTTCTAATAAGGTAAGTATATAAATCCTGAATTTTTATTATCATGGAATCGGGTCCTTTGTACAAGGCAACTATGTCGTTTTCATCTGATTTCCGTATCATACATTAAAATTTGAACCTGGATATTTATTTGGTAGTTGTAATAACAACATTAGCAATAATTCCCAATGCAGATACCAGGAGAGCGATTTCGCCTACCCCTATCTTGTTCCTATTGGTTTTATTCTTTTGTGGTACAAAAACTTCAGACCTCTGAGTAACCTTAGGATAGCTTTTAAACCATAAGAAAGACTTTACCGATTTTGCTTTGCCATCCGGATATATAACCAATGCGCCGGATTTACGGGCAGACGGCATAAAGCTGCCGGCCTGTTCTATGTAATACTTTGCATTCTTATTTAACTTTACAGGAACAATAGTAGGATAATAAACTTCTCCTGAAACCTTTACGAGATTGTTATTTTTATCTATCGTCAATACATCGCCATCTTCTAAAACCAGGTTTTCCGGTCCCTTAGGTTTACTCATGGCCGCCATAAGATTTACGCTGATTAAATCATAATTTTTATAAAGTTGATTACGCAGACGCTGATTTGATGCAATGCTATCTCGGTCGAGGTTTAACAGGCGCTGAAAGAGTTCTTCCCTTTCTGATGCGCTAAGATTAGAACGCCTGATTCTGCGTATTGTTATGGCGCTGCTATCTGCTGAAGCCCTGAAACCACCCACCCTTTTGATAATGTCAGAAATTTTGTCGCTGCTTTTTTGTAAACTGTATTTTCCAGGAATTATCACGTCTCCCATAACCATCACCGTTCTTTGTGTTACCATCCCTGGCAAGTTCTTGACAGTTACAATATCAAAAGGTTGCAACTTAATATCTTTTGACAATTCGTTGCTTTTAGAAATGCTCACTACAAAATTCTGAGTTTCTGTATAATTCAGGGATGTTACATCAGCATTTTTAATCCTGCGGGATATTTCAATAGTGGAAGAGTCTCCAAAATCATTAACCCCACCTGCATTAAGCAGTACATCCTGCAGGGTAAGATTCTCCCGCCATGGCATTATTCCGGGCTTGCGTATATTTCCCTCAATACTTACATATTTGTTATCAGAAAAATCAAATATAGAATGCACTGAAACAGAGTCATCTTTAAGAAGTGATAAATTAGATTTGCTTTTTAAAGCAGAATCCAGGTTCACTGAAACAACCGTTGGCATCCTGTTCCTGTTGTAACGGAAAATTGATATCCTTTCTGTAAAAGCATCTTCTGTTACACCCCCAGCCTTATCAATCAGTGATTTTAGCGTTAGCCCTTCGCTTAATTCATAATTCCCCGGTCTCAACACAGAACCTGTGATTGAAATTCTATTGGAAATTTTATCCTGCAACCTTCCCACAAAATATTCATCACCGGCATTGGCCTTAAATCCAGAATACCCGGATACATTCAGATCAATGATCTTTTTCTCTTTATCAGTTATTCTTATAACACTTACAGATGCCCTGTATGCAAAATCATTAAATCCACCCGAGTACAGGAGCAGGTTATCAAAAGTTTCATTTTCTAGCAGTTCGTATTTCCCCTCTCTTTTTACGTCTCCGGATAATTTTACCCGGGTTTTATAATAAGGAATTCTTATAACATCTCCTTCCTGCAAAAGGACATTATCTTTTTGATTTCCCTGCACAAGAAAAGCATAAAGATCCGTTGTTCTTCTTACCTCGTTACCTCTTATCACTTCAATGCTTCTGAAGCTTCCCATATTGTTAGGACCGCCGCATAAGTACAAAAGATTATATAATGTTGTAAGTGATGAAACAGTATATGTGCCGGGTTTATATGCCTGACCTATGACAGTTACACGGATGCTCCTTATTTTCCCCAGTGATACCTGTACTTTTGTCTGCCCGGAATTAATGGCCCGGTAAATAGTAGCCGCCAGTTTTACTGTAATTTTTTGAGTTACTTCTCCAATAGATAAACCGCTTACATATATAGGTCCTACATTTGGTATATAAATTTCGCCCTCTTCATTCACCCGTAGTTTATACTTCTGCTCACTAAATCCGTAAACACTTACTACAATTTCATCATCAGGACCAAGAATATAGGAAGAAGGAGTTGCAATACGAAGGTTTGGTTCAAACACAAGACTGTTTCTTAAAAAAAGTTCAGAGCCGAATACAGAAAGATCTTTATCAATGTTTTCCATTGGAGCCGTTACATTAGAACTGTCATAAAAGCGCTCACTTTTATTACCAGTTGCGCCATTATCATTACGCTTACTACTATTATTTTTTTCAGTTGCAATAATATTACCAAGCCTGGTCTTTAATTTTAAAATTTCACTGTCTGGAAGACCTTTTTCTTTCAGTAGCAAATATGCCTTCTCCTCGCTGATATTTAAGGAAATAATTTTATTGTAGAATGTTATGAGATCCTCTTGCGAGTATGAATCTGTATTTGTGTTGCTTAAATCGTTTACTTCTAATAAACTTGCTTGAGAAAAAGACTGTATGCCACAGGCACAAATAAGAAATAGCATTACAATCGCTGACTTGAAAATTTTCATTGATTTCAACTTTAAAAACCCAATAATTAGGGTACATTTGCTGGCGAAGGTAATATATTTTGATATTCTTTACCTATCCATTTATATTAAAAAAGTGCTGACATTTTTTTTAAAAGCTTTGATAATACGCAGTCTTTGAAATTACCAACCATTAAGTTATTAATTTTAAAAAAGGGAAAATTGCCACAGAAGCAAAATCTTTTAATATATGGAATATGCTTTTTTTGTTCTTTACATTTTGTTATGCTTATGGGTATTCCCAAAAATATCATTTTTAAAAAATGCGAAATTAACCAATACTGAAATCAGGGTTTTGCTTGGTATCAAATTGTTTTCGGGTATTTTCTGCGCATGGTATTTCAGTAAAACGTTTCCAATCGGAGATCATTCAAGTATAAACGAGATTGGTAAAATACAATATGGTTATCTTATTTCTAATCCGAAATTATTTTTTACTTCACTTACCATAGATATTGAAAAGTATGGATGGGGGGGAGTATTTGACTCATCTTACAGTTTCTGGGCTTATTTAAGATTTAATCTGCTTTTTAAATTTGTAGCCATTCTAAATATAATCAGTAAAGGGAGCTTTTATTTCAACTCGGTTATATTCTCGTCTATTGTTTTTTTTGGACATATTTCTTTTTTTAGAATTTTCAGGCAAATGTATCCTGGTTATAAATATCCTCTATTAGCTATCTGCTTTTTTATTCCTTCAATTTGGTTGTATACATCATGTGTACATAAAGATGGTTTTGTTTTTCTTGGTATTGCTTTTTCCTGCTTTGTATTCTATTCCTATCTGCACAGCAGAGACTCAATAAAAATTAAACAAGTCGTGGTTTTTATAATGTCTCTCATGATTATTTTTGTGTTAAGAAATTACATAATAGTAGCCATGTTGCCCGCCATGTTAATAGCTATAGCCTGCAAAGCATTTCCCCTTAGTAAAAGATTGGTTGTACCTGTTATATACAGCTTATTTGGCTTGATATTTTTTTTATCAGGATTTTTGTATGGATCGTTAAATCTTCCTGCAGCAGTAGTAAAACGAAAACAGGATTTTGCACTATTGGGTGAGGCTAATACAAACATGCCCATGAATAATTTAACGCCCGATTTTTCAGGGTTTACAACAAATTTACCTCAAGCAATCAATCACAGCCTTTTAAGACCTTACTTATGGGAAGCCTTTGGTAGTAGTGTTTCCATGGCAGCTTTAGAATTATTTTTTTACCAGGTATTGATTATTTTCTTCTTGTTTTATGGCAGAAAAAAAAATTGGTTAGCCTATAACTTTAACATATTTGGGTTGGCCTTTTTCATAAATATGATGCTGATCATTGGTTATACGATACCTAATATAGGAGCTATTGTGCGGTACAGAGGAGTATTCTGGTTATTTATTCTCTGCCCGATATTGTGTAACCTTAAATACTACCCCTTATTTATGCGTGAGTCAAGAAAGTCTTCATAAGTTCTTTTGATACCCTCCTTTAGTTCAATTGTGTATTTCCATCCCATCCCATTAATCTTAGTCACATCCATTAGTTTTCTCATGGTACCATCCGGCTTGCTATTGTCAAATACAATCCCTCCTTTGAAACCTACAATATCCTTTATCATCAACGCCAGGTCCTTAATGCTAATATCTATTCCGCATCCCACATTTACAAAACCTGCAGCATCATAGGTATCCATTAAAAAAATGCAGGCTGCTGCCATATCATCTACATGCAAAAACTCCCGCAAAGGGGCTCCGCTGCCCCATACTGTTACAGAGGGCTCGTTATTAATGGCTGCAGTATGAAATTTGCGAAGCAATGCAGGCAGCACATGTGAATTATTTAAATCATAGTTATCATTAGGGCCGTATAAATTGGTGGGCATGGCGCTTATAAAATTGCAGTTATACTGTGCCCTGTAAGCATCACATAATTTAATACCTGCAATTTTTGCGATGGCATATGGCTCATTGGTGGGCTCCAATAAACCCGTTAATAAATAATCTTCTTTTAAGGGCTGGGGCGCATTTTTTGGATAAATACAACTACTGCCCAGGAACAACATTTTTTCAACCTTATTTATATATGCAGCATGAATGATGTTGGCTTCTATCATCAGGTTTTCATAAATAAAATCGGCCCTGTAGGTATTGTTCGCTTGTATGCCTCCTACTTTGGCTGCAGCTAAAAAAACATAAACAGGTTTTTCTGTATCAAAAAAATCATTTACAGATTGCTGGTTTCTCAGGTCCAGTTCTTTAGAATTTCTTAATACAAAATTATCAAACCCTTTAGCCTGTAATGCCCTTAAAATTGCTGAACCTACCATTCCATTATGGCCAGCTATATAAATCTTTTCGCTGCGTTTCATTTTTAAGCTATTGTTTTATTATACCCATGTTCTTTTAATAATAGTTGCATTTTCATTAAATGTACATCCGACGCTACCATTTCTTTTACAAGGGCAGCCAGATCATACTCCAGCTTCCAGCCCAACTTTGTTTTTGCTTTTGTGGGGTCTCCTATTAGTAATTCAACCTCAGTTGGCCTAAAATAATGCTTATCTACCGCTAATACTTCTGTGCCCAATGCTATTTGAAATTGTTCATTAGAACATGCTGCTACTATTCCTGCTTCATTTTCACCCTCACCTTTAAACTCAATGCTAATACCTACTTCGGCAAAAGACATACGCACAAAATCTCTTACGGTAGTAGTTATACCAGTAGCTATTACAAAATCTTCTGCCACATCCTGCTGCAAAATCAGCCACATTGCTCTTACATAATCTTTTGCATGGCCCCAATCTCTTTGAGCGTTTAAGTTGCCCAACCATAATTTATCTTTTAGCCCCAAAGCTATTTCTGCAACACCCCTTGTAATCTTTCGGGTTACAAATGTTTCTCCCCTCAGCGGGCTTTCATGGTTAAATAAAATGCCGTTAGCCGCAAATATTCCATATGCTTCCCTGTAATTTACGGTTATCCAGTATGCATACATTTTTGCTACCGCATAAGGAGAACGTGGATAAAAAGCTGTTTTTTCTGATTGAGGAACTTCCTGCACCAGGCCATATAATTCTGATGTGGATGCCTGGTAAATCTTTGTTTTCTTTTCAAGTTTCAAAATACGGATGGCTTCTAAAAGCCTGAGTGTTCCTATTCCGTCTGTATTGGCTACATATTCCGGTGTTTCAAAACTTACATGCACATGACTCATGGCGCCAAGGTTATAAATTTCGTCTGGCTGTACTTCCTGAATGATCCTTATCAGGTTAGTGGAATCTGTGAGATCTCCGTAATGCAGCTTAAATCTTACATTCTTTTCATGCGGATCCTGGTAAATATGATCTATCCGCTGGGTATTTATCTGCGATGATCTTCGCTTTATGCCATGTACTTCATAGCCTTTCGATAATAGGAGATCGGCCAGGTATGCGCCATCCTGGCCTGTAACGCCGGTTATTAATGCAACTTTCATTTATAATTGTACTTTTTAGTATTAATAGTTATGCCTATACTATATGAACCTTATTATCAACAAGCGTGTAAGCCTGCGAATGTACAGAACAAAATGCTTTTCCCTCTATATCAAATACCAATTTGATACCCGCCTCACTTACCCACCCCAATTGCCTTGCTGGATTTCCCACTACCAATGCATAAGCCGCCACATCTTTGGTAACCACCGTGCCAGCCCCAATTAAGGCGTATTCGCCAATGGTTATGCCACACACAATAGTTGCATTGGCGCCAATGGTTGCTCCTTTTTTTATCAGTGTTGGTTTAAATTCATTTTTGCGCTCTATAAAACTGCGGGGATTAATTACATTGGTAAATACTACCGATGGACCAATAAACACATCTTCTTCTATATTCACGCCATTATAAATAGATACATTGTTTTGAATTTTAACCCCATTACCAATCTTTACATTATTATCAATAAAAACGTTCTGGCCCAGTTTGCAGCCGCTGCCTATTATGGCAAGGGGCATCACATGACAAAAATGCCATACATAAGTGCCTGCTCCTATAGTGGCGCCAGAATCTATAACTGCTGTGGGATGAATGTAAGGTGCTTGCATATCAGGATCTAATTCATTCAAAAATATAGCTTTTATGGCATCAAAATCTGTAAAAAATTATGCTTTAAAAAGCAAAACGATCAAGAGTTTTTTAAGGTTGAACTTTTTGAACGTAGCACTTTGAACATTGCATGGCTTATCTTTGCAGGCTATGCATTACGCTTCGGTAGAAAATCTTACAAAGTCATTCGGAATAAGAACACTGTTCAAAAATATCACCATCAACATTGAGGAAGGAGATAAAATTGCGCTGGTTGCCCGCAACGGCAGCGGCAAAAGTACCCTCATGAAAATTATTGCCGGGCTGGATACTGCAGACAGTGGTACCACCTGGGTGCACAAAGACATTAATACTGTAATGCTGCAACAGGACAATGATTTTGATGGCAATAAAAGCATTTGGGATAATGTACTGCGTCTGGACAACCCGGTGGTAAAAGTGGTAAAAGAATATGAACAGTTCCTTGAGGAAGGTTCTGATGATCATGATCACCTGGGCGAACTAATGGCCCGGCTGGATGACCTGAATGCATGGAGTTTTGAAAGCGACCTGAAACAGATATTAGGCAAGCTAAACATTCATCACCTGAATGAAAAAGTGGGCAACCTTAGTGGCGGGCAAAAGAAAAGAGTAGCACTGGCACAGGCTTTAATTGAAGCTTATTTGTATGAAGGCAGATGCCTGCTTATCATGGATGAGCCTACCAACCATTTGGATGTGAGTATGATTGAGTGGCTGGAAGAATACCTGAGCGCTGCAAAAGTTACCCTGTTGCTGGTTACGCATGATCGTTATTTTTTAGACGCCGTAAGTAATGAGATCATTGAAATAGATGAAGAAAAAGTATTTGTATATAAAGGTGATTACGATTATTTTCTGGAGCAAAAAGCCATGAGGCTTGATGCACAGGCCAGCGAATTGCAAAAAGATAAAAATATTTTTAGAAAAGAGCTGGAATGGATGCGTAAGCAACCCAAGGCACGCACTACCAAAAGCAAAAGCCGGCAGGATGCCTTTACAGAAGTGGAAGACAGGGTGAAACAGCAAAAAGAAATAGTAGAAGTAAGCCTGCAAATGAAAATGACCAGGCTGGGCGGAAAAATACTGGAACTGAAAAAAGTGAATAAAAGCTGGGGAGACCTTGTGATTATGAAAGGCTTTGACTATACATTTAAAAGAGGTGA
>JBBRFX010000025.1:0-30801 GCA_038241275.1 Chitinophagales bacterium
GAGGGAACAGACGAAAAGGCAGCAGGTATACAGAAATAGCCGGGTAAATCAATCCCAATGTCATATCAGGCACGCTATTGGCATTGGAATCTTATCTTCATAAAAATTATTAAACAATCATATAATTATTAACTGCATCTAATGGAACAACCTGTTAAGCAATATCCCTTTTACTTAAAAAGTACTGTCATCATTTTTGGGCTTGTACTTATTTGTTACGCTCTTTTTAACTTAAAGGATATTTTAGCACCCATCGCTTTTTCATTTATTATCGCCATTTTATTAAACCCGATGGTAGGTAAACTGCAACGAAAAGGAGTACATAAAGTAGTGGCAATCTTTCTTTCACTGTTGTTGGCATTAATAATTGTGGGCGGTATATTGTTTTTTATTTCCAGCCAGGTTATGAATTTTGGTGAAAATCTTCCCCAGTTAAAAATAAAGTTCAACGAACATTTTGTTCATTTTCAACACTGGATATCTGCCAATTTTAAATTTAGCATTCAAAAACAACAAAAGGCTATAGATGATATGCTTAAAAGTGGGCAGTCATTATTAGGCAGTGCGCTTGGTGGTGCTTTGGGTACATTGGGCCTTATTTTTTTAGTGCCCATTTATACCTTCCTGTTGCTCTTTTACAAAACACTTATTGTAAATTTCTTTCATGAAGTGTTTGCAGAAGAAAACACACAAAAGGTTTCTGAAGTATTGGTAGAAACAAAATCGGCTATACAAAGTTATATGGTGGGCCTGCTGCTGGAAGCATTGGTAGTGGCGGTGATGAACTCCGTTGCATTAATGTTGTTGGGGGTAGATTATGCTATTTTGCTGGGGGTGATTGGTGCCCTGTTAAACATGCTGCCATATATTGGCGGTATTGTGGCCATTGCCCTGCCTGTTATTATTGCATCGGTTACCAAAGATGGTTTTACAACTCAGCTTGGTATAATAGGAGCCTATACATTAATACAGTTTATTGATAATAATATTTTGGTTCCTTTTTTGGTTTCATCCCGTGTTAAGATAAATGCTTTCTTTTCTATTGTGGTAGTACTGCTTGGCGGTGCATTGTGGGGAATAGCCGGAATGTTTTTATCCATTCCTTTTGTAGCCATTTTAAAAATTATTTTCGATCGCCTGCCTGATATGAAACCATGGGGTAAATTACTGGGAGATAACGTGCCTACCAGGCATAAGGGTGAAATATGGTTGCGCAGAATTCAAAGAAGAGAGGAACTTGCGGAGCAGAAAGCAGAGGCAGAGGAAGAAAAGAAAGTGGATATCTGATAATTGATAATGAGGTAATTGATAACGTATAGCTATTAAGGTTGAAGTTAATGCGGCTCAACTAAAGACTATTCAATATCCACATAATTTACATGTTTGTGAACAAAATGGTATATACCATATTTTGTATCCTTAAATGAACCCACTACTTTTATTCTTAGAAAGAAAAGCAGCCCTTTTGACAATTCAATCTGGTTTTTTAACGGTTTGGACCCGTACCAGTTTCAATTAAGGCTACTTTTAAATCGGAGCGTTCCACCACACCGAGATTACATTGTAAAGCGTCTATAATTAGGCGCTTTACATGTTTATTGATGACTGTAAATATATTTCTTGTAATTCAACAATTCGAGGAGGAAATATTAACAGGATGTGGACAAAATATGGGGATATTTAATAAAGCCTGCAGTAGAATGAACTTAAAGCGATTTTTATTATTATTTGAAAATAAAACTTCAAAATATTTGATAAATATTTCTTGAAATGAAAGGAGAAATTGAGTGATATTATTAGAAAAATTAAAAGCAATCAAGTTTTTAAAAGCATTCGAATTGCCATTTGCCGAGTTTTTTAAGTGCCTGTTCGGTTGCTAATTCTTTTCCTTCTTTAATTTCTGATTGCGGATTTTCTATTTTGCTTAAAATTATTAATCTGTCTATTGCATCATCTGCCGAGAAATAATCAGGCATACCTTTAATACTTTTCAATACTTCTTTTTTTACCAGCATGAATTATTTTTATGCTGTAAGGATACACAAGAAAACAAAGGCTGAGTATCGTCACTTAAGCTGGCCCAGTTAAAACGAACTTCTTTGGATGTTTGAATTTCCCCCCTTACATTTTTTAAATCACATTGTCAATTATCCATTAACCAATTATCAATTCATCACCCTCCCCATCCCTCTCTGTCCAAACTCCTGTATTGTATAGCTTCCGCCAAAAATTCAGGCTTGATATCTTCGCTGCCGGCAAGGTCTGCAATGGTGCGGCTTACTTTTAAAATGCGATCGTAGGCCCGGGCACTAAGGTTTAGTTTTTCCATGGCCACTTTTAAAAGATTTGATCCGGCTGTGCTTATTACACAAATTTCTTTTAGTGTTTTGCTGCTCATTTGTGCATTGGCGTATATGCCTTCCTGTGACTTGTATCGTTCTGCCTGTATCTCTCTTGCTTTTATAACCCGTTCCCTGATGCGTTCGCTTTTTTCATATTGTTGAGTAGAAGAAAGCTCACTGAAAGCTACCGGTGTTACTTCTACATGAAGGTCTATCCTGTCCAGCAGTGGCCCAGATATCCTGCTTAAATATTTTTGCACTACACCGGGGCCGCAGGTACACTCTCTTTCCGGGTGATTAAAATAACCGCAGGGGCAGGGGTTCATGCTGGCGATGAGCATAAAGCTTGCCGGGAAATCCAGGGCTACTTTTGCCCGGCTGATGGTTACTTTTCTTTCTTCCATTGGCTGGCGCATTACTTCCAGTACGGTTCTTTTAAATTCCGGAAGTTCATCTAAAAAAAGCACCCCGTTATGTGCAAGAGAAATTTCGCCGGGTTGTGGATTACCTCCGCCACCTACAAGGGCAACATCAGAAATGGTGTGATGTGGACTGCGGAAAGGGCGTTTACTCACCAACGTTGCATTCTCCGGTAACTTACCAGCCACGCTGTGAATCTTAGTAGTTTCCAGGGCTTCCATTAAAGTAAGGGGTGGCAATATGGTAGGCAATCTTTTTGCCAGCATGGTTTTACCGGCACCCGGCGGGCCAATCAAAATAGCATTGTGGCCACCTGCTGCTGCTATCTCAAGTGCACGTTTAATATTTTCCTGTCTTTTCACATCACAAAAATCTACATCAAAACTATTTTGTGCATAGGCAAATTCTTCCCTGGTATTTACGATGGTAGGCTGCAGGCTTTCTTCATTTTTAAAAAAGCCAATCACTTCGTTGATATGTTCTACGCCATACACTTTCAGGTTGTTTACCATGGCAGCTTCCCTGGCATTGGCAACCGGAACAATCAATCCTTCAAAACCTTCTTTGCGTGCCTGTATGGCAATGGGCAACGCACCACGAATGGGCCTGATGGTTCCATCTAAACTCAGCTCCCCCATAATTACAAAATGTTCCAATCTTTCGGGATGGGGTAACTGCTCTGTGGCTCCGAGTGTGCCTATGGCTATGGGAAGATCAAAGGCTGAACCTGATTTTTTAATATCGGCAGGGGCCAGGTTTACCACCAGTTTTGTTCGGGGCATAGAAAAACGGATACTCTTAATTGCACTCTCTACTCTTTGCAAACTTTCTTTTACAGCGTTGTCTGGCAGGCCAACGATATAATAATTTTTGCCCTTGTTATCTACATTTACTTCTACCGTAATACTGATAGCTTCTACTCCATAAACTGCACTTCCAAAAGTTTTTACAAGCATGGGTAAGATTTTAGTACTTCAATATACGCAAAGCCTTATAAATCTTCCAGCATTTTTACAACTCCTTCCCGTTCCAGTATCAGGTATCCTAAACGATCGTTGCTAATGCCATTGCGCAGTTGATAATTAAAACTTAGTTTGCCGTTTTCGGTGCTGGTTTCAAAATAGTTGAAACTCATGTTGGGATGTACTTTAAGTGCATCGCCTATTTCGTATAAATGCGTGGATAAAATAAACAAAGAGTTTTTTATTTTAAGCAAGCCCTCTATTACCGCAGTGCTGCATTTCATGGCATCCTGCACATTGGTTCCTTTAAACAATTCGTCTATCAGTATCAGCCATTTTCTGCCATCATTTATTTTTGTGATGGTAGCTTTTATGCGCTGCACTTCGTTGTAAAAATAACTTTCGCCTTTAGCAATATTATCTATCACATTAATATTGCTGAGCATGCCATCAAATACGGTTAGTTTCATTTCCTGTGCAGGTACACCCATGCCTACGTGTGCCAGGAATACGGCAGCACCCACCGATTTAATAAAAGTACTTTTGCCGGCCATATTGGCTCCTGTTAAAAATAGAAAATTACTTTTCGGGTTCATATGCAAATTGTAAGGAACAGGCTTTTGCAACAAAATATGGTATAATCCTTTTACATCCAGTATAGGCTGTTCGCTCTGTATAAATTCCGGAAAAACCAGTTCGTATTTTTTTACGGTCATGGCCATGCCATACCATGCATCCAGTTGTGCATGAATGGATATGAGGGTAAGCATATTTTGCTTAAAATGATAGCGAAGAAATTGCGCCAGTTGTAACTGCTGTGGTATCGTAAGTTCGTTGCTATTTTTGTATTTGTGCACAATGGCTAATTGTTCTATGGCCAATGTTTTGGCAGCTATCTCCATTAATTTTCTTAAAGGGGCTGCTGTGTTTTCTTGCAGAAATTTATCTGTAAACGATAACATGCCTTTAATAAAATCAAAGCAATGAATGATAGAATATTTTATAAGAGAATAATCGGGGCCATGCAATAACTTGTAACTGTTGGCGGTTAAAGTAGAAACCGTTTTTGGTAAAGGATCAAAGCTGTATTCATAAAAACGTTCTACCACCATAATGGTGCCATTGCTTATTTGTTTGGGCCATTCCGTTTCTCTTTGCAGTATTAGCTGTATGGTGTGCTGCACATCTTTAATAGCTTCTGAGGTGGGCAGGGGAGTAGCCAGGTTTTTTTTCAACTGTTCTTTACCGTTGGTGGTAAGAGTATTGTTTAGTTTACTAAAAACAGAAAAGTCTTCTTCACCCGTAAATATGGCAAGGTCGTTTAGTGTGGTTTTATCTAATTCCATTAATTAATTTTAGGATCTGTCAAATGATAATCGTTGGCCTTTATATGATTCATTAAAGTGTCCATTTTCATATACGATATTTCCGCTTACCATCGTTTGTTCTATAGTGGCCGGCATATTAAAATCCTGTAATGGGCTCCAACCGCATTTATACAATATGTTTTCTGCTGTAATTATTTGCGGTTTAGCTAAATTAACCGTCACCAGATCTGCAAAATATCCTTCCCTGATATAACCCCTGTCTTTTATCTGGAAACAATTGGCCACGGCATGACTCATTTTCTGCACTATTTTTTCTAAAGATATTTGTCCAATACTGTGATAATACAACATGAGTTGCACAGCATGCTGCACCAGTGGAAGGCCGGCATGGGCTTTTTCGTAGGGAGGCAGTTTTTCTGATAAAAGATGTGGCGCATGATCAGTGGCTATCACATCCAGCCTATCGTCCAGCAATGCTTCCCATAGAGCAATTTTGTTATGAGGTGCTTTAATAGCCGGGTTACATTTTATTTTATATCCTAATTGCTCATAATCATCGGCCGTAAAATGCAGGTGGTGCACACATACTTCTGCAGTGATTCTTTTTTCTTCCAGTGGCAGCATATTTCCAAAAAGCTGCAATTCTTTTTGGGTACTGATATGAAGGATGTGCAGGCGGCTATTGTATTTTTTTGCAAACTGGATGGCTATAAGCGAAGATTCAAAACAGGCTTCATCATTGCGGATAATGGGATGATGCTTAGCCGTAAGCAATGTACCCGATTTTTGTAAAGCCTCATAATTGGTTTTTATAATTCTTTCATCTTCACAATGGGTGGCAATCAACATCTCGCTTTCGCTAAAAATGCGATTGAGAGTGCTGTGATTATCTACCAGCATATTTCCTGTACTGCTGCCCATAAATATTTTGATGCCGCAAATATCTTTTTTAAAATCATTGATGCGGATGACTTCCTCTGCATTGTCGTTGCTCACACCCATAAAAAAAGAATAGTTAGCCAGGGAAGACTGTCGGGCTATTTCATATTTTTCGTCCAGTATTTTTTTTGTCAATGCATTGGGTATGGTATTGGGCATTTCCATAAAACTGGTAATACCCCCCGCAACGGCAGCACGGCTTTCTGTATAAATAGTTGCTTTGTGTGTAAGACCGGGCTCTCTAAAATGCACCTGGTCATCTATGGCGCCGGGCAATAAATATTTGCCTTCTCCATTTATTTCCTGCACTTTGCTTTTGGTATCTATCTGGGCTGCTATCTTTTCGATGCGTTCCCCGTCTGTCAAAACATCTACAGTTTTTATTTCCCCTTCATTTACTACCTGTATGTTCTTAAAAAGGTATTTTTGCATATCTTAAATTTAAAGATTTATAAATTAACCATAACTCCATGCAAATTATTAAAAGCTTTTTCAAACTTATTTTTTTTGTTTGTCCGGTATCCGCTTTTGCACAGTCAACCTATTTGAACCAGGGTGCCAAAGAATATCATTTTATAGACAGGCTGGAAATTAAACAACAAACCAATACCAATCTTAATTTTTCTACACTCAGGCCTTTTAGCAGAAAAGCTATTATACAGCAAGCGGAGTTTTTAGACAGTGCCCGTATGGGATATAAAGATTCTCTTGGGGTGGACAGGTATAAAGATATGATCGGTCTCTCCCTAACAAAAGTAGATGAATATAACCTGCGTAGCCTTTATATGAATAACAGTGAATGGGTAACCGGACCAAAGGAAGACTTTGTGAGTAAGAAGCCCATCCTTAAAACATTTTATAAAACAAAGGCCAATATGCTGGAAGTGAATAATGACAATTTCTTCCTGGCTTTAAATCCCATCCTGCAAATTCACCAGGGTGCAGAGAGAGGGAATGACAACCGTATCTTTTTAAATACAAGAGGTATTAGTGTGCGGGGATTGATTGCCAAACGGGTTGGTTTTTCTTCTTTTATTACAGAAAACCAGGAGCGTGGCCCGCAGTTTTTTCAGCAAAAGGTAAACGAACTCAGGGCAGTGCCCGGTGTTGGGTTTTACAAAACCTTTAAAAATACCGGTGTAGATTATTTTGATGCAAGAGGCTATATCACTTTTAATGCGGCAAAATTTATAGATTTTCAACTGGGGTATGATAAAAATTTTATTGGAAACGGGTACCGCAGTTTGTTCCTGAGCGATTGGGGCAACAGTTATTTGTTTGCAAAGATTAATACCAAAATATGGAAACTGAATTATCAGAATATTTTTATGGAGTTGATGCCCCAATTTAAAAAAGGCGGCGATAAGCTCCTCCCAAGAAAATATGCAGCCATGCATCACCTGAGTATGAATGTAACAAAGTGGTTAAATGTAGGTTTGTTTGAAGGAGTAGTATTTGGCAGGCAGGACCATTTTGATTTTCAGTACCTGAACCCTATTATTTTTTACAGGCATATTGAAGGTTCTGTGGGCAGCCCTGATAATGCAGTAGCCGGTCTTGATTTTAAAGCCAATGTGGCGCATCGTCTTCAGTTTTATGGACAGTTCCTTTTAGATGAATTTGTTTTGAAACAGGTAAGAAACAATCCTTCCAGTTGGGTAAATAAATTTGGCCTTCAGGCTGGTGTGAAATATATAGATGCCCTGGGTGTAAATAATCTCGACCTTCAGTTTGAAACCAATCGGGTAAGGCCATTTACTTATTCCCACAATGATACCATTGCCAATTATACCCATTACAATCAACCGCTGGCACACCCACTTGGCGCCAATTTGCAGGAGTTTATCGGGATTGTAAATTACCAGCCCGCTCCTAAATGGCATATTTATGCAAGAATCATTTATTTTAAACAGGGGCTGGATAGTAATGGTATTAATTTTGGCGGCAATATTTTCAGGGATTATACAACAAGAATATCTGATGATGGATTTAAAGTAGCTGGTGGCAGAAAAGCAACCTGTTTTAATGCGGTACTTCAGTTGTCATATGAACTGAAACAAAACCTGCTGTTTGATATTTCACTGCTGCAAAGAAATTATGAAATTGCTGGAGTTACCGGCAAAAGCAATACGACTATGGTAACTGCAGGCCTTCGGTTAAATATGTTTAAAAGAAATTATGATTTTTAAAGATTAATTAAGGATATAATAAAAGCCCGGTTTAAATAACCGGGCTTTTAATTTTTATTCAACTGTAAGCGTGAATGAAACCGTTCTTGCATTGATCTTATCAATCACATTGGAATATTTTAAATCCTTATCCCTTTCGTGCATATTGTTTAAACCCCAGCCCAGCTTAAGTTCGGGAGTAAGTACAAACACCGGAAAATAAAGATGAAAGCCTATGCCGGCTTCAATGCCATAATCAAATTTTTTAAGTTTCATCAGTTGCTCTGCATTTTTAGCACCTTTATTGGCGGCCAGGTCATATTCAACTTTGCCCCCGGCCAGCATATACACTTTAAAATTATTGATACGGTCGCTGCTGAATTTTAACTGCAGTGGCAATGCCAGGGTAATACCCTGAATTTTTCTGATACCCACACTGTCTTCTCCGGCTGGCTTGTCGGGGTATTTAAGGTGGTATTCAAAAGCCTTTTCTGTAAATGTGAGATTGAGTGGAAAGGTGCGCAGGTCAAAATGATTGCTCAGTCTTTTGTTAACCAGCCAGGCCAGGTTGATACCCGTGCTGTTGATACTCTCTACCACCATTACGCTGTCATACTGCAAAAAGCGGGGGTGGTGTGTAAAGCTGTAGTGCGACCTGTTTACACCTACATTGATACCAAAATGAAAGTTTTTTTCATCATGATCCAACTGGTTAAGATTCTCAAAACTTTGCGTAAATGCAATAGAGGGAATCGCCATAAATGCTAAAACTATTCCTGTTATTTTTTTCCGTGATATATACTGCATATTCCTAAGCTCAGGGGTTTACATTGTGTATTAATGTATCCAAGGTTATCCAGAATTTTAATAAAATCTTTTCCTTCCGGAAATTTTTGGATGGATTCGTCGAGGTACTGATAAGCGCTTCGGTTCTTCGAAAACAGTTTGCCCATATTGGGGGTAACCGTTTTCATATACAGGTTATAGAAGGATTTTACCAAAGGTATTTTAGGTTTGCTAAATTCGAGCACTACCAATTGGCCACCGGGTTTAAGTACTCTAAAAATTTCTCCCATCCCTTTTTCAAGATGTTGAAAATTGCGAACACCAAATGCCACGGTTACAGCGTCAAACGTATTGTCTTTAAAATTTATTGTTTCGCTATCGCCATTTAACAATTCGATCTTATTTTGCAAACCCAGCTTATTAATTTTTTTCCTTCCAATCTCCAGCATACCATCGCTGATATCAATTCCGGTTATTGAAGCAGGGTTTAACAAACGGGATGCCATAATTGCTACATCTGCAGTTCCGGTGGCTACATCCAGCATTTTCTGCGGATTCTGTACTTTTAAAAAACCCAATGCTTTTTTTCGCCAGGAGATATCCAGGCCCCCACTAAGGAAACGGTTCAAAAAATCGTAGCGGTATGCTATATCATCAAACATCTCCGCTACCTGCTCTTTTTTGGGCTGGGCCGAGGCTTTATCGGGAACTACGTTGTCGTGTGCAAACTTTGTCATATAAAGTGGCAAATATAAGTTGTTTAGTTTGGAGCTTACCTTTCCTACTAAACAATGATAAATGCAGAAAAGTTAAAATACTGCTTAATTTTGCAGCTATGCATATAAAAAAAGCCAGTTACATTATCAGCAATCCTGATTATGAAAAATGCCCGGTGCCCGATAAACCGGAATTTGCATTTATTGGCAGGAGTAATGTGGGCAAGTCTTCTTTAATAAACATGCTTTGTAATAATGAAAAGCTGGCCAAAACTTCCGGATCGCCGGGCAAAACCCAGCTCATAAATCATTTTGATGTGGTGAGCAGTGGTTTTACAGAAGAAAAGAAAAATCAGGAAACTGTGTATCATTGGTACCTGGTAGATTTGCCGGGATACGGTTTTGCCAAAGTGAGCATTACCAGCCGCCGCCGCTGGGAACAAATGATAGAAAATTATTTGCGCAAGCGGGAGAATCTTTCCCTTGTTTTTGTATTAATTGATGCAAGGCATAGCCCTCAAAAAATTGATCTCGATTTTTTAGAAAATTTAAAAAAGTGGGAAGTACCTTTTTGCCTGGTGTTTACCAAAAGCGATAAGGAAAACCAGCGCATCGTAAGCAAAAACGTAAAAGCTTTTTTGGAAGCCATGAAAAAAACATGGATGTTTTTGCCCATGCATATGGTAACCAGTGCGGTAAAAAAAACAGGCAGGGATAAACTGCTCAAGTATATTAATGAGATGAATGAGGAGCTGAGGGAGAAGGGGAAGGGGGAAAAGTGAGGGGGGGGAAGTCAAAAGTCAAAAGTCAAAAGTCAAAGGTGAAAAGTGAAAAGTGAAAAGTGAAAAGTGAAAAGTGAAAAGTGAAAATTCAATGTCCAATGAATAGTGAAAGGTCAAAGGCGAAAGGCGAAAGGTGAAAGCCTTACTGACTTAAAGGTTTTAGGACAAGTGAAAATTAAAAGATGAAAGCATTAAGCTTGGGTGATGCCCCAATTAATTAAGCACTACCCGGGTGAACTATTTTGACTTTAATTGACCATTCACCTTTCACCTTTGACCTTTCACTTTCCACTAACCTGCTTTATCACACCATCAGTTCACCGCCTTGTTTGCACAACTGCTGCTGGCAAAGGCTTCCGGCTTGGCTTTAAAAGCAAAGCCCATTCCTAAAATATAACCCATGGCTTCTTTAAGCGCCTCATTGCTTTTAAACTGCGGGTTGGTGTTGATGTCTGCATGCACTTCCATATCTACATCATACCTGGTGAAGAGGTCGCATAACTCATAAGCAATCTCGATGCTCTTGGCTACTTCTACCAACATACGTTCTTTGATGCTGTATTTGTAGGTTGTTTTTTCGTTGTGCAAAAACATAAATCCTCCGTGTCCTTCCCTAAGAAAAACAATGACGGTAGCAAACTCGGTTTCTTTACCTTTTACCTGGCTGTCGGTTCCGATGCAGACTTTTAATTTGTAGGCCTGGTTGGTTTCTCTTTTTATGGCATTTTCTACTGCATCTTTAATGGGAAGATCAATAGACTCGCCGCTGAATTTTCTCCAATGCATATTTTTGGGGTTTTCTAAAGTTAATTATAATAACAACATGAAATATTAAGGGAAGGTTATGTGTAGGAGAAATGTGGAAATGTGGAAAAGAGCCCCAAGCCCCTAAAGAAGCTATAGCATGGTTAAATTGGCATAAATCTTCGAAAAAGAAAATTATATTGTGGTGTTTGGAGAAGCACCTTAAAGTATCAGAAACTTTACAAGCCCCTTCAGGGGTTTGGGGCCAGGCATAAAAAAAGAGGACAGCCCCTAACGCTGTCCCCTAACTTACACATGAATCTACCTTACTGTTTTATAATTCGTTCTGTTTGTCGTTGTTTGCTGTTAGCCAGTTGGAGTATATACATTCCTCCCGCTTGTTTGCTAACATTTATTTTATTCATTCCGGTTAAGCCTATGCCCCGGGCTATTAATCTGCCATTAGCATCGCTTAAACGATAGTTATAATTTTCTGCTGCATTTACGGTGATTTCATATTGTACCAGAGTAGATACAATGAAGGTTTTTTCCGGGATGCCAATTGATTTAAGTGCTATTACATTTGAATAAGCAGTTTGATCAAGAACAGAGGTAACTTTTATACGGTAAAAAATAGTACCGTTGTGGTTTGTTGAATTAGTAAACGCTTTTTGTAAAGCATTTATTGTAGAAAACGGTTTAAAATTTATTCCGTCAAATGATATTTCTACTACCTGTTCTTTTATTGGCTCATCAGCCACTATGTTCCAGCTTAGGTTGTGTTTATTTTTATCAACAGTTCCGGCCAGGTTAATTGCTCTTACAGCCAATGCTCCAAAAAAACCAGTGATTGAATACGCACCCAGGCTACCGTAATCGTTGATATTTTCATTACCTGCCCCGGATACAACTAAGTAATAAGTGCCCGCATTTAAAACCGTATCTATAGAAATGCTCAAAGAGCTGGAGGGGTTAAATGTTCTTATAAGCGTATTGCCATTATACAATTCTACCGCTACATCCAGGTTGGCACCGCTATTACCGCCTATGCTGTAAGGTTTTGCTTCCAGGTGAAAATTTACATTTTGTGAGAGGGTATATTTAAAAGCATCTTTATCTCCACTGGTAGCAATAATTCCGTCTGTGCTAAATGAACCTGAGCCAAGTGAATAGGTAGAATTATTCCTTGTTTCCGGGTAATCGTCTGCACGGTAACTAAATCCATTTAAACTGGTGATGATGGTAAGATTATCCTGCGTATTGGCACAGCCAAAAGGAGTAGGGCCATCATTCCATCCGGTCATATTACGATAGTAACTGTTACCCATAACCGGAGCCCAGCTAATTTCGCCGGTTCCTGTTCCTATATTGTATTGCTCTACAAGATTGCAATTGCCATCATATTTTGACTGGTGAGATAAACCCACTGTGTGGCCACTTTCATGCGTAATGCATTCGGAGATAAATTTTGTATGGTTGTTTAGTTTATCACTAAATACAAAACCGGGTGTATTGTCGCCCCATGTAAAAGATCCTACATAACTCACTCCTCCTACATTTCCCATATACCAGCTACTGCTGGGTGTTACAATAATTCTCATTCTTTTATTAAGCGGAGCTGCTAAAAATTTGGCAGTGTCTGTGGTAATATTAATATCAAAAGGGCGGTAATCTTCAGATACCCTGTTGAACATTTCAGTGATTTGTGTATTGCTGACTGCAGCAGGCTGGCAATAAAAAACCGTACCCCCGTTCCATGCTGCACTTTGCACAGTGTGGCCATCAAAATCAAGCAGAATGGTTGCACTGGCAGATGGGTAGCTGCTTAGTTTGGGAACCTGTGCCCACAAAATGGCAGGAAATAAAACAGCGAAAAATAAGATTGACCTGAATGTAAAGTTTTTCATTGTGATTGTTTTGCGGGGTGTAAGATTTGGATATTTATTATTAGGACCATATAGGGGATCCGGTATTTATATTTTTTTATTACAGGTTGCAATCCTGCAGGATGTTGGCTGTTTCAAATTTTTGTAATTGATAACTGCCGTTGGTTGTTCTTTTTATTTCATAACCATCTGCACTGCCCTTGCCAAATATGCGGCCCACATAAGAAATGGTTTTGTCATCATTTATTTGTTTGGAAATTTGCAGCAATGCATTGTTGTAGGCAGAGGAGCGGATGATGATGGTTTGCAGATTGTCAAATACAATTTCATTGTTTAAAACTACCCCCGGGAAATTAAAATCATTTCCAAAATTCAGCATTGCCTGCTGCCCCTTGCTCATTTGCATGGCATTGGAAAGCGTCGTTTCAGAAATATCAATAGTTTGGGAAAAATTATTAAACACTGCAGCATTGGCAGCTTTGTTTTGTTGGGCATGTACTGTGGCTGTAGTTAGGGCAAGCAAAAACAGTAACATGGTTCTTTTTACAGACAACATGGTTTTTCGTTTTAGTAAGAATGATATTGGATGTGTATTCTATTCTAAGAAACGAAAGATTGATGCTGTTAGTATGTTACGGATAAATTTTTTTTCTAGCAGGCAACAAAGTGGTTAATACTGATTGGTAGAGAGCAATACAAGTGTGCAGGCATCTAATGTAGCAATACCATTTTGGTTGGCAAGGGATACTAATTCAGGGTTTTCGCTACCTGGATTAAAAATAATGCGTTCGGGCTTAAGTGATATAATATAATCGTAATAAGGTTTTTGATTGGCGGGGTTGAGGTAGAGTGTTATGGTATTTACATTGTTTACCTGCGGCATGCCGGTTATTATTTCAATATCATTAACGCTGGATGTTTTTTTTCCGATGGCTACAACCGGGTGTCCGTATGCCTTTAGTTTATTAAGGGCTATATAACTATAACGTTGAGGATTAGCCGAAGCACCTAAAACAATCGTATTTTTTGAATTCATAATTTCTCATTTTAAAAACCTGGCTTCAATATTTGCAGAAGGTATCATACAGCTATCTTTTTTTCCAAACCAACTGTATCTGTTTTTGGCGATGAAATTATATACTCCATCTCTAATAAATGTAGGTATAATGCTAAAGGCGTATAAAGATTTAACTACACCTGTTAATTGTTTTGCAACCATTAGAGCAGCAGTTGACTTTGTATAAGCTTTCTCATCCTGTATGAGAACGAAAGAATTAAAATTCGTAGCTGGCAATTGGTGTTTTTTTAGCAGTTGCTGCCCCGCTTCGCTTTGCAGGGAAGCAAACTTAAACAGTCCTGCTTTGTCATGTTTTATCACAAACTGTACAGAACCGTTGCAGAGGTTGCACACACCATCAAATAATATTACCGGGCTGTTGTTCATTGTATGCAAGTTAAAATAAATGATAGTTTTTGCGTGGAGTAATTTGTACGATTTCAGAAAAGGCATCTTTGATTAACCCGTATTCAAATTTGTAACCAGATTGCAACAGTTTGGTGGGCAGCACCCACCTGCTTTTTAAAAGTAGTTCTGTTTCTGTGCCAATTAGTTTGGCACCTATTTTTAGCATCCACTCATAAGCAGGCAACCCGAATTTATGGCCTGTAACCTTACGCAAAATATTCATGAAATTTTCATTGTTTACGGGTAAGGGACTGCAACAATTATACACTCCCTCCATTTCTGTATGTTCATCAATCCAGTTGATGATGTTGATCGTATCTTTAATATGCACCCAGCTATACATTTGTTTTCCATTTCCCTGGCGGCCCCCTAGCCCAAATTTTATTAAATTAAAATAAGGAACCATTACCCCTTCGCTACCCAACGTAACAGCCATACGCAGGGCTACTTTCCTGGTAAACGGTGTGCGAAAATCAAAGAAAGATTTTTCCCATGCTTTGCAAACCTGCACACTGAAATCATTTTCTATTTCGCCTGTATATTCGTCCTGCGGCCTGTCTGTTGCATTACGGTAAATGGTGGCAGAAGAGGCATTGATCCATAGTTTGGGAGGAGCAATACATTTGCGGATGGCTTCACCCAGGGCAATGGTGGGCTGAGTGCGACTGTCGAAAATTTCTTTTTTATTTTTATCGGTGTACCTGCAGTTGACAGTTTTGCCGCAAAGATTTATCAGCAGATGGGCATCTTCCAGCACTGATGTCCAACTGCCCTGGTTCCTGGCATCCCATATCACATATTGGATGTGGGGCATGCCGGGTATTTCTTTTTTGTGGCCAAAGGAATTGTTTTTTTCGTTTTTGATGCCCCTGGTTAAAACAATTACTTCATTATCTTTTGAAAAATATTTAATGAGTGATGTGCCAATAAAACCTGTGCCTCCTGCTATTACTATTTTCTTTTTCATGATGGTTTAGTTTGTCAGATAAATAATGAAAGCTATAACAGAAATGATGTTGATGGCTACTATCCAATGTTGTTTTTGTAGTACCAGTGCATACTTCATCCTGCGGATATACTCCCCGATAATTACCAGGCTTAGCAGGCCCAGGTAAAAGTTGTTGATGCCTTTATCGGAAAAAAATGCATAACTGTTTAGAAACTGCAGGGGCAGCAGCAATAAGACAACCGTAAGTGCCAGCATATTCACCTGGCCTAAATATTCTAATCCTTTTTTGAGGCCTATGCAAATGGCTAGTGTTACATTCGCAGCAACCAACAGTAAATGTGCTGCCTGTAGCTCTGCAAAGGAGTGGCTGCCAATGAAGCTGTTGCTAAAAATACTATCATATAGTGGCGCCAGCAGAAGCGTATTACATATAAGAAAGACAACTAAAAATGCAACCCGGTACTTTGTATTGAAATCCGGACTGCAGTCGTATCCATTTTTTGGAGCATTGCCCACAATGACTTTCCTGTTGTAAGAAATAAACTTGTAGGTTTTTTGCAAGAGCCATTTTACCGGTTTAATATTTCCAACAAATTTTATAAAAGGAATTTTACTGTCTAATAATTCCAGCAAGGCGTCTATGCCATACCAAACCTGTTTGGTTTCGGTGTCTATGAGCGGAATCTCATTGTTGCATTTAGCCTTGTCTATCAAGTCAAACGTTGCTGCATCAATATTGCTGAAGTTTTTTCGGCCCTGTTCATTTAATATACCAGCCGCTACAAAAGCTGAAGTGTAGGCCACACAGAGCGGACATCCATCATCGTAAATAATAATTTTAGCTGAGGCTTTCATGATTGTTCATTTAAAAATTTTGATAGGTGTCTGATAGGTGTCTGGCCACTTTGATAGCTGTCTGGCCACTTTGATAGGTGTCTGGCCACTTTGATAGGTGTCTGGCCACTTTGATAGCTGTCTGGCCACTTTGATAGGTGTCTGGCCACTTTGATAGGTGTCTGGCCACTTTGAATTTATTATAACCAGAAAGAATTTACAAGTGGCCTGACACCTGAGAAAAAATTTACAAGTGGCCTGACACCTGAGAAAAAATTTACAAGTGGCCTGACACCTGAGAAAAAATTTACAAGTGGCCTGACACCTGAGAAAGAATTTACAAGTGGCCTGACACCTGAGAAAAAATTTACAAGTGGCCTGACACCTGAGAAAGAATTTACAAGTGGCCTGACACCTGAGAAAGAATTTACAAGTGGCCTGACACCTGAGAAAGAATTTACAAGTGGGCTGACACCTGAGAAAGAATTTACAAGTGGCCTGACACCTGAGAAAACTTTACAAGTGGCCTGACAGCTTTATTTTAGCGCAGCCATTGGGCGTTGCATTTTTACATATACTTCATTGTAACAAAGCCAGGTATAATAGATGGCCATAAAAGGAGCGGCGAATAAAAGCACAACCATTACAACCCATAATACCGGGAAGACAAGCAGGCCTAGAAGTGAGAGTGCTGCCAGTACAGCTACTATAAAATGATAATTAAACCTGCCTGCTTTGCGATGTGTAAACCAACCATTGATGGCATGAATCATCATGCTAATCATTTGCCAGCCACCTACTGTGCAGTAACCAACTAAAAAGGTATAATCCAGTTTTATTAAGCTGAGCAGTGTGAATACGATGATCAAACCGAAGCTGATCCAGGTGTCGATGATTTTAAATTTTTTCATGACTGTAATATTTAATATTTCAGAAAATAATGAAATTAGTTTGTTAAAGAAAAGCCGTTTTTTATTTCGGCTATTTATTACTATTTAAACATTTTTAAGATGCTTCCTGTAAACCAGTTCTCGTCTGCCTTTATTAAAAGATCCAGGGTTTTGTCTGCCTGCTGTCCCATTTTTTTAATACTTCCTATTACCTGGGTAAATTGTTGTACGTCTTTGTCTTTTTTATCGCCTTCAATATTTTCCAACTGACTCAGCAATTTTATCATTGGGTCCAGTTCTCTTTTTTTTCTTTCTTTAATAATTTGAGTGGCCACTTTCCAGATATCTTTTTCGGCAGAAAAATATTCTTTTCGCTCGCCTGAAATAATTACCCTGTCTACCAAACCCCAGCCTATCAGGTCCCTGATATTCATATTTACATTACCCCGGCTGATACTTAGTTCTTCCATCATATCATCCTGCGTTAAAGGATTTACACTTACCAGCAATAAGGCGTGTATCTGCGCCATAGTGCGGTTTATGCCCCACTGCGTGCCAAAGGCGCCCCAGCTATTGATGAATTGTTGTTTGGCTTCTGTCAATTTCATACAGTAAATATAAAGCTTGTTTCTGAATTTTCAAAATATATTGAAAAATAAATTTGTTGTCGGGGCATAATATTTTTTCCTCGTAAAAAAGCATAAAAAAAGCGTTGGCTGAAAAGCCAACGCTTAAAATATATTTTATAGAAATTTAAACCAGCATCGTTACCGGGTTTTCCAAAAATCTTTTTAAAGTCTGCAGAAAGGCTGCACCCACGGCTCCATCCACGCTTCTGTGATCGCAGCTCAAAGTAAGTTTCATTACATTGATTACTCCAAAACCATCCCCCTTTTTAACCACTTTTTCTTTGATGGCACCTACCGCTAAAATGGCACTGTCTGGCGGGTTGATGATAGCAGTAAATTCTTCGATGTCCATCATTCCTAAATTGGAAATCGTAAAAGTGTTGCCACTGAATTCGTTTGGTTGCAGTTTTTTATCTTTTGCCTTGCCGTATAATTCTTTGGCATCGGCTGCAATCTGCGACAATGATTTTTGATCTGCAAAACGAATCACCGGAACAATCAGGCCTTCCGGTAATGCCAGTGCGCTTCCAATATGTATGTGTTGATTCTGCCGAATAAATTCCCCCATCCAACTGCTGTTAACATCCGGATGCAGGCGCAGTGCCATGGCGCTTGCTTTTATGATCATGTCGTTGAAAGAAATTTTTACCGGGCTTACCTCGTTCATGGCTACTCTCGACGTCATGGCATTGTCCATGTTTATTTCCATGGTGAGGTAAAAATGCGGAGCGCTGAATTTACTTTCGCCGAGGCGGCGAGCAATTACTTTGCGCATTTGCGTAAGCGGAACATCATTGTATCCTTCCTGTCCTATAAACGTTTCTCGTTTCTCGTTTGGTTGTTTCTCGTTAGCAACTTGTGCTGGTTTAATTTCTTTTGCAGGAACAAAGGCATCAATATCTTTTTTGGTAATGCGGCCATTATCGCCACTGCCACTTACTTTTTTTAAATCAATTCCTTTATCTGCTGCTAATTTTTTTGCAAGGGGAGATGCTTTAATTCTTTCGTTGGATTCGGCTTCGTTGTTATCTGTTTCCTGTTGCGCTATTGGAGCTGGCTCATGAGCAGGGGCTGCCCCGGCTGTTGTTGCTGCCGGAGCGGTATTAGCTCCACTTTTTTCTGCGGCTACATAAGCGCTTACATCGGTGCCGGGTTTACCTACAATGGCAATGATTTCATTTATTTTAGCAGCTTTGCCGGCTTCCACACCAATGTATAATAAAGTGCCTTCTTCATATCCAACTACTTCCATGGTGGCTTTGTCTGTTTCTACATCGGCCAGCACATCATCAGATTTTACGGTATCGCCTACAGCTTTGTTCCATGAAACGATTTTTCCTTCAGTCATGGTATCGCTCAGCAATGGCATACGAATTTCTTTGGCACCGGCAGGAAGTTCAACTTTTGCTGAAGCAGTTGCTTTTGTCTCAGCTTTGGGCGGTTCTGCAGGGGCAGTTTTTTGGGATGCTTCAGCAGGTGCCGCCTCTGTTGCAGTTTCTTTGGGTTTATCTTCGGAAGCTGTATCCAGCAGCGCTTGATAATCTTCTCCTGCCTTACCCACAATTGCAATGATTTGGTTTACTTTAGCAGCTTCACCTGCAGGAACACCAACGTAAAGCAGGGTTCCATCTACATAACCATTTACTTCCATAGTTGCTTTATCAGTCTCTACATCAGCCAGCACATCATCTGCTTTTACAGTATCGCCCACTTTTTTATTCCAGGATATTATTTTTCCTTCCGTCATCGTATCGCTCAAAAGCGGCATGCGTATTACTTCTGCCATAATCTAATTCTTTTGTATAATTTTTTAAGAGCCCGAAATTAATGCAAAAACAGGAGATACTTTGAGGTTTCCCGTATTTAGCATAGCAAAAATTCAGGTTGCCGGGGTTTTAATAATCCAGTTCTAATCTTATCTTATCTTTTAATATTTTAATATTAGGATATTGTTCTATCAAGAGCTGGTATTTTTCTTTTGTATTCAGTGGTTTTTGCAGGTTGGTTTCCTCTTTTTCTTCCTGGTTAATTACGATCTGGTAAGTAATATTTCGGTTATTGAAATACAGCATCAGGTGTTCTATAAGCCCCGACCTTTCTACCTCGATAAACTTTTGCTGCATGGTATTGGCTGTAAAAATTGTAAAACTGTTTTCATCCCTTATTTCTAACCTGGCCATTTTTAAAATGGAAACGGAAGAGTGATTTTTGTTTTTCTTTAATATATCAATATACTGATTCCAGGCAATATTCAGTTCATCTACCGTGAGGGATTTGCTGATAAAAACCGGCCCATTATTTTGTTTGGCCAGTTTTTCACGGATACTTTTTAAGGACCCAAGCGTTGCCGAAGCCGTTTTTGCGGGTTTTGATTCTTCTATAGTTGTGTTTTTATTAATAGCAGGTTCTTTGGGTTCCTCCAATATTAAACTGGCCGGTGCTGTGGCTGTTATTGGTTTTGTAACAGGGGTTGTTTTTTCAGTTTTTACAGCAGTGATATTTAGTGACCGGAATGAAACTGGTTTAGCTTCATCTATTCGTTTTTTTTTAATCAATCCATCACCAGATTGCTGTAATTCCAAAGCCTGGTTAAGGTAACTTAGCTTTATGAGCGCCATTTCTGTAAACAGCTTTTTGTTGCGGGCTATTTTATAACCCATGCCGGCTTCATTTAAAATATTCAGTGCGGCCAGAATCCAGCCCATATCTGTTTTTTGAGACCAGGTAAGGTATTTTTCCTTAAAATCTTCTGCCACTTCGAGCAGGGACACAGCCCTTGGGTCTTTGCTCACCAGCAGGTTTCTTACAAATTCTGTAAAACCTTCCAGGAAACTGTCTGCTTCAAATCCTTTTTGTAAAATGGTATCCAGCAGGAGCAAAACATCGCTGAGTTGCTGCTGGTGCAGATGTTCCAGCAATTTAAAATAGTAGTCTTCATCTAAAATATTCAGGTGCTCCAGGGTATTACTGTAGGTAAGTTTACCATCAGTAAAACTTACAATCTTATCCAGTATGCTGAGGGAATCTCTTAAACAGCCCTCACTTTTTTGAGCTATAACGTGCAGGGCAGCTTTTTCTGCAGTGATATGTTCTTTATCACAAATTTCCTGCAGGTGGGTGATGGTATCGTTGGTGGTTATACGCTTAAAATCAAATATCTGGCAGCGGCTGAGAATGGTGGGTAAAATTTTATGTTTCTCAGTGGTGGCCAAAATAAAAATAGCGTAAGGAGGTGGCTCTTCCAGTGTTTTTAAAAATGCATTAAAAGCCGAGGCACTGAGCATATGAACCTCATCTACTATATAAACTTTGTACCTGCCTGCCTGTGGTGCAAAACGCACCTGTTCTACCAATGTACGAATGTCGTCTACAGAATTATTACTGGCAGCATCCAACTCGTGAATATTTAAAGAAGTGCCGGCATCAAAAGATACACAACTGTTGCAGGTATTGCAGGCTTCGCCGTCGGTTGTTCTGTTTTCGCAGTTGATGGTTTTGGCCAGTATGCGGGCACAGGTTGTTTTGCCCACACCCCTGGGACCACAAAATAAAAATGCATGAGCCAACTGGTTATTGTTGATGGCATTTTTTAGTGTAGTAGTGATATGCGCCTGGCCTACAACTGTACTAAAGTTTTGTGGCCGGTATTTTCTGGCAGAAACGATGAATTTATCCATATAAATTTGTCAATAATTCGATTGTCTTCTTAGTCAAAATAGTGTGTAAATCAAAAGGAATATTTTTTGTTAAGCAATAACTATTGGCTCAACAAAAAATGACAATATTTTGGTTTGTTTGTTCTATTTTTCCTCTTGTTCAAAGATACAGTTAGTTTAAAAAAGGGTGGCGTTTAAATTCTTTGTTGCGGTCAAACAAATAGCGGTAAGTACTTAGGTTTCTGCTTCTGGAAACATCGCCAAGGCTTGTGGCTATATTCAACATTTTAGGATTAAAATCGCCAATCCATTGCATTTCGTATTCAGAGTAGGAGCAAGCATCAGATTGCACTACTTTTGCAGATTCACCGATGATATAGGCATCCACCCCTTTGCCCTGCCATTCGGGCACCACGCCAAAAACAAGCCCCGAAAATTTTTTATTTGGCTTAAATTTTTTGAGCCATAAAAATTTAAGTTTTTGTAAAAGACCAAATTTACCATCCAGGTGTTTGAACCATTGGTTTAAATCGGGCAGGTTTATAAATATGGCAACAGGATCCTGTTTATAATAAGCAAACCATATAATCTTTTCATCCATCACCGGTTTCATTTTCTTAAACAACAAAATGACCTGTTCCTTGCTCATTTGTTTAAGGCCGCCATGGCCTGCCCACGCTTTGTTATAAACGGTGGCAAAATCTCCTGCAAATTTTTCCAATTGATTTTTATAAATATGGCTGGAAGAGAAATTTTTATCATTTTCCACCTGGTTGTGCCTTTCCCAGATTTTTGCTGAGAGGGGCGCTTTTGGGTCCATATCTAAACATACCTGGTCGTAAAACACTTTGAAGCCATAGGTTTCAAACAGAGTTACATAATAAGGAGGATTATAGTTCATGCAATAAAGCGGTTCCTGAAATCCTTTTGTTACCAGGCCCCACCAGCGGTCTCTTTCACCAAAATTAATGGGGCCATCCATGGCCTGAATACCATTTTCTATTAACCATTTTTTTGCAGTATCAAATAATATATTGGCCGCTTGCTGGTTATTGATGCATTCAAAAAAACCAATTCCCCCTACGGGCACATCATCTTCTTTGCTTTTATATTTTGAGTTAACGAATGCAGCAATGCGCCCAATGAGTTGGTCGTTCTTATCCTTTAAAATCCATCTTTCTGCTTTACCAAAACGAAATGCTTTGTTTTTGTTCCTGTCAAATATGTCTGTAACATCTTTATTTAATGGGCGTATCCAGTTGGGATCATTTTTATAAATATCCATGGGGAGTTGTAAAAACTGTTGCTCCATCAATTTATTGGTAACCAAAGAAATTTGCATGCATTAAAATTAACAGAAACTACAGAATGTAAAAAATGGATATTAAGAAGAAAGTTCTTTTCTTAACTGGCGGGCTGTTTTGCTGCTTCCATCGTGGCTCCACCCGGGGGGCATAAAAATATACCTGAGCCGGTTGCTAAAGGAAATTTTTTTTCTGAGATCTTTACCCAGGTTTTTCCATTCGTGAAAAACAACATTCACTGGGTTGTTGTCATTTTCTACCAGTTTGGTAAGGCCATATTTTACAGGGTCTGAGGCTATTTCTTGCTGGAAAGTACCAAATATTTTATCCCAAATAATGAGGCACATTCCCATATTTTTATCCAGGTAGCGGATATTGCTTGCATGATGCACCCTATGATGGCTGGGGCTTACAAAAACAGTTTCGAACCAGCGGGGCATTTGTTTAATATATTTAGTGTGCACCAATATACCATAAGTTTGGGTGATGGAATACATAAAAACAATATCCAGTGGATGGAATCCCATGAGTGCAATGGGCACAAAATAAATAAAACGATAAACTGGTTGAAATACAGAGGATCTGAAACCTGTAGTTAAATTAAACTCTTCAGATGAATGGTGCGTTACATGCACCGCCCATAATAAGCGGCAATAATGATCTATCCGATGTTCGAAATAAAAAGCAAAATCCTCAAGTAAAAAAAGAAGCAGCCAATAGAGAAAAATGTTTTCAACAGTAAAGAAATGATGTTGGTAGCTCCACATTAAAACACTCACATAAAAAAGACTTCTTAAAACCAGGTCCAGCGCTCCGTTGCTTATAGTTAGATAAACATTTTGTAGTGTGTCTTTAAGCGTATAGTATTTATTTCCCTTCCAGTTACTCATGATTATTTCTGCCCCAATCAGCAATACATAAAGCGGAACAGACATTAATAAAAACCATGTTTCCCTGGAAGACTGCATATATAAATAGGTTATCGTTTTAGGGAATAGGTTAAGCAAATCATATTATGAGCCATCTAACAATTACAAAGCTTAAACGTAGGCACTAAAAATTTGTGCTTCTTTTAAACTATCATAATTTCTTTTTCCTTGGCAGCCAGGTGCTTTTCTATTAAAAGAATATGTTTATCAGTCATAGTTTGAGCCTCCGCTTCCGCCTCTTTTGCAGCATCTTCACTTAGCCCGTCTTTTTGTAATTTTTTAATATCTTCAATTAAATCTCTCCTGATATTGCGAATAGAAACTTTAGCATGCTCGCCCTCGGCATTACATCTTTTTACCAATTCCTTTCTTCTTTCTTCGGTAAGCGGGGGTAAAAATAAGCGAATGATATTGCCATCGTTTTGTGGGTTGATGCCGATATTGGCAGCAATAATGGCTCTTTCAATAACCTGGAGCATATTTTTTTCCCATGGTTGAACAGAAATGGTTCTGGCATCCATGGCTGTAATATTAGCTACCTGGCTAATGGCTGTAGGCGAACCGTAATAATCTGCCATTATCCCGTCTAACATATTAGGATTGGCTTTTCCTGCACGAATTTTACCTAATTCTGCTTCCAGGTGATTAATGGCTTTCTCCATTGTTTGGGAAGCTACTTCTAGTACAATATTTAAATCTTCTGACATAGTATAATTAGTTGGCGCAAATTTATAAAAATCTACCGTTAAATGCTGAGATTTATATTATTGCTAAAAGGAGATAATATGAAAGCGGGTTATTCTGCTTCAACAGATTCGGGAACCAGGCTTAGAACTGTGTGCCTTTTAATCATTCCCTGTTCTTTTTTCTTTACAACAAAAATTTGCCTTGATTTTTGACGCAGGTAATAGATAATACTGATTAAACCCAAAGAGGTGATTAATAATATTCCAATAACAGTAGTAGTGCCCAGGCTTCTAAAAAAATAGGCCACGGCTATAAATACGATGTTAGTGGAAACGCAGGTTAAAGTTATTTGCTTATGACTAAAACCAAGATCTAACAGAAAATGGTGTACATGGTTCCTATCTGGGCTAAAGGGAGAGCGCCGGTCCAATATGCGTAAGCCAAACACCCTTAAAGTATCTACCAAAGGAATTATTAATATGGCAAAACCAATGGCAGGTGCAGATTCCAGGCCCAGTTGGCCTTCGGCATTACCTGCTACATTAATAAATTTTATTACCAGGATAGAATTAATAAGTCCTAAAAGCAAAGAACCTGTATCTCCCATAAATATTTTGGCAGGAGAAAAATTATAAATCAGGAAACTGATAATACTTCCGGCAAGAGAAAATGCCATCACAGAAAAGCCAAGTTCGCCAATCATGTAAAAGTAAGTTCCAAATACCAGTGTTGTTAGCAAACCAAGGCTACCTGCAAGCCCATCTACCCCATCAATGAGATTGAAGGAATTGGTAATAACAATAATTGTAAAGAGTGTTAATATAATGCCTGCAAAACTGGGGATTTCTGTAATTCCCAAAAATCCTCCCATGTTATTGATTTGGATACCACCGAATTTAATGATAATTCCGGCTGCTATTAATTGACCAATAAATTTTTTGCTGGCAGATATAACTAAAATATCATCTTTTAGGCCTAAAAAGAAAATAACAACAGAAGCTGCTGCAAAAAACTGGAGTTGACCTACAAGTGAAGGAGGTGTGCAAATAAGACAGGCGATAATAAAACCGCCAAAGATTCCCAGACCCCCAAGTGTTGGGATTACGGTTTTATGAACTTTACGTTCATCTGGTTCGTCAAATAGCTTTTTTTCTTTGGCAACTTGTATAATTACAGGTATAGAAAAAAAAGTTATTATGAATGCCAAAGCACTACTAAGTAATATATTATCCATGCGTATGGTTTAAATAAAGCCGGGGGTTACTGCAAATGTATTAAATATGTTTTGTAGAAAGAATTTTTATAAAGAATTGTTAATCATTTTAAATATTCAAACTAAAAAAACTTGCTGCAAGTTGATAAATAACGCTTGTAAAATGAACTTATTATAAACTAATCAAAACAAAACGATTAATTCTTTTGTATGTGTGTTGTTTTAAAGTAGGTTTGCGAACCGAAAAAAATCAATTCATCAAAAATTAGAAGTATGAGTAACCTAAAAGATATAGCCACACAAATTAGGAGAGATATTGTGCGAATGGTACATGGAGTACAAAGCGGTCATCCTGGTGGATCATTAGGTTGTACGGACTATTTAACAGCGCTCTATTTTGAAATAATGAAACATGATCCTGCTTTTTCTATGGATGGAAAAGGGGAGGACTTATTTTTTCTGAGTAATGGCCATATTTCCCCATTATTTTACAGTGTGCTTGCAAGAAGCGGATATTTTCCCATAGCAGAACTGGCCACTTTTCGTAAATTAAACAGCCGGTTGCAGGGGCATCCCACCACACACGAACATTTGCCGGGAGTGCGTATTGCCAGTGGATCTTTGGGTCAGGGAATGAGTGTGGCCATAGGAGCAGCTACGGCCAAAAAGCTAAATAATGATAACAGGACTGTTTATTCATTGCATGGTGATGGCGAGCTGGATGAAGGACAAAACTGGGAGGCAATTATGTTTGCTGCACATAAAAAAGTAGATAATCTTATTGCAGCTATTGATTATAATGGCCAACAAATAGACGGGCCCACAGATAAAGTGATGAGCCTTGGTAATCTTAAAGCCAAGTTTGATGCATTTGGATGGGAAACAATGGAAATGGATGGAAATGATATGGATGCAGTAGTGGCAGGATTGAAAAAGGCCCAATCATTATCTGGTAAAGGGAAACCGGTAGTTATATTGATGAAAACCGTTATGGGTAAAGGAATTGATTTTATGGAAGGCACCCACGAATGGCATGGTATTGCTCCTAATGATGAGCAGTTAAAAAATGCATTGGCACAATTGCCGGAAACACTGGGAGATTATTAAAAACCCTCGCCCCCTGAAGTGGAAACCTGGGATATATATTACAAAAGCAGCAATTAGATGATTGCTGCTTTTGTTTTGATGAAGCCTTTATGTTTTATAATGAGTTGATAAAGAAATGGAAAATTTAATGTTGGGCTTTACTCTATAGTACCATCCTTATTATAAAGGAGAGTGGAAGGGGGTGAGGTTTTTACCGCAACTCTATGGCTTGCCTTGCTGCTTTATAAGCAGGTACTACCGATGCCAGTAAAGCAATAGTAGCAGCGGTGCCGGCTACCAATATAAAATCTGTGGCCACTAATTTTACCGGGAAATAATCTATCAGAAACGACCCTCCCTGCAGTTTGATGATTTTAAATTTTAGCTGAAGTAAACATATAATTACTGCCAGCAAAATACCTGTAGCTGCGCCAATAAAACCAAGCAGCAACCCTTCAGCCAAAAATATTTTTTGAATAAGAGATTGATTGCCGCCCATGCTTTGCAGAATGCTGATGTCTTTTTTCTTTTCCAGCACCAGCATGGTAAGGGCGCTAACCATGTTAAAAGCAGCAATAATTAATATAAGTGTGAGTACTGCATAGATGGCCCATTTTTCCATTTTCATAGTATTGTAAAGGCTCATGTTTTGCTGGTAACGGGTTTGCACTAAAAAGTCTTTACCCATTATTTTTTGAAGTGTGGCCTGGCTTTCTTCAATATCCAGGCCATATTTTATTTTTATTTCGGCAGCGGTAAACTCATTTTCGGCCAATCCCATCTGTTGTTTTATAAAACCAATATTAGTGATGGCGTAGCTGTTATCAAAATCCTGTTGAATGGCAAAAACTCCTTTGGCTTCAGCATTTCCTTCGCTTATAGAAGCGGTGGGGTCTGAACCGGCACTGTTTTTTTTGGGTAAAATAATGGTAAGCTGTTCGGGGGCAAATACAGGATTTACTGTTATAGATGCTGCGTTTTGCAATCCATATCCTACCACAAGTACCGCATTATCGGCATCGCCTGTTTCAAATTTGCCATTGGTTATTTTACCCGGCACCCCACTTACTTTTGCGTAATTGGCATCTACCCCTTTTAAATTTACCACTGATTGCACATCGCCATTTTGCAGCAAAGCTTTTTCCTGAACAATCATAGAAAGGCCATGCACATAAGGTTGTTGGTTAATACCGGCTATTTGAGTATCGGTTAATAAAAAAGTTTTTCCGTTGCTGGGAATAATTCTCAGATCAGTATAAAAAGAAGAATATAGCGATTTAACCAGGTCCTCAAAACCATTAAAAACACTTAAAACCAAAATCTGGCAGCAGGTGGCAAAAGCAATAACAGCAGTGGTAACCCATGCAATTATATTGATGGCATTAGCTGATTTTTTTGCTTTAAAATATCTCCAGGCAAATGTGAGGTACATTGATAGTTAAAGGTAAAAGCCCGCCCGGCTGCACGCCGTTCGGACGGGGTGAAAAGTAAAAGGTTCGCACACTATTCTTCTCCGGTTTCTGATTCTTTGGCAGCATCAGTAGGTGTTTTTTTAATTTCCTTGAACAATTGCTCCATTTTATCTACATATTCCAGGGTGTCATCTATGTAAAAACTGAGTTGTGGCATACTGCGTAGTTGATGCCTAACCCTTGCCGTGAGTTCTTTCTTTATTTCCCAGCTTTTTTCTTCAATATGTTTAAGTGCCGTTACCGGATCTTTTACTTTAAAAAAACTCAGGTAAATTCTTGCTTCAAATAAATCGGGTGTTATTTTAACGGATGCAATAGAAACCATTCCACCATCTATCATAGAAAGACCAAGGCGTTGAAAAATTTCGTTCAGATCTTTTTCCAGCACCGCTGCCACTTGCTTTTGTCTTTTACCTTCTAACATATGTTTGCACTTTTTATAGCTGTAAAAATACTTACTTTGTAGGTTTATTAGGCTTTTATCTTTTATAGCGATACATGAAGAGTTTACAAACGATTTTCAAATACGTAAAAAATTACCCTGCACTTGTATTTGCTTATTTTGGGTTTAATATACTATCGGCCATTTTTGGGGTAGTATCATTGGGCATGGTTAGCCCTTTTTTAATGGTGATTTTTAAAAAGGAAGATACCTTTAAAGATGTGGCTGCACAAGGCTCTGGTGTAATGAGCACACTGGATTATTTAAAAGAAAAGTTATATGTATTGATGCAGGCGCCCGGTGGCAGTACCAAAGCTTTACTAATACTTTGTTCAGTTATTTTTGTGGCCATCATATTAAAGAATGTGTTCGCTTACTTTAGTATGTATTTTTTAAATCCAATACGCAACCGCATATTGAACGATATGCGGCAAAAAATGTATCAAAAAATATTGCAATTACCTGTGGGCTATTTTAGTGAGCAGCGCAAGGGTGATGTAATGAGTAAGTTAAGTAATGATCTTGCAGATGTGGAGGGATCAACCATCAGCGTAATGGAAAGTATTTTTCGGGAACCCATCGTAGTGATTCTTTCTATGATTTACCTGGTTGTTTTAAGCCCGCAGCTTACGATGTTCCTGCTGCTTTTTCTGCCTGTTGCAGGTTTTATTCTTGGCAGGATAGGCCGTTCATTAAAAAAACAAAATATACAGGTACTGCAACAATTTGGATCCATTTTTTCTACCATAGAAGAAACATTGGGTGGTATCAGGATTATAAAAGCTTTTAATGCAGAAAAAAAGATAGAGAAAAAATTTAACGAAGAGAACGAAAATCTTTTTCATTTAAAAAACAGGGCCAACAGGCGGCGTGACCTTGCTTCGCCTGTATCGGAAGCAATGGGCGTAACTGCGGTATTATGTATTTTATATTATGGTGGTAAACTTGTATTGGCCACCAACTCTACCTTTTCTTTAAATGCCGGAGATTTTATTGCTTATATAGCCATCTTCTCCCAGTTAATACAACCATTAAAAGCGCTGAGTAATGCTTCCTACAATATTCAAAAGGGATCAGCAAGTATAGAGCGTATTGAAAGTTTGATTAATGAAAATGTAGAAATAAGGGAACCGGAAAATCCAAAAGTGTTGCATGAATTCAATAATGCTATTGAACTAAGAAATATCAGTTTTGGTTATGAGGATCAAATGATTTTAAAAAATATTAATCTTACCATAAAAAAAGGGCAAACCATTGCGCTGGTAGGCAGCAGCGGGGCGGGCAAAAGTACTTTGGCCGACTTGATACCAAGATTTATTGATGCTACCGAAGGAGAAGTTTTGATAGACGGAGTAAATATTAAGGAATATTCTTTACATAGCGTGCGCAGCCAAATGGGAATTGTAACACAGGAAGCTATTTTATTTAATGACAGCATTGCCAATAACATTGCATTGGGTGTAGAGGAAGCAGATATCAATGCCATAAAACAAGCAGCAAAAATTGCCAATGCGCATTCCTTTATTGAAAAGAAGGAGGATGGTTACGAAACAAACGTAGGAGACAGGGGCATGAAACTAAGTGGTGGCGAAAGACAAAGGCTTACCATAGCAAGGGCGGTATTAAAAAATCCCCCCATCCTTATTTTAGATGAAGCTACCTCATCGCTTGATACCGAAAGTGAACGCCTGGTGCAGGACGCTATTAATCATCTAATGAGCAACCGAACTTCTATTGTAATTGCTCACAGGCTCAGCACTATTCGCCATGCAGATGAAATAATTGTATTAAAAAAAGGAGAAATTGTGGAAAGAGGAACCCATGAAAGTTTGATTGAGCAGGATGGGTTTTATAAAAAGCTGGTAGATATGCAGGAGGTGAAATAGAGGGGGAACAGAGGTGAAAAGTGAAAGGTGAAAGGTCAATGAGTCAATGGTCAATTATTATGGATTTTAACTCATACTAAAAGCTAATTGCTGAAAAAAAATGGAGAATAGTTTTGCTATTCTCCATTTTTTTTCAGCAATTATTGATTAATTTATCTCTGTCCCATTTTGGCCTCTATACTTAATGTAGCATGAGGTACTGCTCTTAATCTTGCTTTATCAATCAGCTTTCCTGTAACCCTGCAAATGCCGTATGTTTTATTTTCAATACGCATTAATGCTTTTT
>JBBRFX010000026.1:0-30206 GCA_038241275.1 Chitinophagales bacterium
GGCCTGCAACTAAAGACGAATTGATTGATTACAGCATACGCAGTGGCGCTCCTATTGAAGGAATTGAGAACCTTCAGGAACTGGAAGATGAGGGCGACCTTTATGAAGGCCTTGATGATATCTGGCCTGATTATCCCAGCCAGGAAGATTTCTTCTTTAATGAAGATGAATATTAAAAAATAACGCTCCCCAGCACTAAACGGGGAACAAAGATTATTATAATTTATAAAGCCTTCCAATATTGGAGGGCTTTCTTAATATACCTATATAGCTCTGCAAATTGGGGCTATAAAAATTTCTTTAAAAAATTAAACCCTCCGGTTTTGGAGGGTTTAATTTTTACAATTCTAAAATATGATTATACTTTAATGATTGAATACACAATTCCTTCATTAGAGGGCGTGGCTGGAAACTATTATTTTTCCATTTGATCTATCACTGCTTGTGTAACGCCTGTATTAGAAAAACCGCCATCATGGAACAGGTTCTGCATGGTAACCATTTTGGTAAGATCACTAAACATCACCACAATATAATTGGCACAATCCAGGGCACTGGCATTACCCAGCGGACTCATCTTTTCTGCATAACTAATAAATCCATCAAACCCTTTTACGCCGCTACCTGCGGTAGTTTTGGTAGGGCTCTGAGAAATGGTATTTATTCTTACATGTTTTTTTACTCCGTAATGGTATCCAAAACTGCGGGCCACACTTTCCAATAAAGACTTGGCATCGGCCATTTCGTTATAATCCGGAAAAACCCTTTGCGCAGCAATGTAGGTTAGTGCTATCACACTTCCCCAATCGTTAATGGCATCTTTTATCATACAGGTAGCCAACACCCTGTGCAGGCTCATAGATGATATATCCAGTGTTTTGGAATTAAAGCCATAATCAATTTCAGTATAATGCTTCCCTTTACGCACATTCAGGCTCATGCCTATTGAGTGCAGTACAAAATCAAAACTACCGCCAAAATGTTCCATTGATTTTGTTATAAGGTTTTCTACATCCTCTGCATTACTTACATCACAAGGAATAACCGGCGCATTTACCAGTTCTGCCAGTTTATTTATTTCGCCCATACGCATAGCTACGGGAGCATTGGTTAAAACGATTTGTGCCCCTTCTTCAAAACAACGCAAAGCTGTAATCCATGCAATTGATTTCTCGTCCAAAGCGCCAAAGATGATTCCTTTTTTCCCTTTCAGTAGGTTATTACTCATATACTTCAATTATGTTGTTGATAATGTATTATTTGGTAAAAGTAAATTTTTAGGGGCGAATTAAAAAACCGGAAAATTTAAGGATCAATAAGTTTACAAAAAAGGAAAGAATGAATATGCCTACAAAGTGCGCAAGGAAAAATAAAAATAAATGATTGACTGATTGTTTTGGATTGATAAACTTTCTAATGAGTTTATGCATACCATAGCCTAACATGAGTAAAAGAACAAATACAATTAAAACAGTAATTCTATTCAAAGCCTGCAATTATTTATTAAAGGATGATTGTAATACATATCAACAATTTTACATGCTGTTATGTTGAGAATAAAATGACGTATTTATTTTGAAGGGTAAATGGTCAATGGTCATTTCACGCTTAACTTATTACTTGTTCAAAAATTAATCAATCATATGATTAATTTCCTACCATTTCCCTTGCATTTTCCAGTGCAGCGGCAGTGGGTTTTTCTCCACTCAGCATTTGGGCAATGGCTGTTATTCTTTCATCGTTTGTAAGCAAACGGATGGAAGTAACAATTTTATCATTTAAAATATGCTTGTATACAAAATAATGAGCAGATGCTTTTGCTGCTATCTGTGGCTGATGGGTTATTGCTATCAGTTGATGTGCTGCAGAAAGGTCTTTCATAATAATGCCTACCTGCCTGGCAGCTTCGCCACTAATTCCGGTATCAATTTCATCAAAGATCAAAGTGGGCAATTGTAATTTTTTTGCCACCAGCGATTTTACGCTTAGCATCAACCTGCTTAGCTCACCTCCACTGGCCACTTTATGCAGGGGTTCAAAACGGTTGCTTTTATTGGCATCAAATAAAAAATCTATTTCATCGCTGCCGGTAGCATAAAGTGCAGCGGGCTCTACCTTTACTTTTAATTGTGCATTGGGCATACCAACCTGGGCCAATAGTTTATTTACTTTTTCTGTAAATGGTTTGGCCTGTGCAGTTCTGTTGGCAGATATTTTTTTAGCAATCGCAATGGAGGCTTCCTGCAACAGTGAAGTTTGCTTTTCCAGCTTTTCTATTGCTGCAGAAATATTAAGCACTGCTTCCAGTTTTTGTTCCAGGTCTTTTTGAATTTCCAATAGCTGGTTGCCGTCTTTTACATTATGTTTCTTAAGCAATTTATAACCCAGGGAAAGCCGGTCGTTTATAACCTGTATGCGTTCTGCATCATATTGAATTGCATTGTCTATACTTTCCAGTTCATCTGCTATGTCCTGCAATTCTATCAGGCTGCTGTTCATCCGTTCGTGCAGGCCGTTTATTTTAGGATGAAAAGATTGCAGTGCATTTATTTTGTGCTGCAATACCTTTAGTTGCTGAACAATGGGCTGTTCGCTGTCCTTCATTTCAAAATAAATACTGCTTAGCTGTTGTTTTATATTTTCTGCATTGCTTAAGAGAGTCAGTTCTGCATCCAGTTGTTCCAGTTCATTTTCTTTTAAGGAAAGCTCTTCCAGTTCATCAAATAAAAAACGATTATAATCCAGTTCTTTGTTGGCATTAATTTGTTGCAACTGTAATTTTTCCAGTTGTTTTTTTGACGTGGAATATGCTGCAAATTTTTCTTTTAACTGGGCCAATAATGTTGCATTATCTGCGAGTGCATCCATCACATCCCGCTGAAAATTTTCGCTACCCAGTTCCAGCGTATCAAATTGCTGATGCAGATCTACCAGCAACACAGCCAGTTCTTTTAATTGCGAAAGATTTACCGGGGTATCATTAATAAAACTTCTTGATTTTCCGTTGGCCGCTATTTCTCTTCTCAAAAGAATTTCATCGGCTATATCCAGTTCATTTATTTCTAAAAATGCTTTGATGGCATCATTATTCCTGATGATAAAGAATCCTTCTACAATGCATTTCTTTTGCTTGTTCTGCAATACGCCGGTATCTGCCCTTTGGCCCAGGATAAGGTTAAGTGCTCCCATAAGAATACTTTTTCCTGCTCCCGTTTCGCCTGTGATGATATTGAGGTTTTTAGAAAAGGCAATAACCAGGTCATCTATTATTGCGTAATTCTGTATATGTAACTTTTGAAGCATAATGAAGTGGCAAATTATACAAACTAAGGGAGAAAATGTAAAATTGAATAATGGATAATTGGTAAATTGCTGAAAGTATCAAAAAATAAAAAATGCCCGGTCAATATTTGGCCAGGCATTATCAGTTATTCTTTTACCAGTTATTCACTAACTAAACATTTCTCTCACTTTATCAAAAAATGACTTTTCATTTTTTTCGGGCTTTGGTTCAAAGTTGGCAGATTCCTGCATGGTTTCCAGCATTTGTTTTTCCTCTGCATTTACATGTTGGGGTGTCCACACATTTACCTGTATTAATTGATCGCCTTTTTCGTAACTGTTTACATGAGGAAACCCTTTTCCTTTTAACCTGAATATTTTTCCGCTTTGTGTGCCGGGTGGTATTTTAATCTTTGCCCTCCCGTCAATGGTGGGTACTTCCACCTGGGTGCCAAAAACTGCATCAGGAAATGAAATATAAAGATCAAATGCTACATTTAATCCATCCCGGTGCAATTGAGGATGCGCTTCTTCTTCAATCAATACAATCAAATCGCCGGGGCTTCCGCCACGTTCGCCTGCATTGCCTTTTCCACTAATACTAAGCTGCATACCTTCCTGCACACCTGCAGGTATATCTATGGTTACGGTTTCTTCTCCATATACTTTTCCTTCGCCTTTACAACTGGCACATTTGCTCGTAACTGTAGAGCCTTCTCCATTACAGGTAGGGCAGGTTGTTACGGTTTGCATTTGACCCAGGAAAGTATTTTGCACCCTTCTCACCTGTCCGCTGCCTGCGCAGGTAGAACAGGTTTGAATACTGTTTTTATCTTTTGCGCCACTGCCATCGCAGGTATTACACTTAATATGCTTTTTTACTTTAATGGTTTTGGTAGCCCCTTTTGCTATCTCCTCATAATTCATTTTCAGCTTCACACGCAGGTTACTGCCCCTGGTGCCACGCCCACGGCTACCGGCACCTCTTTTTCCTCCCCCTCCAAAAAAACTTCCAAATGCATCATCGCCAAAGATATCTCCAAACTGGCTGAAGATATCTTCCATATTCATACCCCCTCCACTAAATCCGCCACCACCACCACGGCCCTGGCCAAAAGCATTGTGACCAAAACGATCGTATTGTGCTTTTTTATCAGCATCGTTCAGCACTTCGTAAGCTTCTGCCGCTTCCTTAAATTTTTCTTCAGATGCTTTATCTCCCGGATTTCTATCCGGATGAAACTGCATCGCCACTTTTCGGTAAGCCTTTTTTACTTCTTCCTGGGATGCAGATTTTGATACTCCTAATACTTCGTAATAATCTCTTTTCATAATATGCTGATGTGCTAATATGCTGATTTGCTAATGGATCAATGTCGTATGGAAACGCCATAGATATTTGTAAAATTGCGACACGAAAAATTAGCGTATTAGCTAATTATCCAATCAGCTAATTATTTTCCTACCACCACTTTTGCAAAACGTATTAATTTTCCGTTAAGATAATATCCTTTTTGAACTTCATCCACCACTCTACCTTTTTGTGCCTCCCCAGCTTCTATTTCAGTAATGGCTTCGTGTTTTTCTACATCAAAGTCAGTTTCAATACTCTCCATAGCTGTAAGACCTTTTTGTTGCATCACTGCTCTGAGTTTATTAAACACCAACTGATTCCCTTCTTTAACCTGGGTTATATCATCAGATTGCTGCATTTGCTTTTCTGCACGGTCGCAATCGTCCATTACATCCAGCATAGAAGTAAGAATTTCTTTTCCGGCTGTTTGTATCAATTCCATTTTTTCTTTGGAAGTCCGGCGTTTGTAATTATCAAATTCTGCAAAAAGGCGCAGGTATTTGTCTTTTTGCTCCTGTAGTTCTTCCTGTAATTTTTCTGCAGACTGATCTGTTTCAATTTCAGGGTTACTCAAATGAGTATTTCCAGGAATATCTGAGTCTGCATTAATATCCATTTCTATATTTTCGGTATTGACCTGAGTTTTTTCTTCCATATGTGTTTCTTTAAAAAATGTGTGCAAATGTACGATTGTCAAACTGTTTGCCAATAGGCAGATGGCAGTCAAATTGACATTAAACTTCAAAAAAAATGTGGAATTGATTCTATTTTACAACCTGGAACTTACCGGATTGCACGATTGTGCCGTTTTTGTCTCTTACCTGGAAAATATAAATTCCCCTGAAAAAGTCTTCAAGATTGATAGTAATTCTATTGGGAGCTTTTTTAATATCGTACACTTGTTTACCCATAAAGTTGTAAACCTGTAATGAGTATGAAATGTCGTTTGCCCTGTTAAACTCAAAGGTTATAACGGCACTTGCTGGATTAGGATAAAACTTAACCAACTTTGCATTCACTGCATCGGGTGCAGCTATTTTATTTTGAGCAAAAGAGGTAAAATTTAATCCAATAAAAAAGAATAATATGTAAACTATTTTTTTCAACTTAGTAAAAGTAGTATAATCTTTTTAAGTATCATTGAAATAATATGAAATTAAATGCTAATGATATAGGGCATGCCCTGGCAATTTGATAAGTCAAGGCATGCTTCTTTATCAGGCCAGCTCAGCCAGTTTTTTGTCAATTGCGTCAAAATCAGGCATTTCTCCCGGATTATCCAATACTTCTGCATATTGCAATATTCCGGTTTTGTCGATAATAAAAGCAGATCTTTTGCTCACCCCTTTCATTCCCATATCAGTAAACGAATCATGAATGGCTTCGTATAAATTGGAAACTTCTTTGTTAAAATCGCTCAGCAATGGAAAATTATATTGTTGTTCTTCTTTAAACTTACCCAATGTAAAAACAGAATCCACAGAAAGGCCCAATACCTCCGTGCTGTCGTTATGGTATTTATTAATGCCATCTCTTACAGAGCATAACTCTTTGGTGCAAACTCCTGTAAATGCCTGCGGAAAAAACAACAGCAACACATTTTTGTTTCCAGCATAATCGCTGAGGTTTACTTTAACCTTTTCTGAATTATAAAGACTGAATTCTGCTGCTTTTTGTCCTACGCTTAATGCCATATAAAAATAAATTTTCTTGTGAATAATAAGGTTCAAACAAAATTGTAGCCTTAATGTTCAAAATAATTTTGGATAGAAAAACCCCGCCAAAAAGCAGGGTTTTGTAATCCAAACAATCCATAAAAACAAATCGTTCCAATATCTACAGGAAATTTTTTATGAAATGGTGGACCATTAAAAACGTATCAACTTACACAAAAGCATTAAGCGGCTATGGCAGTTTAATTATAAAAAAAGAACTTGTTTACAGCATAAATTACTGCAAAGTCAGTTACTATTTTATACGGTCGTCCGGTAAATAAGATGGTAAATGTACTATTTGAGTCATCGGTGTTATGTATGGTTTAAGAAATAAGCTGTGGTTACAAACACAATAACGCAGGATGGGCTCCTGTTATTATACAAATGATTTTTATTTTGGGATTAGTTATCCACAGAAAATACTTAACATATCAAACATTATAAACGCAACATATGCAGTACTACGGGTGCTGAACTTCCCCAGGGTGCTAATTCCATGGTAGGAAGATCTTTTTTGGTAAACCGCCATTCACGGTTTAAAAAAGCAAAAGAGGCTGGTACACCGGGTTGATTGATATTGATAATGAGTTTGCCATAATCTTCATTGCATTGCCAGGTGCCTGTATGGGTAACACCGTTTTTTGTGGCAGTCATTGGGCCATCCAAATAAGTATTCTTTATTAACTTAAAAACCCAACCAGCATATTTAGCGGTACTATCACTGCCATTATCAGTTGCAAGAGATACCTTAAAATCTCTGTTCAATACATTTTCTTCAAAATATTTTTGATACAGCTCCACTGTAGGGGCAGTACCGTCTTTACTGCAGCCATGCAATAAAAGTATGCTAACTGCAAAACACAAAGCAATTAAAAATCTCCACTTATAAAAAAAGTTGATAAAGGAAAAATTAAAATGTTTCATAGATGCCTGTATATTTTTTTGTGGCATAATTAATAAAAAACTGGCTGTTCAGCGGCTCACCAGTTACTTTACTACACAGTTCTTCTGAAGTATGATAACGCCCGGATTTATAAATTTGTTGTTGCAGCCAGTTTAAAATAGTTTGGTTATTGCCATTTGCAATTGCCTCTTCTACAGACGGGTTTTGTTGCAAAATAGCTGCATACAATTGAGCTGCATATAAACTACCGATACTATAAGTGGCAAAATATCCAAAACTACCATGGCTCCAGTGCACATCCTGCAGGCAACCCTGTTTATCATCCGGAACGGTAAGACCCAGGTAATTTTTATAGGATTCGTTCCATATGGCGGGAATATCTTTTGCAGAAATAGTTCCTTCTATTAATTGTTTTTCAATTTCATACCTGATCATTACATGAAAATGATAAGTGAGCTCATCGGCCTCGGTGCGAATGAGGGAGGGTTGCACCTTGTTGATGGCTTTATAAAATTGCTGAATAGTTGTATTGTTCAACTGTTGTGGAAATGAATCTTTAAGCAGTTTAAAATTATGGTTCCAAAACGGTAATCCACGGCCAATGCAGTTTTCCCAAAGCCGGCTCTGGCTTTCGTGAATGCTCAGGCTGCAGTACTCACTTAGCGGCAAGCCATATTCTGCCAATGGCAAACCCTGCTCATATAATGCATGGCCGCCTTCGTGTATGCAGCTCCAGAGCATATTGGCAAAATCATTTTCATCAATCCGGGTAGTTACTCTTACATCATTGCTGTTAAAGTTGATGGTAAACGGATGCTCACTGATATCCTGCCGTCCTGCTTCAAAATCAAAATGCATGCGCCTGAGTATTTCCATGCCCAGGGCCCATTGTTTGTCTTTATCAAAATGCTGATGAAGAAAAGAATCATCTATGGGCGGCTGCTCAGCTATTACCTTTAAAAGCTGGAGCAGTTGCGGTTTAAGCGAAGCAAATAAAGTATCTACCGTTTGCACCGTAAGCCCACGATCGTAATCGTTCATCAGAGCATTATATGGATGATGCTCATACCCCAATAAATCTGCTTCCTGCTTTTTTAGTTCTATTATTTCATGCAGCGGTTGTTGAAAAACAGCAAAAGAATTTTCTTTGCGTGCCTGTATCCATGCATGAAAACTTTTATTAACCGCTTCGCTCATTTGCCGCACAAAAGCAGAGGGGAGTTTTTTACTTTTATTAAAATCATAAAGGCTTAGTTCTACATTTCTTTTTTCAGCATCTGATAATCCTTCTTTTGAAAGCAATTCTTTTAGCAGGCTACCCAATTTTTCGTCTGTAAATTTTTCATGAGCTATTTCGTTCAACGTTGCTATTTGCCTGCCTCTTATTTCTCCGCCGTTTGTAGGCAAATAGGTTTCCTGATCCCATTGGAGAATGGCCGATGCATATTTTACATCGGCAATTTTTTGGAGGGCTTGTTTGTATTGTTGGTATAATTGTTTTACTGCATCCATTTTTACAAAGCTTTATATACAAAGGAAATCTTATAAATTAAAGCTGGATCTGAAGGGTCGGGGTAATAAATCTGAGATGGAAATCCATTAGGTTTACATGCTGAAATACCGATTATGTTAATAACTGAGGTCAACAATAGTTTGATCATTTTCATTTGATAGGCTTTAAATTAGTTTCAGAATCAGTGTTTAACTTTAATAAACATAAAAATAAGGGAATGATTATAAATGAACTCATTAAATTACTGGAAACCATAGCAGCACCCTATCTACAGGAAGATTACGATAATGCCGGCCTTATAACGGGTAATGCAGCCTGGGAGTGTTCGGGAGCCATTATTTCTCTGGATGCTACCGAAGATGTTATTAAAGAAGCCATTGAAAAAAATTGCAACCTGGTGATAGCCCATCACCCGATCGTTTTTAAAGGCCTGAAAAAAATTACGGGCAAAAATTATGTGGAGCAAACCATCATTACTGCCATTAAAAATGATATTGCCATTTATGCCATTCACACAAACCTGGATAATGTGCCGGATGGTGTGAACGGGAAAATAGCCGATTTGCTGGGCCTTGTAAACAGAAGCATACTGGCACCAAAAGCCAACCTGCTTCAAAAACTGGCTGTATATGTTCCGGTGAATGATAAAGAAAAGCTACTGGATGTTTTGTTTGCAGCAGGAGCCGGCAATATTGGCCATTACAGCGAATGCAGTTTTAGTGCCGAAGGAATGGGAAGTTTTAAAGCAGGCCCTGAAACCAACCCCTTTGTGGGCAATGTAGGCCAAAGGCACCAGGATGCTGAAGTAAAACTGGAAGTTATATTCCCGGTGTGGTTGCAAAATCAGGTAGTAAAAGCTATGAAGGCAGTTCACCCTTATGAAGAAGTAGCTTACGATATTTATACCCTTGCCAACCAATACCAGCATACCGGCAGTGGACTGGCAGGAGAGCTCAAAGAAGCCATACCGGAAACAGAAATGCTAAAAATTTTGCAAAACATATTTAAAATACCCGTTATAAAACATAGCCCCTTAACAGGAAAATCTATAAAAAAAGTGGCTGTTTGTGGTGGGGCCGGCAGTTTTTTAACCGGTGCTGCCATTGCAGCAGGGGTAGATATGTATATTACTGCCGATATAAAATACCACGAGTTTTTTGATGCAGAAGCTAAGCTGGTTTTAGCCGATATTGGCCATTATGAAAGTGAGCAGTTTACAATAGACCTGCTCTTTGATCTTTTGAGGAATAAATTCCCTAACTTTGCCGTCCTTAAAACGGGTGTGAATACCAACCCCGTGCACTATTTTAACCGCATAGCTCAATAGAACGATGCCGTACAAGTGAGTGACACAAGGATGTTGAGTAATGCTAAAATGCCTGTAAACAAAAAATAAATAAAGAAACAATATGGCTTCAGTTAAAGAATTTTCAGTAGAAGAAAAATTAACTTCCCTGGTTCGCTTACAAAAAATTGACAGCAAGCAGGATGAGATCCAGATTCTGAAAGGTGAATTACCGATGGAAGTAAAGGATCTTGAAGATGAAATTGAAGGCTTACATGCCCGCCAAACCCGTGTGGAAGAAGAGATAAACGGTATTACCGAATTTATTGATCAGAAGAAAGCTGCTATTAAAGAAGCACAGGAACTGATAAAAAAATACGAGAAGCAAAGTGAGAACGTAAAAAACAACCGTGAGTTTGAAGCAATCAATAAAGAAATTGAGATGCAGCAACTGGAGGAGAAATTGTGTGAGAAACACATTAAAGATGCAACAGAAGAAGTAGCAGAAAAAGCTAAACAACTTGAATTTGCTAAAAAAGCGGTTACCACTAAAGAGTCTAACCTGAATGGCAAAAAAGGAGAGCTGGAAAAGATCATTAACGAAACAGAGAAAGAAGAAAAACATTACGATAAAGAAGCTGCTGAAGCAAGAAATCATGTAGATGAGCGTTTATTGCTTAGCTACGACCGCATTCGCAAAAATTACCGCAATGGCCTTGCAGTAGTACCAATAGAAAGAGATAGCTGTGGTGGTTGTTTTCATGCTATTCCTCCACAAAAACAAAGCGAAATAAAATTGCGCAAAAAATTAATGGTTTGCGAAAACTGTGGTCGTATTTTAGTAGATGCAGAGTTGAATGATGCTGTAGAGGTAAAATAACATAAACCAAAATATTTTAAAGCCCATTCTAATAAAGGATGGGCTTTTTGTTTTAATAATTTTTTTTAACTCCTATTAAAAAAAAATATTGCAACGCTTAGTCCTTTTTTTTCTTCTTTTTTTCCGGATAAATTTTTTGCACTTTTTCCAGCAACTGTAGAAATTCTTTTTGAAGATAATTAGTAGTATCGGCTGATACTGATGCTACAGAAACCACCGAGGACCAATCTGTATTATGAATATATTTTGAATCCTTTAGTTTGAGGGCAAACATGGTAACAGCAGTCGCAAATTTCAGCTCCGGGTGGATGTTGTTAAAAGAAATATAGTTGGCAGCCACCTGTTGGTTAATCCTTTTGCCTGAAGTATCATTGCAAAGACTGTAACTGAGCGTAAGCGCTGCCAAATCGTCTGCCAATGCAGAATTTAATGTAAGTGTATTTTGTTGGGTGGGCACAATTTCAAAAATAGCCAGCGTGCTGTTACCACTGCCCACTTCACCGCCATCCATGTTATTTGAAGTATCTGCAATGGCTTCCTTTTTATTATCAAATCCTATGAGCCTGTATTCCTTTACCATAGAAGGATTAAACTTCACATTCATAAAAATATCATCGGCCACTGCATAAAAAGTTTGCGTTAATTCTTTTACCAATACTTTTTCACCTTCTTTAATATTATCAATGTAAGCATAATTACCATTGCCTTTTTTTGCAAGGGTTTGCAATTTTGAATCTTTAAAATTTCCCATGCCCACACCCAGGCAGGTTAAAAAAACGCCTGTTTGCCGCATTTTGGTTATCAATTCATCCAAAGATTTTTCTGATGTTTCTCCAATATTAAAATCGCCATCGGTAGCCAAAATCACCCTGTTATTGCCTCCTTTTATAAAAGTGCTTTCTGCAAGCTTATATGCCGTTCGGATACCCGACTCCCCGGGGGTTGCCCCCGATGCAGTAAGTTCTTCAATAGATTGTATGATAGTAGATTTGTCGGCTCCCGATGTAGGCTGCATCCAAACACCTACCGTGCCGCCATACACTACTATTGACACTTTATCTATAGGCCGCAGATTTTTTACAAATGACTGAAAAGAGGCTTTTAACAACGGCAACCGGTTGGGCATATCCATACTACCCGATATATCAATTAAAAAAACAAAATTTCCGGGAGGTATTTTATCAAGGTCTAATTTTTGGGCACTTACATTTAAAAAAAGCAGTTGCTCATTTCCATTCCATGGGCAGGAAGTGAGCTGGCTGTTAATATTGAATATTTGATCAGGCCTGGGTTCTCTGTAATACAGGTTAAAATAGTTGATAAGTTCCTCTATCCTTACAGCATCCGGCGGCACCGCACTCTTCATGTTAATAAAACGCCGCACGTTACTATAAGAGGCTTTATCAACATCTAACGAAAACCCTGTATTGGGAAAATGATCTGCAGTTACAAATTCATTTTCTACAAGTTGAAAATAAGTTTCATCATTAAAAATCGAATTAAATTTGGCAGACTGGCTAAAATTTCTGGTAACAGAAATCAGCTTTTGCTTGTTTTTTGTAACAAGGTCGGCTGCAGCTTTTAAAGTGATATTCTGCCATTGATTTGTTTTAACCCGAAGCGTTTTAGATTCGTATCCATCCAGGAAAAAAGTGAGGGAATCGTAAGGGTTTATTACTGTGAAGCCAAAACTGCCCTGAACACCTGAAACGTACATGGCTCTAACAGAATGTACAAATATTTTTACATTTTGGAGAGCGTTATTCTTATCATCTTTTACTTCACCACGTAAATAGAACTGGCTAAATGAAGGAAAAATGAAAAAAAGGGTTAAACAATATGTGATAATTTTTTTCAAACAAATACTATTGAGGCAAATGTTACTCTACATCAGACTACTTTAAAACACAGAACGCTGCTGCCTAATCCTCCACTAACCTGTAAATTTCATTCAGGTTCCTTGCCATCCCATCATAATCCAGCCCATAACCCAACAAAAATTTATTGGGTACACTAAAACCAAGATAATCTATTTTAATTGGATACAGCAATGCATCGGGCTTATGCAACAAGGCAACAATTTTTAATGATGCTGGTTGTTGATCGTATAATTGAGGTAAAAACTCATTCAGTGTTTTGCCGGTATCTACAATATCTTCCAAAATAATTACATGACGGTCTTTTAAAGATTCATCTAACCCAATAGAAGTAATCACATGTCCTGTACTTCGGGTGCCCTTATAGGAAGCTAACTTTATAAAACATATTTCCGGTTCGCAATCAAGTTCTTTAAACAAATCGGAAGCAAACATGAATGAACCATTTAAGATAGCTATAAATAAAGGATTTTTTCCGGCATAATCCCTGCCGATTTCTTTTGCCAGTCTTTTAACCTGCAAGTCTATTTCTGCAGCCGTTAAATAAGGAACAAATTGTTTATCTTTTACCTGAATGAGAGACATGCTTTTTATTTTGCTATGATTAATTGTTGGCCCGTTTTAAGTTCATTTCCCGTGAGTTGATTCCATTCTTTTATCTCATCTACGGTAACATTGTATTTTCTTGAAATGCTGTACAAACCTTCTTTAGCCTGCACTTCATGAATTTTAGCAGCAGCCCCGGGCTGTGAAATAACTACTGCACCCGGTCTTAATTTTATAATCGTACCCGTTTTTATCCGGCTGTTTTCTGCAAGCTGGTTGTATTGAGCCAGTAATGACAATTGCACTGCATTGTTTTGAGAAACTTCATACAATGTTTCATCCTGCAAAGCAGTGTAGATATCCCTGTTACCCTCTTTGTGCTTTTTCTCTAAATATATCCACTGATCTTCTTTTAATAAACCATCTTCCTTAAGATCATTATACTCCAGCAATTTTACCAGTGCTATATTATTTTCTGTTGCAATAGCCAGTAGAGAAGTGCCCCTAAAAGCCATTACTGCATTTAATTTATTAAAGTATTGGTTGCTTTTATTTTTTTTGCCGGAAAATAATTTTTTAAAAACATTGGTTTCTTTTTGCGTGGTCACTTCTATTGTTGGTGTGGGTCCTTTTTGAATTTCAGGTAACGCAACAGCGGATAAATTTACTTCTCCCAACTGGCTTTGAGGATCGGTTATGAAATTGTATTGCTGTAAATTATATTTTTCAATATTACTGATCAGTATCTGAGGATAACGGGGATTGGTGGCATAGCCTGCTCTTTTTAATCCATAGGCCCAGCCTTTGTAATCGGTAGCAGCCAGTTGAAAAAGGGATGCATAACGGGGCGTGTTAAAGAGATAATCACTGTGATCCCGGTAGCTTTCTTCGGCGCTGTTATATTTTCTAAAACATTCATTGGGGGCATCATCGGTGTGTTTTACACTCATGCCGGTCCAACTGCTTTTACATTTTATACCAAAATGATTATTTGATTTTTTTACAAGGTCGCTGTTGCCACTTTCTGTTTCAAGAATTCCCTGTGCTAAAATAATAGATGCGGGCACACCCAGTCTTTTCATTTGTGCAATGGCAGCATCTTTATAGGTTTCTACATATTCCTGCACAGTCATTCTTTGGGCATAAACATTCCCCATCATTAAAAAAAAGACTATTGAAAGAATTGATTTCACCATACTAATCAGATTTTTTTTATTAACATTAAACCGTCTCTAACGGTAAGCAATACCTGCTCTACCCTGCTATCATTTTTTACATGATCATTAAAAGCCTGAATGGCCAATGCATTTTTTCCTTTTACTTCTTCCTCTAAAACCTGTCCATGAAACAGTACATTATCTGCAATGATCCAGCCGCCGCTTTTTAATTTTGGCAAAGTTAATTCGTAATAATTAATATAGTTCACTTTATCAGCATCAATAAATACAAGATCCCACTTCTCATTAAGAGAAGGTATCACTTGCAACGCTTCTCCAAGGTGCAATTGTATCATTTTTGCATATATAGATTCATTAAAATACCGTTGGGCAGTTGCAGCATCATCTTGTCTCATTTCTATTGTATGTAACATACCAGCCGGCCGCAAACCCTTTGCAAGAGATAACGCACTAAAGCCAGTAAAAGTACCTATCTCCAGTATTTTTTCAGGTTGAAGCATTTGACTTAAGCATTCCAGTAATTTTCCCTGGGTGCTGCTGCTTAGCATATGTGCATGCGGATGAACGGATTCAGTATGTTCTGCAATTTTTTGCAGCAAAGCATCCTGCGGGGATGAATATTGCTGCGCATACAGCTCTGCTTTAGTATGTACAAGCTGCATATGTTAATTTATTGGAACAGTATATTTTTTTGAAATAATTAACAACCCTATGAAAGTAATTAAACCGTTTATTAATATCAGTTCGTTTCCTATAACATATCCTTTAAATATGGTTTCTGAAATACTTTGAAGCCCTAACTGCACATGTAATTTTTTCTCATACCAAACCGGGCTGCTAAGCATATCGAGCCCTAATGCCAGTAAAGGTGCAATAATACATACAGCCCATATAAGGTTTTCTTTGAGTGTTCTTTTGGTTAAAATACCAAAAGCAAACAAACCCAGCAAAGGACCATAAGTGATGCCTGCAAATTTTAAAATAAAATCAATGATCAGTTTATCATCAATAAATTTAAACCCCAGCACCAGCAGGAAGAAGATTACAGCAAAACTAAAATGCACTTTTAACCTTGTACGCTTTTTAGCTTTTTCATCATCTTTCCTTTTATTGAGGCCAATAATATCTATACAAAAACAGGATGTAAGAGAAGTAATGGCTCCATCTACACTTGGAAACAAAGCAGAAATCAATGCAATAATAAATAATACACCGATGCTTCCACTAAAAGTTTCACTCAATGCGATGGTTGGAAATAAATCATCCGGTGCTGCTGAAATATTATTGGCACTTGCATACAGATAAAGAATACCACCTAAAAACAAGAAAAGAAAATTGACGACCATCAGTACAGCCGTAAAGCTCATCATATTTTTTTGTGAGTCTTTCAGATTTTTTACGCTGATATTTTTCTGCATCATTTCCTGGTCGAGCCCCGTCATGGCAATGGCAATGAACATACCGCCTACAATATGTTTCATGAAATAGGATCCTGATTTTATATCTGTATTAAATATCTGGGTATATCCTTTATCTGACATTAAAGATAATGCACCGGAAAAATCAGTTCCAAGCGCTTTGATAATTACGATGGTACAAACTACCAACCCTATCAACATTCCGGATGTTTGCAGTGTATCGGTATAGATGATTGTTTTTACACCTCCTTCAAAAGTGTATAATAGAATCATGAGTAAAATAACAAATGTGGTAAGTATAAAAGGAATGCCCAGTTTGTCTAATATAAAAATCTGCAAAATATTTATCACCAGGTAAAGCCTTGCAGTAGCACCAATAGATCTTGACAATATGAAAAAAGAAGCGCCTGCTTTATGGGCATTGATACCAAAACGCTGTTCGAGATAAGTATAAATACTGGTAAGATTTAGCCGGTAATATAGTGGCAATAATACAAAAGCAATGGTCATATAACCAAACAGGTATCCTATTACAATCTGGAAATAAAAGAAATTAGCCGAGCCTACTCCACCGGGCACACTTACAAATGTAACACCACTAAGGGATGTGCCGATCATTCCAAAGGCCACCAGCATCCAGTTACTCTTTCGGTTTCCTATAAAAAAAGATTCGTTATTAGATCCCCTGGAAGTGTACCAGGCAACGGCAAGCAGAACAATAAAATATCCAATTACAAATGAAAATAATAAAGCTGGAGACATATGGTTGTTTTATTGAATTATTAATTGAGGTAATAATTTTTGAAGTTAAAGAAAATTGTTTTCCCTTTGCTCATAAAATAATTTTATGGCTATTAAAGCAATTGACATTTTTTGTGGTAGTAAATCCGGAAACAATCCTTTATTTGAAGAACACAGCAGGCAATTAGGAATTTTATTGGCAGAAAAAAACATAACGATCATTTATGGTGGTGGCAATAAAGGATTGATGGCGGCGGTTGCCAATGCTGCATTGGAAAAGAATGGTAAAGTAATTGGTATCATTCCTAAAATACTTTCAGAGTTTGAACACCAGCATGATAGTTTAACTGAACTGCATATTGTAGAAACCATGCACAACAGAAAACAAATGTTGTATGAAAAATGTGATGCGGCAATTATTTTACCGGGTGGTTATGGCACATTGGATGAAGTATTTGAAATTCTTACCTGGAACCAATTGAGGATTCATAATAAAAAAATATTTATACTAAACAGTGGCGGATTTTATGATCACATGATTGCACATATTCAAAAGATGTACAAGGAAGGTTTTTTATATGGCGATCCTTATGAAACAATGACGATTTTAAATGAGCCTGCAGACATGCAACAATATCTTTAATTCCTGTTTCCTCTTCCCTGGAATAAGGCAATATTATAACCCGCCCTTATAACCGGTATGGCCCTGTTTAGGTTATCCTTGTAAGGTGAATTTACAGACTTGGCTACATCCCATAAAATGGAAATATAGTAGAAAGATTTATTATCTCCATCTCTCCCGCTTGCAAAGCCCCCTCCTACCAACATACTATGGGCATCCATATTATACTTTTCGGAAGGCATACCGCTATTGGATGGAGGGATGTATTTATACTTTATAAAATTAAATTCATATTGCGCCTGGGCAAATAAAAATTTTACAGGAAATACACGTACAAAAGCCCCGGGGCCATAAATAGTTTGACGAAGTTTATCATTTGAATTATAAAAAGAATAATCTCTTTGTGAAATATAATTTAATCCCACAGAAGCTGCTACATCTATATATTTATTGATGCTGTATCCAAAAAAAGGACTGATACCAAGTGCTGTAACCTGGTTGCCAAAAGATACATTTAGTGTTCCTCCGGTAAATAGATTTTCTTTTTTAAACCCGCTTTTTTTTTCATCTTCATCCTGAGCCCACAGGTTTACAGAAAACATAACCAGTAATATAACTAAAGATATTTTTTTCATTTTCATAAAAACGTAATTTATTTTTTGCAGATTTAATCAAATATTTTTCCGCTGTTAAGAATATTATTAGGGTCAAATGCTTTTTTAATGCCCCGCATAATTTCCAGTTGTGTTTTATCAAAAACAATATCCATATATTCTTTTTGAATCAATCCAATTCCATGCTCCCCGCTGATAGTACCTCCCAGTTTTTTTACCAGTGCAAACAATGCTTTTAATGCAGGAATAACATCGGGATTATTTAAACTGAAAATACTTCCCTCTTTTTTAATGCGAACGTGCAGGTTGCCATCCCCGGCATGGCCGTAACAAACTGCATGAAAATTAAATTCCTTTCCCAATTCCTTTACACCCCTTATCAACGCAGGCAATTCTGCCCTTGGTACTACCGTATCCTCTTCTATAGTATATCCTGCAAGTTTAACGGCTTCGGCTACACGCCTGCGTAACTTCCAAAGTTCAGCTTTTTGCTGTGCGTCATCTGCAAAAAATACATCACCACAATCGTAGTTCACCAGTAGCTCTGCTATGGCTTCCATCTCTGCCATCAGGGTTTCCATATGATTGCCATCTACTTCAATAATAAGATGTGCTGCAATATCATCATTTACAGGAACGGCTGTACTGTCTACAAAACTGCTTACAATTTTTAAGGCATCAATCTCTACCAGTTCCAATGCACTTGGGTTAAATCCTGCTCGAAAAATAGCACTTACTGCTTCTCCGGCTTTTTCTAAATTTTTGAATGGTACCAGCATCAGCAAATCATATTTTGGATGCGGCAACAGCTTCAATACAATTTTGGTTACCAATCCCAGGGTACCTTCACTGCCCACCATTAATTGCGTAAGATTATAACCGGTTGAATTTTTTAAAACATTGGCACCCGTCCATATAATATCACCCGTTGGCAGCACCACCTGCAAATTGAGTACATAATCTTTTACTACACCATATTTTACTGCTTTGGGTCCACCACTGTTTTCTGCAATATTGCCTCCTATAAAACAACTGCCCCTGCTGCTGGGATCGGGTGGATAAAATAATCCTTTTTCTTTTACTGCATTTTGCAATACTTCGGTAATAACACCGGGTTCTGTTGTTACCTGCAGATTTCTTTCGTCAATATCGTAAGTGTTCATGCGCTCAAATGACACGAGCACGCCACCTAAATGCGGAAGTGCGCCACCGCTTAATCCTGTACCTCCACCTCTTGGAGTAACAGGTATTTTTTGATGGTTGCAAATCTTCATCACTTCACTCAGCTCTTCTGCAGTGCGTGGCTTTAATACAATGTCTGGTAAAAAATGAAGATTTTCAGTTTCGTCGTGGGCGTAGTTGTTTAAACTTTCTTCGTCGGTAAAAACATAGCTGGCTCCCAGGATATTCCTGAAAGCTTCCAGTTGTTCCATAAATTTTTGTTTACTATCCGTTGCTGGCATTTAATTTTTTTGGCAAAAGTCGGAAAAAAATAAGGTTGTTTGAAAAACTATTTCCGTTTTTTAGAATTTCGGACACATAGATTGTCGGTCTCCACTCTGGGGGTAAAAACCTTTTTTTACAAGGGTAAACTCCGTTGCTCCTCTGTAGTTATTAAAATTTTTAAGCGTAGATACAGTGGCATCGTAACTAAAAGTAAAACGCAGATTGTTTAATTCGAAACCCAACATGGGGATGGCTGCATCTTTGTGCCGGTAATACAATCCTGCTATAAGTTGCTTCTCTCCTGATTCAGACAAATTATAATTGGCTATTAAACCACCGCTTATTTCTGTAGCTTTTGACTGCATAGAAAAATAGGCATTGGGGTTAATGATTACTTTATCATGCACTTTTAAAATAGCATTTACAAAGGCAATATGCCTCATGGGTATAATGCCATTTACCGATTCATCATTATAAAAAGTTTCTCTTGGTTTGTTTACATGGTGCAATGAATAACCAGCATTGATATAAACATTTTCATGTGGAAAATAAGCATAGTTCATGCCCACCTGCATATCAAAATAGCTCACATTGTTATTTAAAGGAATTCCGGTAGTAGGAAGATTTGCATCAAAGAATTTACCATCAAACTGATCTGGAAATTTAAGACCGCTGGGATCTATTCTTTTGTTGGCCCATCCCAAATTAAATCCTGCACTCAACAGGCTGCTGTTGCCCAGCATCTGGTGATAGGCTATGGATCCATAAATTTTAGTAGAACGAAGGCCGCCACTGCCAGCCACATCACTTAATATTACTGCTCCTGCACCCAGCCATCCATTTTCTAATTTATCCCTAAACAATTGAGCATCGCCCGATATACTCATGGTTTTATAAGGCAAGGTCATTATAGAACTCCATTGATTGCGGTAATGTGCGGTAAGCCTGTAGTCTGCATCGGGTATAAAACCGGTATTGGCAGGATTGGTGGTAAGTGGCGAATTAAAAAACTGGGAAAAATGCAAATCCTGGGCATATAGAAGGGATACACCTTGCAGGCACATCACTATCAACAATATTTTTTGTACGTACATCATCTCTGCCTCCTTTTGTTTTTATCTAAGCAAGGTGATATCACCTGTTTTCCTTAATTTTTTTCCATCCGAGAATTCTACATCTAACGTATAGGCATACACGTCCATGGCTTGCAGTTTTCCTTTAAATGTTCCATTCCATCCAAGGTTCTTAGAGGAAGATTCAAATACCAGTTGTCCCCATCTGTTGTAGATTTTCCAGCTCATTTTACTTATTCCAAATCCTTCTACTTTCACAATTGCATTGCGCCCTTCCTGTGATGGTGTAAATGCATTGGGAACATCGAGTAGTGGTATTACAATTACATTCACATCCAGATTAAAGGTATCGGTACAATTATCGTCATTAAAAGCTATCAACGCAGCATTATAAGTTCCTGTAGCATTATATTGGTGAGAAGGATTAGTTTGGGTGGAGCTTTCTCCATCTCCAAAATTCCACAAATAACGGGTTGCTCCAATGGAGGTATTGGTAAAATTAACCGGTGTATTTTCCAGTGGCGGATTGGGAGACCATGTAAATGAAGCGGTAGGTTTTGGAACAACAGTAATGGTGAAAAATGCAGAAGTGTCCGTCCTGTTACAGGTACTGGTGTCATTGGCAATTAACCTTACCTGGTAGATACCTGGGTTAGCATACAAATGAGTCGGGCTTGGATTGGTAGATGTAGTACCATCGCCAAACTGCCATAAAAAATCAGTGCCCGCCAGTGATGTATTTTCAAACAAAGCAGTATAAGGTGCACAACCCCGGGCAGGTGTTGTAAACTGTGCTTTTACCAATGGATTTAAACGGATTGTTTTTACAATTGAATCGGGCGAATTACAAAAAGTAGTATCAAAAATATAAAGTTTAACCAGGTAAGTACCGGGTGCAGCATAAGTATGCAACCTGGATGGATTAAATCCTACAGTGTCCTTTGCTGTTCCATCACCATAATCCCACACAAAACTCCGGGGGCCAAAACTACCAAAGTTCACAGTAGATGTATTGGTAAACTGCATGGTAAGACTTTGGCAGGGAGGAATTTTTGTAAAAATGAAATTGGGTATTACCACATTATCTCCCACTTTTATGTTTATAAAAGCAGTATCCCTGATATTACAGGTAAGACTATCTTCTGCAATTAGCATTACAGAAAAAGTTCCTATTGAACTAAATGTATGAGAAATGGTAGCAGTTGTAGTAATTACCTGCGCAGTTCCATCTCCAAAATTCCAGTAGTATTTTTTGCCTTTTACCAGGGTATCTCTAAAATTTACTGTTAAGGGAACACAGCCACTGGTATCATTTACTACAGCATTAATAGAAGCCTGCACTCCAGCTCCTACACCAGCAAAATTCATTTCAATTTTAATTGCAGCCTGGTTACAATTGGAACTGCCATTTGATGTGGACCATGAACCCGGGGTTGTTGGAAAAACCGCTCCTCCTGTACAATTAGCACAAATAGCCTGATAAATAACGCCATTTTCATCAAACCGGCTTGTGCCCCCATCTACATGATCGCCCAAGCCACCGTTTTGACCAAAATGAGAACCAAATAACTGGCTGGTTGCATTTTTTTCCAACACAAAAAAGTAAAAATCCTTGCCATCCGGTGCAGGTATACCTGGTAAAGGATTTACCTGTGCCATGCCTACAGTAGTGCCGGTGGTATAGGACTGTTGTACATTGATGCCACCACCCCAACCTGATACATAAACATTCTCACATCGATCTACCATAAAGGCAATGGGAGAAATATTGGGCACTAAAATATTGGTACCAAAAACAGTTGAGTAAACATAGGCCGAAAGATCGGGTTGCAGTTTACTGATAAATTGTTTGGCATTATTACCACCATAAACATTACTGAAAGTTGCATTCAGCACTGGCCAGTTGCCGGTGCTGGTTCCCATAATATAAGGATAGCCGGAGCGATCGAATTTAAGGCCATAAATAAGATCTATTCCGCCAGTGCCCTGGTAAGTTGTTCTAATAATGGCACTTCCATCATTTCTCAGTTGGGTAATAAAACCATCGGCAATTCCTGCTGCAAAAACAGGTTGCATTACGCCAGTTTTATTACCAGGTAAATCGCTGCTGGCAGTTGCCCCGGCAACAAAAAGATCACCTGTAGCCGGACTAATATTAGCAACAAAACAGGCATCATCTCCAGTACCACCAAAATAAGTACTGAATAACCGAGTGGTAAGTGTAGGATTAAATTTCATAATCACACCATCCTGTGCACCACCCCGTGAATTTTGAAAAGCATTTAACACAGGAAAATTATCTGATTGTGTGCACGAAACAAGGTATATATTGTTAGATGCATCCAATATCACTTCACTCCTTGCATCATCACCGTAATTCCTTCTTAAACTTACGGCAGATGGTGTTACTGCAGGGCTTGTATATTTGGGGCGAATATTAACTCCATCATCGCCCGATCCACCAATTCTTACAGAACCCAATAGAGCTGTTCCTGTAGCATTAAGTTTTGAGATAATAATATCAAAACCTCCGCCGGTGCCAATTGGAGTGGAAAGAGAACCTAATGGATAGTTAGTAGAATTTGTTCTGCCTGCAATGATAAGATTACCCTGGGCATCAGTAATCATACTGTGAGGTTGCTCATTGCCCGACCCTCCCAGGTATGTGGCATACATACGGTTACTTCCGTTAGGACTGAATTTAAAGATGGCAATATCATAACCCGGAAAACCACCCTCAGTTACACCTCCGCCATAAGTCTGTTGAAATGCTCCGGGTGATACCCTGTAACCTGTTCCAAAGGCAATACCCCCGGCATATAAGCTGCCATCGGGCCCGGGTGTAGCGGTATAACCCCAGTTATCTACGGTACTTCCGGTAAAAGTGGAAAAGATAATGGAGGGATCAATAATTAAAGTAGCGGAGGGATCATAAGATCCCACTTTAAATGTAACCACATTGTTCTTGACTACAAATTTGCAATCTACTTCCTGGCGTTTGCCCGTTTCAGACTGGTAGGTATAAGGATATAATTCCTTCACATCACCTACCGGTGTAGCTATAATAAGTTGTTTGTCCTTTACAAAAACATCTTTGGGTCCATCGTATTGCATCGCAATGTAATCGGGATTGCCACCGGGCTTAACTATAAAATCGTATTTAAGTTTACCGGCATCACTATAATAACGGATATCAATATTTGGATAAATATTTTGATAAGTGATAGCAGTGAAAATGCTGCAATCGCTGGCCCATTTTGCGTGGTCATTCCCTATAAAATAATTATTGTGAGTAGGTAATTTTTTATCAGGCACCTGTTTAATATCAGAAGAAGCACCAAGGAATTTTACTTTATATGCAAAAGAGTGTAATATATCAGGAGTGTTGGACTGAACAGCACTTTTATTTTCACCATTCCCTAAATTCTCTCCATGACTATGAACAACAGCAGATAAACGCTGAATATCTTCAGGCTGATGAAGCACCACAGTAAATCCTTTATTTTCCAGAAAAAAAGCACCGGTTTTAAAATCGCCTTTATAATTTACATTTTCATGCCACTGACCTTTATTCTCCACAAACTCCATCTGGGCTTTTACAACAACAGGTTTGGCAGTAAGAACAAAAAATGCTAGTGTAGAATAAAATATTGCGGTAAGTTTTCTCAATTATTTTTTTATTTACAATTTAGTTATTATAAACGTAATTATCAATGAGATTGTTTGACTTATAGAATTATTTAAAACGTATTTAACTTATTATATTAAAATAAGCATCTGAAATATTTACGCAATCTTACCCCAGCCAGTTTTTTGTTTTTGTTGTTGCAGATGGTTTTTTATCAGCAAATTTTCAGCCAACATCAGGTCGGGGTCAGATTCCAATATTTTTTCTACTTCATCCCTGGCCACTTCCAGCATAGCTTTATCTAATACAATACTTGCCAGCTTAAAGTTTAATGCACCACTTTGCCTGGTTCCTTCTATTTCGCCGGGGCCACGAATTTCAAGGTCCTTTTCGGCAATTTTAAACCCATCATTGGTAGCCACCATAATTTTAAGCCTTTCCCTGGCATCCCTGGAAACTTTATTGCCGGTGAGTAAAATACAATAACTTTTTTCAGCACCACGGCCCACCCTGCCCCTCAATTGATGCAACTGAGATAACCCGAATTTTTCTGCACTTTCTATTACCATGACTGAGGCATTAGGCACATTTACCCCCACTTCAATCACAGTAGTGCCCACCATTATCTGTGTATCGCCGCTAACAAATCGTTGCATGTTAGCCTCTTTTAATTTTGGATCCAGCCTGCCATGCACCATACTTATCCAGTATTTTGGTTCCGGAAAAAAGGATTTTACTTCCTCATATCCCTTCATCAGGTTTTCATAATCCATCTTACTGCTTTCTTCAATTAACGGATAAATGATGTAGGCCTGCCTGCCGGTTTTAATTTCATCTTTTATAAAATCCATTACCTGGGGCCTTGCCCTTTCATTACGGTGAACGGTGTCAATTGGTTTTCTGCCCGGTGGCAATTCATCCATTACACTGTAATCAAGATCACCATAAGCGGTTAGTGCCAGGGTTCTTGGGATGGGCGTGGCCGTCATTACAAGTATATGCGGGGGCAATGTATTTTTTTTCCAGAGTTGGGCACGCTGTGCCACACCAAACTTGTGTTGCTCATCTACTACTGCAAATCCCAGGTTTTGAAATTGCACTTTATCTTCTATCACTGCATGGGTACCCAGTAAAATATGCACTGATCCATCGGCACATCCCTGCATTATCAATTTTCGTTGTTTGGCAGAGGTAGAACCTGTTAGCAACTGAATATTTACCGGAAGATCTTTTACATATTCTGTAAGGCTATAGTAATGCTGTTGTGCCAATATTTCTGTAGGAGCCATTAGTGTACTCTGAAAGTTATTGTCGGCAGCAATTAACATGCAGAGCAGTGCTACCATGGTTTTGCCACTGCCCACATCTCCCTGCAGCAGGCGATTCATTTGTTTCCCACTTGCCGTGTCTTTTCGTATTTCTTTTAAAACCCTTTTTTGCGCATTAGTAAGTTGAAAGGGCAAATGATGCGAATAAAAATCGTTGAACAGATTGCCCACTTTATCAAAGGTCCATCCTTTGCTAAAACGATGCCTTTGCATTTTTATTAAATTGATGCGTATTTGCGCAAAAAATAATTCTTCAAATTTTAAACGGCGCAATGCCTGCTCGTAATGTAAAATAGATGCAGGAAAATGTATTTGCCTGTAAGCATCATAACGGGTCATCAATTTATAGGTACTGCAAATATTGGCAGGCAAATTTTCCGGAAGGTCTTTTGGAAAAATCTTTTGCAACATTTCAAAAGTAAATTTTGCCAGCATGGCTCCATTGAGTCCTCTTGCTTTTAATTTTTCGGTGGAAGGATAAATGGGTTCCAGGTGTTCTTTGCCGGTGGCTTTTTGGGCAGTGTATGCTTCAAAATCGGGATGAGATATTTGTGGCGTACCCATAAAAAATCCTAACCTGCCAAAAGCCAGGTAATGATGTCCTTCCATTAATGATTTTTGTACCCAGTTAATTCCCTGGAACCATACCAACTCTATAATGCCGGTACTGTCTTTTAATTTACCCACCAGCCTTTGCCCCCTGCCCTGCCCCAAAAGCTGCAGGCTTATTAAGGTGCCTGCCACATAAGCAAATTCATCCTGCTGGTTAAGTGATCCTATCTGATCTACATTGGTTTTATCTATATGCCTCAGTGGATAATGTTCCAGGAGGTCTTTAAAAGTATGAATATTCAGTTCTTTGCGGAGCATTTCGCCCCGCTGTGCAGATATGCCGGTAAGGTATTCTACCGGGCTGGATAATATGTTGCTTGTAGTACTGATAACTTTTCTCTTTAATACTTTTTTTAGCTAATTGTTTAATTTTATTGTTGGGTTAGCTTTTATTCCTGCTCCCTAAGGATAGATTATTTTTGCCCTTCCACCACTTAATGCTGTCATTGATTAACCCATTAATTTTTTAAGTGTTTCTGCAGTGGGCAAAGCATTTTTAAATTGTTTTGGCAATTGGCTGCTTGTTTTATAGGTGGATACACCCATAGGTTTATGCATATCTCTAAAAGAAAACTCTACTGTTTTATTACTTTTTTCTTTGCAAAGAATAATGCCGATAGCGGGCATTTCATGCGGCTGCTTTATGTATTCGTCCAGTGCAGAAAGATAAAAATTCATTTTGCCTGCATACTCCGGTTTAAACTTTCCTTTTTTTAAATCGAATGCTACCAGGCATTGTAGTTTGCGATTAAAGAAAAGCAGGTCGGCAAAGTATTCTATATCATCTACAACTAAGCGGTATTGATTGGATATAAAAGCAAAATCTGCACCCAGCGACATCAGAAATTTTTTAATATTTCGTACTATTTCATTTTCTATTAAGCGTTCGTCTTCTTCTCCGGGATCCTGTATATTTATAAAATCGAGCAGGTATTCATCTTTAAAACTTTGCAGTGCTGTGGCCCTTAAATTTTCGTTGGTAATGGCAGTAGAGAAGTTGTTGGGCATCTTTCCCTTTTTTCTGAATAATTTATTTTTAAGATGATGTTGCAAAGTAGCAACCGTCCAGAATTCAGTTGCAATTTTTCCAATATAAAACTGCCTTTCTTCAAGCGTTTTTGTTTTTGTTAATAGTTCTACATGATGTGTAAAACTTACCGAAAAAAAAGCAGAAGCAAATTGGTCCGTCAGTAACGGACTAATTGGGTCAGTTGCCGGTTGGCCACCTGCTAATTCAGCTTTGGCTGTATTTTTTTTATTGTTTTTTTTCAATTGGTCCGTTGATAACGGACTAATTAGAAATGTGCCTGAAGCCGCAGTTTTTTTGCGGTTTTTTTGTAATTGGTCCGTTGGCAACGGACTAATTACAAAGCAGGATGACCATTGCTGATAAAACAACCTCATCCTTTTAATATTAGTTGCCGAAAAGCCTTTTAAACCGGGCAGTTCAAATTGTAAATCATTGGAGAGTTGTTCTAATATTTTATCGCCCCATTTAGCTTTTTTTTCTCTTTCGGAAATCAGTTTTCCTACATTAAAATATAAAGTAAGCAATTCTTTGTTAGCTAATACAGCAGCTTTATACCTACTGGCAAGTATGGCGGCTTTTAATTGCTTTATTGTTTGTGACCAGGCTGTTAAATTCATATCGATTATTTTTTAAACGCAATAGCAAATGCTTTGTGCATGAATCTTAAGTCGTTCGAATTTATTTATAGTACAATTTAATCTTCTTCTCTAAATGATATTACCAAAGATACTAACTGGCAGTATGCGATAATAATTGGGAAGTACTAAATAAATGGATGTTAATATATTCGCCAGGCTAAAAAATATGTTGCTTGTATTGATGCTAACATTTTTTCAAACATATCTTTTACTGGTTTGATGTATTGTTTATTTGTAGAAGCCTCTGTTGGATTTTTGAATATTGATTCAGTTGAAGAAGGATTTTTTGGGAAAGGCAAAAAAAGTTGACAGAAAAAAATGAACCTGGTTATTCTTATAATGATCATTTAGCATTAGCCCAATTAAAAATGCGCCACGAATAATACGTAGCGCAATAATATTTTCTATACAATAATTTATTTATGTCTGCTGCTTCCTTTGTTATAAAAGCTTCTTCTATTGGGTGATCTAATGCCTCCCGATGAAGAAGGAGTATAGGCAGGTTGTTCCCCAATACTTTCAGGTACCGCTATTTTTGTTACTTCTTTGCCAAGAAGTTGTTCTATGGAATAAAATTTACGTTGCTCTTTTACGCTCACGAGTGTAAAAGCACTACCCTCCGCTTCTGCACGGGCTGTGCGCCCTATCCGATGTACATAATCTTCTCCATCATGCGGTACATCAAAATTGATAACAAGGTCAATATTATCAATATCAATACCACGGCTCAGAATATCTGTTGCAACCAGCACCGGCAAACGCCCACTTTTGTATTGCATCAAAATATCTTCCCTGCTTTGTTGCTCCAGGTCACTGTGAATTTCGCCTGCATTAATGCCATTGCGCTTAAGGTCTCGGGTAAGCTGCTTTACATTTAGCTTACTGCTGCAAAAAACCAGTACGGTTTTAAATTTCTTTTCTTTGAGCAGGTGAACGATTAATGGAATTTTTTGAGGCTCATATAACAGGTAGGCCTGCTGCACTATTTTTTCGGGAGGCTTGCTAATAGCAATATTGATCTCCTCTGGCTCATGTAATATTTTTTTTGCCAACGATCTTATCTTGGGCGGCATAGTAGCAGAAAATAAAAGATTCTGCCTTTTTTTTGGTAAATGATCAATGATAAACATAATATCATCAAAAAAGCCCATATCCAGCATTCTGTCTGCTTCATCTAAAACAAGGTATTGAAGCTGGTCCAGTTTTACATATCCCATTTTTATATGGCTCATCATTTTGCCGGGTGTGCACACTACAAAATCGGCACCCATGCTCAGTGCTTTTTTCTCCTGCACAAAAGCGTTGCCATCACCACCACCATACACAGCAATAGAACTTACCGAAGTAAAATAACTGAGTCCCTCCAGGTGCTGGGCTATCTGTATCGCCAATTCACGGGTAGGCACTATTACCAATGAAGTGATGGCATTCGGATCATTTTTACCCGTCAATATCTTATGAATAAGTGGCAATAAAAAGGCCGCTGTTTTGCCGGTACCTGTTTGGGCAGAAGCAATAATATCTTTTCCCTGTAGTATGAGTGGAATTACCTGTTGCTGCACCGGTGTGGCTTCTTCGTAATTAGAGGCTTCAATGCCTTCCATCAATCTTTTGTCAAATTCAAATTCTGTAAACTTCAAAATATCTTATTGTATTAATTTGAATAAAGGTAAGTTAAGTAAGACATATCACGAATTTTAGGTGAATTTTATCATCAGGCAATGCAATAACAGCAATTTTAAAAGGAGGAATTAAATTAAGTGCAATGCACGTTTACTACCTTTGCGGCTTAGTATTAAAATAATAATAATGGTTAAAACAGGCGAATACAATACATTAAAAGTGCTGAGACAAGTAGATTTTGGTGTTTATTTAGATGATGGTGCCGAAGGTATTTTATTACCCAAAAGATTTGTGCCTGCCAATGTGAAACCCGGAGATGAATTAAAAGTATTTATTTACCACGACAGTGATGATCGTTTAATAGCCACTACACAGCAACCGCTGGGAATATTGGGAGACATTGTAAAACTAAAGGCTGTGAGTGTAACTCCGCAGGGGGCATTTATGGATTGGGGTTTAATGAAAGACCTGTTTGTGGCTAAATCCCAACAGCTTACCGGCATGCTGCCCAATGGCGAATACCTGGTAAAACTTTACAGGGATGAGCAAACCGACCGAATGGCTGCTACCGAAAGATTTGATAATACTTTAAGCAATGATGTACTTACTGTAAAAACACTGGACGTAGTAAACCTGATTGTTTACCGCCGCACTGATATTGGTTATGTGGTTATCATCAATAACCAGCATACGGGTGTACTGCACCACAACGAAATTTACCGCAGCATTGGTGTGGGCGATAAATTTGAAGGATTTATAAAAAAAATATACCCCGATAATAAGATAGATGTAGCAGCAGGCAAACCCGGATATCAACGGGTGGAAGATGAAGCAGGAAAAATACTGCGCCTGCTCCAGGAAAATGATGGATACCTGCCTTACTATGATAAATCAGACCC
>JBBRFX010000027.1:0-30024 GCA_038241275.1 Chitinophagales bacterium
AACCTTTAAACCTTTAAACCTTTCTTAATGCGCATGCTCCACTTTATCTATATAAAACTTTTCAGCATCTGCTTTTTCAATATCCGTCATTTTTGCTTTATAGTTTTCTCCACTGGTTTTTAAGATAGCTTTAATCTCTGCTACCGCAATTACCGGGAAATATTTGGCAAAAAGGAAGAAGCAGGTAAAGAACAATCCAAATGTACCCAGGTAAAATCCAATCTCGTAAATACTGGGGCTGTAATAAGTACTCCAGCTTGATGGAAGGAAATCACGATAAACAGAGGTAACAATAATTACAAAACGCTCATACCACATTCCTATGTTTACAATAATACTCATAAAGAAAGTAACCGTGATATTTCTTCTTAATTTCCTGCTCCAGAATAACTGTGGAGAAACCACGTTACAGAACATCATCAACCAGTAACTCCAGCCATAAGGCGTAAATATATTAGCCCTGTTTTGGCTGAATGCATACCACTCGTAAGGGTTTTGCCCGTACCATGCAATAAACAACTCTGTTAAGTAAGCACAACCCACAATACTACCCGTTAAAACAATTACTTTATTCATCGCTTCAATATGACCAACAGTAATATAATCCTGCAGGCTCATCACTTTACGAACAACAATCAATAAGGTTTGCACCATTGCAAAACCTGAGAAGATAGCACCCGCAACGAAGTATGGAGGAAAGATTGTTGTATGCCAGCCCGGAATTACTGAGGTTGCAAAGTCAAAAGATACAATCGTATGCACTGATAATACCAGTGGCGTACTTAAACCTGCCAATACCAATGATAATGATTCATGACGCTGCCAGTGTTTGGTACTTCCTGTCCAACCAAAAGAAGCTACCCCATACATCATTTTTCTAAATTTTGTTTTAGCCCTGTCCCTTACTGTTGCCAGATCGGGTAACAAACCAGAATACCAGAATAATAAGGATACGGTGAAATAAGTAGAGATCGCAAACACATCCCACAACAATGGTGAGTTAAAGTTTACCCATAGAGGACCACGGCTGTTAGGATAAGGCAATACGAAAAATGCCATCCACACCCTACCCATATGCCAAATAGGAAACTGGCCCGCACACATTACCGCAAAAATGGTCATCGCCTCTGCTGCACGGTTCACACCTGTTCTCCATCCCTGCCTGAACAGCAAAAGGATCGCAGAGATAAGCGTTCCGGCATGGCCAATACCAACCCACCACACGAAGTTGGTGATATCCCAACCCCAGCCGATGGTTTTGTTGAGGTTCCACTGGCCAATACCATAAGTAACCTCCCTGTAAACACTATATACCCCAAACAACAGCAATGCCACACTGATATAAAAACCAATGTACCAAAGCCTGCTCGGCTTCATCTCAATGGGACCAATAATGTCTTCCGTTATCTGGTGATAATCTTTGTTACCATCTACCAGCGGTTCCCTTTGTTGCGATTCGTATTTCAGTAATGACATAATCTAAAGTATAAAGTCAAAAGTCAAAAGTCAAAAGTTGAAAAATTCTTCCCTGCTCTTAATTTTTACTTTTTTAAATTTTTAATTTTTACCTATTAGTTTTTAATGAGCTGCTGGTGCCGGTGCTGCTTTTTCTGCCCCACTAGCCGCCGGCGCTGCATGTTCTTCTTCATGATGCCCAATCTGCCTGTCGGTATTCCTGATTTTGGCCAGGTAACTTACGTTAGGCAAAACGTGCAATTGCTCCAGTACATAAAAATTACGGCTTTCGTCTGCTCTTGCTTTACTCACTTCACTTTCCTTGTCATTAACATTACCAAAATTGATGGCATTGGTAGGACAAGCCTGCATACAGGCAGTTTTAACATTGCGAACCAAGGCCGGGTTCTGTTGCTTTTTAGCTTCCAGTTTATTTTCCTGCAAACGCTGCACACAGAAAGAACATTTTTCTATTACACCACGGCCACGAACAGTTACATCCGGATTTAATACCATCCTGGTAAGATCGTCATTCATATGATTAACCACTTCATCCATATCAAGGCCAATCAGGGATTGCTGGTTATCTTTAAAGCTATCTGATCCATTATAATCCAACCAGTTAAAACGACGCACTTTATACGGACAGTTGTTGGCGCAATACCTTGTACCAATACAACGGTTATAAGTCATTTGGTTTAATCCTTCGCTGCTATGGTTGGTAGCTGCTACCGGGCAAACGTTTTCGCAGGGTGCATTATCACAATGCTGGCAAAGCATTGGCTGAAAAACAACATCGGGATTCTCCAGGTCGCCGGTAAAATAGCGGTCTATACGTAACCAATGCATTTCATGTGCACGTTGAGTTTGTATCTTACCCACTACGCTCACATTATTCTCGGCCGTACATGCTACTACACATGCACTGCAACCTGTGCAGGTATTCAAATCAATACTCATTCCCCACTTTATACCGGGTTTGGCAAAATCGGGATACATGGTACCATCTTTCACGAAATCAGTTTTCCCTTCCGGAGTTAACATGGCTCTTTCATGGGTAGGCTCTGCCAATACTGCTTTGGGATCTGCCAGATAACTTGCGAGGTTGGTTTCGTAAATTATGGGGCGGCCTTCTGTAAAGCCGTGCACCTGTGTTTGTGCAAGCGGATAAGTATCACCCGTTTTTTCTATGCTAGCTACTGAACTATATAATAAGGTGCTTCCGTCGGTAGTTACAAAGGGATAGGCATTTTTACCTGATCCTGCTGCTGCTCTACCGGTACGATCCATTATTTCGTCCTTATTTGTACTTGCACTCCTGCGGCCATAACCCAATGCTATTGCAACGGTTGAGTTATTTAAACCCGGAATAATTAATGCAGGTAACTCCAATGATTTACCATTCACCGTAATTTTTACAACCGGTTTTTCGGGATGCACTTCATAAGCATCTGCCTGGCGCTGGTTGTTCATCACATCCAGGGAAAGCAATGTTTTAGCCATTTCAGGGCTGATGATTGCATAGTTATCCCAGGTAACTTTAGTAATAGGATCGGGCAATTCCTGCAACCATGGGTTGTTTGCCTGGCTGCCATTACCTACCGAAATTTTTTGGTACAATACCACTTCTATTTCGCCGCTTTTTATAGCTGCTATTTTAGCAGCAGCGGCAGCAATACCGGCACCGTTAAAACCCGCACCACCCAAAAGAGTAGCAGAGCTGGTTTCAATTACACCATCCTGAAGCGCCTGGTCCCAATTGGTTACGCTGCCCAGTTTGGTAGCCCAATAATTTTTATAATAAGTTTCGTAATCGCTTGTGTTGCCAGCCCATTTCAATAAAGATGTTTGAAAAGGTCTTGTTTTAAATAATGGGTTGATGGTGGGTTGCAGCAAACTTACAAAACCTGATTTAGGTTCTGCATCTCCCCAGCTTTCCAGCCAATGGTGAGAGGGCAATACAAACTTGCATTGTTCTGTTGTTTCATCCATTGTACCGCTAAAGGAAACAGATAGCGGGACTTTTACCAGCGCATCTATAAATTTCTTTGCATCGCTGTAAGAATAAGCAGGATTACAATCATACACAAATACTCCACCCACTGTTCCGGCATTCATATCATTTACCAGTTGAGCCATTTCCGAATCAACACCCTTGCGTGTGTTGGTTGTACTGCCCCAGTTTATGGTTGTTCCGTTTGCACCGATGGCCTCGTTGATAGCATTTACTACTACCTGTATATTTACATCGTTGCTGCCACATACTACCAATGCAGCACCCTTGCTTGCATTTAATACAGCCGCAGTTTTTTCTATTCCTTTTGCCAGTTTAGCATCTGTAATGGCAGGAGCCGTAACAGCGCCACCCAGTTTTGCCAGCAGCGCTAATGCTACTGCGCCGGTTTGGGATGGTTTATGTGTATAACGGTCGTCTGCATTACTACCAGTTAAACTCATCATACTTTCAAAATGAATATGACGGCTTAATTCCGGTTTTTTACTTTTTACTTTCCTGTTGGAAGCATATTGATTGCTGAATTCAACAGGGCTGAGCCAGGTACCTAAGAAATCGGCGCCAAGGCTAACAATCGTTTTTGCTTTATCAAACTGGTAAGAAGGAATGGCCTTTTTACCATAAGTCATTTCATTGGCCAGCAACATACCACTATGGCTTACTGCATCATATTGTACGTGACGGCTGCCCGGGTATTTTGCTAAAAATTCGCTGATGATTTGTAAAGTACTGGGAGAATTGATAGTAGAAGTAAGCAACACAATGGCTTTACTGCCAATACCTGCAACTGCCGCTGTTACCAGTTTGTCAAAAGTATCAAAGCTGGGCACTTCTTTATAATCTGCCCCGCTTTTTTGTAATGGATGACGAAGCCTTGTAGGATCATACAAATCCAGTACAGAAGCCTGTGCCTGTGCGCTGGTACCACCTTTGGTAACAGACGACATTTCATTTCCTTCTATTTTTATGGGACGTCCATCACGCTGTTTCACAACAACTGAAATGGCGTCGCCACCATTTACATAAGTAGAGGCATAATAATTGGCAACACCCGGAATAACATTGTCTGGCCTGTTTAAATAAGGAACAGATTTTTTTACCGGCATTTCGCAACTTGCAGCCAATGCAGCCGCAGCAGTACTAAAACCTAAGTATTTTAAGAAATCTCTCCTTGGTGTAGTTGCATCCAGCAATCCCTTGCCATCTAATTCTGCCAGGGGAAGCAACTCTTCCTGAAATTCGTTTTGAGAATCCGCTTTAAATCTTTCCGACTCCGTTAGATCTCCAAAATTTTGCCAGTACTTTTTATTACTCATAAATTAGATAATGTGCTAATTAGCTAATGTGCTAATATGCTAATTCATTTAAATTATTATTTCCTTCAAATATTCAAGCTCCCTTATTAATTGGAACGAATGTGTTTTTTTAAATAGACTTACAAAGATTCATTATCACATTGGCTAATTAGTAATGACATTTCTGGCACTCTGTACCACCAATGCTTTCTACCGTTACGCTATCCATTTTTTTGTTCTTGATATCGTTATGGAATTTTTCGTAAATGCTGTAGAACTTATTGCCCTCTCCGGTTTCTTTGTTAAGAAAATCTACTTTAGTTTCTCTGTGACAGTTAATACACCATCCCATACTTAAGTCGGTAAACTGGTAAACTTCCGGCATTTCCTGGATGTTGCCATGGCAGGTTTGACATTGTTGTTTACCTACTTTTACGTGTTGGCTATGATTAAAATAAACGTGGTCTGGAAGGTTATGAATTCTTACCCACTCAATTGGTTTGGCTCCGTCTGGAATACCATCTCCATTGTTATCGGGGTTATATGCTTTTGTGGTTGGATTCCATCCTGCATATTCGTATAGTTTCTGAATTTCTGCAGTACCGTCTACCGCTGTGCCATCTTCTTTAACAATAGGTTCGCCTGCATATTCTTTAATAGCCATGTGACAGTTCATACAAACATTTACTGATGGTATACCTGAATGTTTGCTATCCTGTGCACTGCCATGGCAATATAAACAACTGATTTGGTTTACGCCTGCATGTACTTTATGAGAATAATAAATAGGTTGTTCCGGTTGGTAATTTTTGCTACGCCCCATTCCTATGGCTCCTTCGATGGTATAATAACCACCCAGGGAAAACAGTAATAAGATACCTGCCATCAGGTAGGTTTTATTGCGATAGAAAGGAACAGGCTCGCCTCGTAAAACGCCTTCTTTTTCGTCGGTGAGTTTGCGCAGGTTACTGTTTACCTGTAACAATATAAATGCTACAAGTGCTAACACCAGGGTAAGTATACCGAATAAAAGTGAGTTATCGGTTGCCGGAGCCCCTGCAGCAGTGGGAGCTGTTACAACTGGCGGAGCATAATCATCCACATATTTCATGATGGCATCTACCTCATCTTTTTTCAAATTGGCAAAACCAATCATTACGGTAGGTTTCCACTTTTCAAACAAAGTTTTTGAATAGGCGTCGCTTGCTATCATCTGAGCCGGATTAGCGACCCATTTGTATATCCATTCCGCATCGGGAACTCTTGTAGACCAACCTTGTAATGCCGGACCAGTGTAATCCTTATCCGGCTTATGACAATTGGCGCAATTTGCTTTAAAAAGCGCTTCACCATCGGCAGCTAATACATCATTGTTAAAAGAAAAAAATGCTATTAAAAGCAGGCTTGCAAAAATTTTATTCATGATTTTTCTATAGCGACTCATACAGTTATCGGGGCTAATGTGGAAAAATATCCTTACACGGCTGCAAAAATAAGGTACGTAACTCACAAACTATCAACATTTGTTAATTTTTTTTTTCCTTATCCAGCGTGGGTTTCAGCGGATTGTAGAAAGTTTCGTATGTGCATTGTCATGTTTATGTAACAAGGCATTTATCAGTTACCTGCCCACTAAATTCTCTTCTATTTTCACAAAGTTTTGCTGCACATTTGCAATATGTTTGAAAAATTACAGCGCAAGTGGAAAGTAAATGGCATTGACCTGGTGCTTATTCTTACCACATTTGCCCTGGGTGGCAGCATCTGCGGCATAGCAGGCAGAAAAATAATGGAACTTACCGGAATAGAAAAAGGGGTAGCATGGATCATTACTTATATTATCATTTTAACCATTATCTGGCCTTTATGTGTTTTACTAACCAGCATTCCGCTGGGGCAATTCACTTTTTTTAAAAAATACATCTATAAAATATTTAATAGATTTAAGGGGAAAGATTTCGATAATAAAATTCAGGCAGCCACTCCCATACCCGAAAAAACATTCAGGAGTGCATTGCCTGAAAAGAAAGGAGACACAACCAATCATATTACAACACTGGCCATATTTGCCAGCGGAGCTGGTAGTAATGCCAAAAAGATTATCGTGTATTTTGAAAATAACCCAACGGTAAAAATTGCATTAATAGTATGTAACAAGCCCGGTGCAGGTGTTTTACAGATAGCCAAAGCCCACCATATTGAAACCCTTATCATAGAAAGAGAACGTTTTTTTAACGGGGATGGATATTGCCCTGTTTTAAAACAGCAGCAGGTAAGCCTGATAATACTTGCAGGATTTTTATGGAAAATACCTTCCGCTCTTTTAAAAGAATGGCCCGCTTCCATTATTAATATTCATCCGGCACTGCTGCCCAAATATGGAGGCAAGGGAATGTATGGCGCAAAGGTGCACGAAGCAGTGATAGCCAATAAAGAAAAAGAAAGCGGCATCAGTATTCATTATGTAGATGATATTTATGATAATGGTGAAATCATATCCCAGGTTCGCTGCCAGGTTACCGAAACCGATACTCCTCAAATGCTGGCAGAAAAAATTCATGCACTGGAACACCAGCACTACCCGGCAGTGATTGAAGAAGTAATAAAAGCAAAAAACACGTTAAATAAATCAATGGTCCATCAATAACAGCAATTACTGCCTAATATTACCGGCTCAAATAAAACCTCTGCATTTGCGTATTGTTTTACTCTTCATATTTTTTTCTTCCTTCAGCATTGTACTTCGTGCACAGTACACCGTTAGTGGTACTGTATTGGACAAGAGTAAAATAAACCGGGTAGAAAATGTAAAAGTGCTTAGTACCGGCGGTATGTTTACAATTACAGATAGTATGGGTAGATATAGTATAATGGTGAAGCCCGGCGACTCCCTCACTTTTGTTTACAAAAACAAACCCACGCAACCCTTTGCGGTTAATACAATAAACAACCTGCAACAATTTGATATATCGCTTCATTTAAATATAGAAAGTAAATACAGCGTACTAAAAGAAGTAATCGTTTATTCTAAAAGTTATAAAGAAGACTCCATAGAAAACCGGCAAACTTATGCCGATATATTCAGATATGAAAAGCCGGGCCTTTCTACCAGCATCGCACCCGGAGGCGCAGTGGGTGCCGATGTGAATGAACTGATTAATATTTTCCGTTTTCGCAGAAACAAAAGAATCAAAGCTTTTAAGCAAAGGCTGGAAATGCAGGAGCAGGAAAAATACATTGATTATCGTTTTAATAAAATAACTGTAGGCCGCATCACTGGTTTGTCGGGGCTGGCTTTAGATAGTTTCCTGGTTTGGTACCGGCCTTCTTATGATTTTACACAACTGAGCAGCGAACTTGCCTTTAACCAGTATATTTTAAATGCCTCTTACCAGTATAGAAAAATAATGCCCATTGGCGCAGCAAAAAAAGAAGATCAGCCCTAAGCAATTATTTTTAAAGTTCCCCTTCCTTTATTCCCGCCGCTTTATATTTAACCCAATACTTTTTTGCTTTCTTCAATCGTAGTTGTTATCTTTTGCATGTAATATGCATTCTTATAAACAACATGATTTTTTTATCATTCTTTAAATTAAAAATAAAGTTAATGAAAAAGCCTTTTTTACTGCTACTGCTGTTGATGCTTTGCTTTGGTTACATTCATGCTCAAACCACAATTATTAAAAATGTTACGCTGATAGATGTAACAAGCGGCAAAGCAATGCCGGGTTATGCAGTTGTAATACACAATGGAATAATTGAACAGGCCGGGCCGGAAAAAAAAATAAAAACAGCAGCCGGCACAAAAGAGATAGATGGCACGGGCAAGTTTTTAATGCCTGGAATGGCAGATGCACATATTCATTTTTTTCAATCGGGTGGATTGTATACCAGGCCTGATGCCATTGACCTGAGAAAAAAATTGCCGTATGAAAAAGAAATTGCTTTTGGAAAAAACAATGCTTCAGATTATTTGAACAGGTATTTGCGTCTTGGTATAACGTCGGTTGTGGATGTAGGCGGACCTTTTGCCAATTTCAATGTAAGGGATTCTATTTCGGCTCACAAGCCATCTCCAAATGTTTTGGTTACAGGTCCGTTGTTTTCAATGGTAGACCGGCCCGAACTCGGTCCTGATAAACCCATCATTAAAATCAGCAACAAAGAACAGGCTGATTCTTTGTTGCAAAAAATGCTGCCTTACAAACCAGACTTTATTAAAATCTGGTACATAGCCGGCAACTATCTTCCTGCAGAAAAGAATTTTGAGCTGGTAAAATATATAGCTGATCAAACACATAAAAATGGTTTGAAACTGGCCGTACACGCCACCGAATTAAAAACAGCACAGTTTGCAGTACAAGCCGGAGCTGATATTTTAGTACACAGTGTTGATGATGCAGTGATACCCGACAATTTTGTAAAAATCCTGAAACAAAAAAACGTAACCTACATACCCACGCTAATTGTAGGGTCCAATTATTATAAAGTATTTTCCGGCCTCCTTACAAACCATCCGCAGGATTTAAAATGGGCCAATGCTTTTACATATGGCAGCCTTACAGACCCTGAAGCCATGACGGAAACAGAAATGCTTCCTGTTCTTAAGATGCTTCGAAAAAATGGGATCCCTGCATCCGTAAGCAAATCGGATTCTATCAGTTATATTAATCTTACTAAACTTGCTAATGCCGGCGTTAATATTGCGGCCGGAACAGATGCAGGCAATATCGGCACACAGCATGCCAGTTCTTATTTGCAGGAGCTGGAAGCTATGCAAAAAGCAGGTTTGAGCAATGCTGCTATTTTAAAAGCTGCTACCATCAACACTGCCATTAGCTTTGGCAAAGAAAAACTTTGGGGAAGTATAGAAAAAGGGAAACAGGCGGATTTGATCCTGCTCAGCAAAAATCCATTAGAGGCTTTGCATCACCTCAACCAAATTGAAATGGTTTTTAAAAACGGTATGCTGCTTATGCCGGACTCCATCATAAAAGAATCGCCTGAGGCCATCGTGCAAAGGCAGTTGAACGCCTACAATGCCCGCAATATAGATGCCTTTATGGATACTTATGCTGATGATGTAGAATTGTATGAATATCCTGCAAAGCTTTTATCTAAAGGGAAAGAAACAATGCGCAGCAGTTATGAAAGCATGTTTAAAAACATTCCCAATTTGTATTGCCAGATTGTAAACAGGATAGTGAATGGCAATGTGATCATTGATAAAGAAAAGGTTCGGGCAGGAAAAAATTTTATTGAAGCAGTAGCTATCTACGAAGTATCCAATGGCAAAATTAAAAAAGTAACATTCATACAATAATTACCTTAGCAGCATCAACACAGATCTATGAAAAAAATACTATTGCTTTTAATGTTGTTGCCTTTGAAACACCAGGCGCAACCATTTACTCCTGCAGAAATAAACCGCTGGAAACAACAGGCTAAAAATGTAAACATCATAAGAGACAATTTTGGTATTCCCCATATTTATGGAAAAACGGATGCCGATGCAGTATTTGGATTATTGTATGCACAGTGTGAAGATGATTTTAAAAGAGTGGAGATGAATTATATTGAAAAGCTGGGGCGACTGGCAGAGGTAAATGGAGAAAAAGATATTTACAACGACTTGTATGTAAGATTGCTGATTGACAGCACAGATGCCATGGCTGATTTTAAAAAATCACCTGAATGGCTAAAAAAATTATTGAATGCTTATGCCGATGGTATTAATTACTGGCGCTATAAAAATCCTGCAACAAAGCCGGCTTTGCTAAACCGCTTTCACCCATGGTACCCATTATTGTGGACGGATGGCAGCATTGGCGCTATCAGCACAGGAGGTATTAGTGAAGAAGAAGTAAAAGATTTTTACAGCGGCAGCAGCAAGGCCTCTTCTTACAATCCTAAAAAATTTGAAGAAATAAGTACAGGCTCCAACGGGTTTGCTGTAGGGCCCACAAAAACAGCCAGCGGCAATGCCATTCTATACATCAACCCGCATGTAACATTTTACTTTCGCCCCGAAGTGCATATGGTAAGTGAAGAAGGCTTAAATGTGTATGGCGCCGTAACCTGGGGACAGTTTTTTATCTACCAGGGTTTTAATGAATACTGCGGATGGATGCATACCAGCAACAATGTAGATGTGGCAGATATGTATGCAGAGAAAATAACAAAAGGGGAAAATGGTTTGCAGTATGAATACAACCGGCAAATAAAAAAAGTACAAACAAAACAAATCAGCATACGGTATAAGAATGACGGCAGCAGTTCAGCTAAAAATATAACAGCCTTATACACACACCACGGACCAGTAATGGCCAAAAGAAATGGGCAATATATCAGCGTACAATCCAGCAACCGTATGATGAACGGATTAATACAAAGCTGGCAACGTACCAAGGCTAAAGGCTTTGAAGATTATACTAAAACCATGGCGCTGCGTGGTAATACCAGCAACAGCACTGTGTTTGCAGATAACAAGGGAAACATTGCCTACTGGCATGGCAATTACATTCCCATCAGGGATAAAAAATACAACTGGAGCCAACCGGTAGACGGCAGCAACCCGCAAACAGATTGGAAAGGATTGCATGAAGTAAAAGATATTGTGCAGGTAATAAACCCCGCCACAGGCTGGATACAAAACTGCAACTCCACTCCCTACTCTGTGAGCGGCAGCAGCAGCCCGCTTAAAACTAATTATCCAAATTACATGGCCCCTGATGGAGAAAATTTTCGTGGCATTAATGCCGCCACTGTTTTAAAAAGAGAAAACAAATTTGATATTGATAAAATGATAAAGGCAGGTTACGATACTTACCTTGCTGCTTTTGAAGTATTGGTTCCCGCTTTGGTAAAAGCATTTGAGCAAAATGTGCAACCTGCAGATAGTGCATATGCAAAACTTAAAGAACCTGTAGCAATGCTAAAAAACTGGGATTACCATTCCTCAGAAAATTCTATAGCCACTACGCTTGCTGTAGAATGGGCTCAACTTTTAAATGCCAATATAAGAAAAGTCTATATTGATGAAGAAGAACCAGACCAGGTAAGTTTTACAAAAAAATATGCAGCCACAGCCAGTGCAGCAGCATTATTAAACCCATTGCTGAATGTAATAAATGACCTTACAAAAAAACATGGCAGTTGGCAAATATCCTGGGGTAGCCTTAACCGTTACCAGCGCATCAGCGGCGATATCAACCAGCAATATGATGATAGCAAAGAAAGTTTTCCGGTTCCATTTGCCTCTGCACTCTGGGGCATGTTGCCTTCTTACAACAGCCGTTATTTTCCGGGCACCAATAAACGTTATGGCGTAAGTGGTAATAGTTTTATTTGTGCAGTAGAGTTTGGTAAAAAGGTAAAGGCAAAATCATTACTGGCCGGAGGTAATAGTGGCAACCCCAGCTCCAAACATTTTAATGATCAGTTACTGATGTACACAAAGGGGGAGTTTAAAGATGTGTTATTTTATAAAGAAGATGTGATGAAAAATATAGAAAGAAATTATCATCCCGGAGAATAATCACTGAATTAGCAAATTCCTGTTTTTTAATCCTGCCATTTATAATTTGCTTCGTAAACTGCAGCCTTTGTAGTTTCATTTGTGGATGGTTCAAAATGAAATTGGTTCATTTTCCGCTGGTAAGCAAAATGGCTTTTAAACATATTCAGCCCTTGCTTAAAGGATAAATAGGATATGCCTTTTTTGTTATTGTAAATACTGATGATGGCCATCATTTTCCAATGTCGGCAAATCTCTTTCCATACATACCAGATAGAATTGGCGGGGTCGTAAATATGGGTTGGCTCACTACCCGAACCATTCAGCTCGATTATTGCAAATTGTTCTCCCCGCTCCAACTGCTCCCAGCTATTAAACCTTATATCCAATCTTCCGAAATAAAAACCGGGGAAACGCTGGCAGCATTGATCTATAATGTTTGTAAGTGCCGGATTAATACGTTGGGCTGCATTTATAAAATATGATCCTCTTGCATGGTTGCCAATATCTACCAATAGTTTTACCTGGCCATGCGGCAAAACTTCCTGCATGGTGTATGCCTCAATAATTTTTTGTAAGGATTGAATTTGTAAAACATAGCGTGGTGTTTGCATCAGCAACTGGTACACCGAATCTTTTCCATTACCGGTAACTTTCACAAATTCTTTTTGCACAATACCTGTTATTTGCCCTTTATTATCGCTGGGCATACGCACATAAAAAATACCTGCTTCCAGGGAATAATTTATTTTTTCCTGCACAATATATTCAAACGGGCAAGCCCTATGGTACTGTTGCAACTCTTCTTTATTATGAATGATCGCCACTCCCTGGCCTTTACTGCCAATATCTGGTTTGGCTACAAAAGGAAAAGACAATAATGATAATATGCGTTTATATACATTTATAAATTCTTCTGAAGGATGAATCAATAATGTATCAGGGAAAAAAGTACGGGGTGCATCTCCATCCATAGTCCATTTAGATTCCATTAAAAATCCACCATTTTTTATACCGGGGTTGGCTGCATTAAAAAAGAAAAAGCTTTTGGTTTTTATCCATAAAAAAATTAGGTAAGGCAGTACAGGAAAATATAAAACAGCACTGTTCCAATATTCCCAATGAAATAATTTTATAAAAAATATCCTGCTGCGAAATAATATGGAGCTGATAAAATTCATTTAATTACTGAAGGCTGCATTTGTTTCATCCAGATATTTTTAACCTTTAAATTCCTGCAATCGTGGTATTCAAAGATGAAATGCCGGGAATAAAATTGTATCAATGTAATGCTCAGGGTTTGAATATGTTCATTCCGCTTCATCACAAATCCATTTTGTGGTTCGTTATAAAAGTTTAAAACTTCTAACAACTCTTTTGCAGTTGATACTGAATTATGTTTGATTTCATTATTGAACCATTGCCTTCTTAATTGCTGAACTTCCGGATCGTATAAGGTAACCGAAGACCAGATATATGGTTCATTGGCAGGCATGTTTTTTTCATACTTATTGTGCTCATCCCAAACCAATTGAAATAGTTGCTGATTAAACCAAACGACTATAGTAAAGGGTTCTATGTTTTCCAGGTTGATCGTTTGCCATTTTTCCAAAGGATTGATACTGTCCAATATTGCTGTTACTATTAGTCCCCTGCTTTTTTTGTAGCTGTTCTTTTTCACATGCTTTTCGAAAGCACCATTCAGCAAAACTACAGTATGACCCTTTTCGTGCAACCCTATCCAGGTTCCGTTTGCCGCTGCATCTTTTGGATAAACTAAAAGACCTGTTTCGCCTTTAATTATTTGGGGTTCCCATGCCGCATCTCTTGCCGGATCTTCATCTCTGCAGGAAGAAAATAAAGGACCATCTTTGGCAGGTATATAAATTACTGTACACATGCTGCCGATTGTTTATAACGAATAGTAGAAGATGCCACACCAAAATTTTCATCAGCAATATTTATTTCCATTTCACGCAGCGCCACTTTTATTAATGCCATATGATGTATGGCGTGTTCTGTATTGTACAATAACTCTCTTTTATAAGTGCTATGTATCAATTCGTCTGGCTCATCCTGTTGAAGGATTAATGCTTTATCAGGTTGTTGAAGGTTAAGCAGCAAATTCTGTAATAATGTTACAGTAAAAAGTTTGTCAGTTTCTATTTGTACATCCCTTGATCGTATGTCATAATTTACTAAGCCCTGGTTATATCCATTAAGCAGGCATTGAATCATTTCTATAATATGCCGTGTATGCTGGCCGATACTACTGCTGCCAAGCATTGCACTCTTCTTTGTATAATTGTCGCTGGTAATGATCTCCAGCATTTGCAATAACGAATGTAATTGTGCCATTAAGGAAACTTGTACCATTTTAAATTACCCGGTTTTTTTAATTTGTATTAAAAATAATAAGATTATACCATTATTGCAGCAAGGCATATCCAAATAAATGATTGTATTGCTTGCAATGAATAGATACATATTTATACTGCATAAAATCTGGAGAACCCGGAACAGGATAAACCTGGTTACCGGTTGTAGACCTTAATTTTTCGAGTTGAATAAAATTAACGGGCATAATTTCTTTACTCAGGTAAACGTAAAGGTCTGGCCCGTTGCTGGTATTAAAATTTTCAAGTTTAACTTCATAACTGCCATTTGTATTTCTTATTAAAACGGCTTTGCCGGAAACACTGCCATAAGGACCATTCATAAATTGACCCATCTGCAGAGTCATAGCCATTGTATCTGCCGGCGTTTCCATTAGCACTATTACCGGTGCAAGTGTTTCTTTTTTGCAGGCTGCTGCTAAAATTATTATTAACAGCAGGGAAGAAATCATTTTCATAAAAATAATTTATGTGAAGTAAAAATTAAAAACTCCAGCTAATTTCCGGGGATACTACAAAACTCCTTGTAAGTCCATCAGGCCTCACATCTCGTATTACCAATGGTACTGCAGCAGTGAGGCCAATCGTCATTTTTTTGCTGACTGCATACCAGCCCGACAGACTTGCATTAAGCGTCAGCCCATCGGAACCTTTAATAGCAATCGGTTGGTTGCTTATATTGCCATCTATATAAGTATCCTTTCCAAGATGATAAATCCCCAATAATCCCCCTTTAAAGTCAAGCCGCTTATTCAGGCTGTATTTATACAAGCCCCTAAGCAATACATCTGCCTTTCTATTAAAATCATTGGAAGGTATATATGCATCAGCTTCTTTATTGCTAAAATAGATGGGTAAGAAATTATTACCATTGGTACCTGTTAAAGGCTGCTGCCAACCGGCTGCAAACTGCCATTTTTTATTGCTCAATGCAACACCGGTAATCAGGTCTATAGTGCCAAGGCTGCTTTGATATTGCATTGGCAGCGATCGGCCCTTTGTTTTTAAATTAGCCTGGTTCAACGGAAGTTTGCTGCCCAAAGTAGCAGACAAATTCCAGTCATTTTTTTTATTGCGAAAGAGGTAGGTGCCCGATAAAAAAACATCGCCCAATCCTGCGGCAGAGCCAAGGTTGCCATCCGCATAATTAGTAGTAAGCTTTGCCTGTATAGCCCATTTTTTACTGAGCTGGATATCGTATTGTATGGCGGGGCTAAATACAAACACTTCTTCGTCGCCAATGCCCGCAGGCAATTGCAAAGTGAATTTCTGTTTTTTTGTATCGTTTGTTTGCTGCTGAGCCAAATTGCCAATAGTGCAAAAACCGGCATCACTGCAACCCTGCGCAACAACATTCACTTTAATTAAAATAAGCAATGTAAAGAGGGCAGTAACTTTTAAAAGGCTTTTCATAAATTTATTTTGGCTTTTAATAATATAAGTTGTTGCCTGTTTTGTAACAACAAAATGCAACAGGCTATCAATACAATGAGCGCATAAATAAACAACTGGCCACCATCATTCATTACTTCAATGCCCAACACAAACAGGTGAGTTGCTATTGCACCAAGCATAATACCAATGCCCATAACAGATCCCAAAGCAATAGTAGAAGGGATGAGCAACAAAACGGCAGCAATTAATTCTGCTACTCCTGTGCCTATTCTTCCCCAGGGTTCAATTCCTATCCTGGAAAATATATAAACAGATTCGGGTGCAGCACTAAACTTAAAAAATAAGGTTTGCAGCAGTATAACGGCAGCCAGCAAACGAAGTAACAGCGAAACAATTTTTTTAGAAGGCATAGTATTATTTATTTAAAAAGTTTAATCCAGTTGGCATCTGCATTTGTGTGCAGGTGCTGCTCATCTTTATTCCATTTAATAAGTGTGTTATTAAAAAATTTATTATAAAAAAGAAAAAGTTTACCATTTACTATTTTAAATGTTTCAGGATCTATGGGTATTTTTTCTGCCGAGGCTCCCATGGCATAGGCACACCATCCGCCATACTGTGGCTCATAGACACCGGGATTTTTCTTAAACAGTTCTTTGTTTTCTGTCGAAGAAAAATAATAAATCACTCCCTGGTGAGAGACAGCCCATTCTTTTTTTCCTTTAACTGATTTTTGCTGAATGAAATAAGCCACAGGATCATACCCCTTAACAGCAACTGCATCGCTGCCAATATTAAATTGCTGTTTCCTGGCTGCTGATTTATCCTGCGCCCCGGCATGCATTGTGGTAAAAACGATTATGCTTAGCAGCAAAGCTTTTTTAAATTGTATAAACATGAATTATTTTTTTATTGGGTTTTACCTGCATTTAAAGCCGGCCAAAATGAATTTGCCTGTTCTATTCGTTGCGATGTATTCTTCATCCACATTTCCTTAACCTTGCTGTTGTAGTTCAGGTATAGTTTATCATTTAGAACGGTAAAAGCCTGGGGGTCGGTAGGCGACTGGTGATCCTCGCTTACACCATAAGCGCAATAGCCGCCATACTGTGGTGCATATTTTTCAGGATCCATTTTAAAGGTATCCCTGTTTTCCCCGTTTTTAAATACCAGTCTGTTCCACTCCATTTTAAGGAAAATTGCAGGTCACCTTTCACAGCTTTTGATTCTTTAAAATAAGCCACAGGATCGTAGCCCCTGATGGCTCCGTCCTTGGTTTCAAAATATTTTACTGCAATAGCTGGCGATGGAGTTTGAGCTATTACTATTGATGAAAAAAGCAGTAATAGCAGCGTCATTAAAAATTTTGTATTCATTATTGAAGCATTTAATAAATTACACAGTTATATCCCAATAGACGCAGGTCATAAAAAAACCTTACATACCAATGCAAGGTTTTTTTAATATTTTTTTATTGAAGCTTAAAGATGGCTGTTAAGTTGCTGTTGCATTTTTTCCTTTGCCTCTGCAGAAAGTATATGTGGAGGATGCTTATAGAGTTTATCATGAAGCTGTTTCATGGCTTTATTAATGATGCCCGATTGTTTTATAAATTGCCTGCATGCATCGCAAAACGATAAATGAATAATAAGTCTCGCCCTTTCCCCTAAAGATATCTTACCATCTTCCTTTTTAAGAGATAGCAAAGTGGCTTCCTTACAATTGTGAACTATATTTTTTAATCCTACTTTCATTCAACCTTATTTTAAAAACCAGTTTTTTTCCAGGCAACTGCGCATCAGCACTTTTGCCCGGTGTATGATTACCCAATAATTAGACGAAGAAAGATCAAACTCCTTACAAATATGGTCAGCCGTTTCTTCCTCCATGAATTTGGCCATAAAAATGAGCTTTAATTTGTCGGGCATTTTTTTAATACAATCATTAAGAATGTCTTCAAACTCCCGTTGGTTTAAATGGGCATCGGCACCGGTAGCCCAATGCCTGGGATAAGCCTCCTCTAACCAATGCGGAATAACACCTTGGCCCGATTCAAAAAAGCTTAGTGTAAAGGAAAGTTCTGTTTGATTGATATATTCTGTAACAGTTTTTACCACTGACTTTTTGCGGTATTGATCGATAATCTTATTATTGAGGATCGTGGTGAGCCAGGTTTTTTCCGAGCTTTCTCCTCTAAAATTTGGGGCGGCTTTAATAGCAGATAGAAAAGTTTCCTGCAGCATATCTTCGGCAAGTTGCCTGTCATTTAATTTAATCATCGCAATAGAAAACAGGTAATCGCCGTATAGGGCAAGCCATTGTGCAGGATTTAAAATTTGTGTATTAGTCTGGCTCAAAAGGTTTAGTAATTTTTTTACAACTGCCGATAAAATAATTCCAATGTACTATAATACGACATTTGAGTAATAAAAGTTTTAACAGTTAAGATTCATTCAGCCTTGCTTCCTCCAAATCCAGTTCCCATTCTTTGCTTCTGATGATTTCATCGGAGTATAAATGTTCTTTGCGCAGCCTTTTTAAAACCTCTCTTTTCACTTTTATCAGCTCTGTAAGCATCTGCCTGTATGCAGGCAAAAAACGATTGTCTTCATCTTCCCCTTCCATAATTTTTTTATACGAAATATCTGCCATCCTGCTGTAACGATCCTTTACTCTTTTATAAGCATCCAGGTTATTTATTTCTTCCTTATAGTTTGCATTCATATAATCTATCGCTGCTTCTGCCATCTGCAGTTTAATGGCCAGTTCCAGTTCTTTCTGATCGGTATCAGGCTCTTCTTCTATTTTGAGTTTTCTTATTATAAATCCCAGGCTTAAACCCTGTAATACAAGGGTTATAAGAATTACCACAAATGTGATAAACAATAACAGGTTTCTGTAAGGAAACAATGTTCCATTAGAAAGCGTAAGCGGAACGGCCAATGCCGCCGCAAGCGAAACCACTCCACGCATGCCACTCCATGCAACCAAAAACACGCTGTTTGCTTTGGGCCGTTCTTCCTGTTTACGAATTTTTTTGCTGAAAAATCTTGGGATATATGCTCCGGGAAATACCCACACAATTCGAATGATAATGGTTATAAGGCTGATAACAACACCGTAAAAAATAGCCTGCCAGATAGAATAATCCCCAAGCCCGGCCACTATCTGCGGTAGTTGAAGGCCTATTAAAATAAACACAAGTCCGTTAAGCAAAAAGGTAAATGTATTCCAGAAAGAATAGGCCTGAATTCTTGTGTTATAGGAAAATATTTCATGAGAGCGATAGCTTAAAAATAACCCGCCGCTTACCACAGCCATAACGCCCGAAAAATGAAATTGCTCTGCTGCTATATACATCAGGTAAGGGCACAAAACAGTAAGCGCAGTATCAATACTGGCATTGGTGGGAAGAAAACGATGTATGGCATACACGATAAATGCAATACCTACGCCAATTAAAATACCTGCACCAGCCACCAGGAAAAAATCACCTGTGGCCTGCCACATACTAAAATGGCCGGTGAGAATAGCTGCAAGCGCAAAGCGAAATACGATGAGCGATGAAGCATCATTAACAAGACTCTCTCCTTCCAGGATCGTTAATACTCTTTTAGGAACTTTTAATCCCTGTAAAACAGATGCTGCTGCTACCGCATCCGGCGGAGAAATGATTCCTCCCAGCAGAAATCCATACGCTAAAGGAAAGTTTGGAATAATAGCATGAGAAAAAAATGCAACGGCAGTAGAGGTAAATATTACCAGGCCAATAGATAACAGGCCAATGGGTCTCCGGCTTTTCCAGAAATCTTTCCAGGAAGTGTTCCATGCAGCAGAATATAATAGGGGTGGCAGAAAAATAAGAAATACAGTATCAGGGTCCAGGCTCACAACCGGCATACCGGGAATAAAACCAATGAACAAACCGACAACCACCAGTAGTATGGGATAAGATATTTTCAGCTTTACGCTTAGCATTGATAACATGCTCACCGCAAATAAGAGAGACAGAATAAGGAATAGGTTGTCTTGAATCATTGATTCTAAATTAACTGATTATTCAATAATTTAAATATGAAATTTTAGAGATTCAGTTGCAGTATTGAAAACTGATTTGATTATACCAATACTTTGTGCAAGGCAATTTTATTGGCTCCAGGTATTACAAATCTTTTGCAGGAATTTTTTTGATGCTGCCATTTTTACCGGCAATGACCATGTAGGAGTTTTTGGCCTTGGTTTCGGCAATAATATTTTTGGCTACTTTTTTAAATGCTTTATTCAATAGCTCCATTTCAGCTTGTGCCTTTTTAGAAAATACTATTTGTTTTTTAGTTGTTGCCATAGCTCAAAGTTATAAATTAAAATAGTGTCTGGCATTTCTCCCCTGGCTATTATTACAGGTAGCAACTCTTTGTTTTCATAAAAATACCAACGATCGGCCCGTTTAATATATTCAAAAAAATATTTAATCCCGGTACGATATCTCCGCTCAATTACATCAGATGGAATATCATGACCTCCCTTGCTTACCCTCAATTTTACTCTTTCAATAGCCATTTCTACAGAAGGCAGGTATAGAAAATGCAATATCACTTCATATCCTGATAATTGTGCCTGCCTAATAAGATTAAGATAAGTACGGGTAGCCAAAGTGGTTTCAATTGCAAATGTCTGGTTTCGAGAAAGCCTGTATTGTATTTGTTCCAGCATCATGCGGCCAGCTTTCATGGCAACTATTTCGGGTTTTCGAGGATTTAAAGTTGCCGCAATATTATCAGCATTAATAAAAATATCAGTATGAAATACATCAGATAGTAACACTGCAGCCGCAGTAGTTTTTCCTGCTCCATTACAACCTGCTATAATATAAAGATTAGGCATTTATTTCTTGAAATAGCTGTACGCAGTTCCTGTTAAAACCCCTTAAACCCTCAAACCCCTTAAACCCTCAAACCTTTAAACCCTTAAACTCTTAAACCCTTAAACTTTTGAACCTCTTCAACCTTTTAAACCTCTTAAACCCTTAAACCTCTAAAACCCCATCAACTCCTCAATACGCTCCCCCAACCTGCTATATGCCATAAAATTTTTCTCAAGTTCTATATTAAAAGGAATCGGCGTATCCATGCTTGCACAACGTTTTACAGGAGCATCTAAATTATAAAAACAATGCTCTGCAATCCATGCGGCTATTTCGCCGCCAATGCCGCCGGTTAAATTGTCTTCGTGCAGGATCAACACTTTTCCTGTTCTGCCCACTGCATTTCTAATGGCTTCATAATCCAGCGGCAGCAGCGTTCTCAGATCCAGGATATCTAAAGAAACCTGTTTATTTTTTCGGGCATATTCCAGTGCCCAATGCACACCGGCGCCATAAGTGATTACAGAAATATCTTCGCCTTGCTGCACATGCCTTGCCTTTCCTATTTCTATTTCATAATACTCATCCGGCACAGGGCCGCTGATACTTCGATACAATGCTTTGTGCTCAAAAAACAATACCGGGTTGGGGTCGTTGATGGCTGCAATCAACAAACCTTTTGCATCTATGGGAGAAGAAGGATACACTACTTTTAATCCGGGAGTATGTGCAAACCACGCTTCGTTACTCTGGCTGTGAAAAGGTCCGGCCCCTACTCCGCCACCGGTGGGCATACGTATCACCACATCTGCGTTTTGGCCCCAGCGGTAGTGAATCTTTGCAAGGTTATTTATGATTTGGTTAAAACCTACAGTTGCAAAATCGGCAAACTGCATTTCCATCATGGCTTTATACCCTTCTAAACTTAAACCTAAAGCTGCACCCACAATGGCACTTTCGCACAAAGGCGTATTGCGCACCCTGTCTTTTCCAAATAATTCTACAAATCCTTCTGTTACTTTAAATGCACCACCATATGCTGCAATGTCCTGGCCCATTAAAATAAGGTTGGCATGCTTTTCCATAGATTGCCGTAAAGCATCTGAGATAGCAGCAATAAATTTTTTATCGGTTGTTTGAGTATTGTTGAAAGAGGGCTGGCTATTGTCCATTACAAGCGAACCATCCGGCACAAAAGAACAATAAACATCTTTCAACTCTTCCGATGTATCCACATTTATCGATCCTGTTTCAATGGCTATTTTTAATTCTGAATCAATATAAGTTTTAATAGCAGATTTTATGGTTGCTACTTCATCTGCAGAAATCACCTGTTTCATCAGTAGCCATTCTTCATAATTTTTAATCGGATCTTTTCTTTCCCAATCTTCCAGGAGTTGTGTGGGTACATATTTTATGCCGCTGGCTTCTTCGTGGCCCCTCATGCGAAAAGTCATACATTCTATTAAATAGGGTTTTTGATTTTTAATACAATATTCCCGCACGCCTTTGATGGTGTCATACACTTCCAATATATTGTTACCATCTATCCGCACGCCCTCCATACCATAACCGGCAGCTTTATCTACCAGGCTATTGCAACGGTATTGCTCACTCACGGGTGTGCTTAGGCCATACCCATTATTTTCTACAATAAAAATTACAGGCAAATCCCATACGGCTGCTGTATTTAATGCTTCGTGAAAATCACCTTCACTGGTACCACCATCTCCGCTAAAAGCGACTGATACCTTGTTTTCTTTGCGAAGTTTGTAAGCCAGTGCAACTCCATCTGCAATGGCCAGTTGCGGACCAAGGTGAGAAATCATTCCACACACATAATGTTCTTTACTGCCAAAATGAAAACTTCTTTCACGGCCTTTACTGTAGCCTTCTTTATTGCCCTGCCACTGCATAAATAATTTGCTGAGTGGCATATTACGGCCGGTAAAAACAGCAAGGTTCCTGTGCAGGGGCATTATCCATTCATCCTGCTGCAGTGCTGCAGTAGCTCCCACAGAAATTGCTTCCTGCCCGATACCACTAAACCACTTACTGATTTTTCCCTGCCTGAGCAGCACCAACATTTTTTCTTCTATCATCCTAGGCAAAAGGAGGGCTTTGTATAAATCTTTGAGCTGACTGGCAGACAAGTCTTTTGGCGAAAATTGCATATTGCAATTTCTATCTAATATGCCAAACAAACAAAGTAAAATTTTACCTTATCTTCATCAGCAAGTAATTATTTGTATGTTAAAAACATTTGCCATTCTTTTATTTATTTTCCCGAAAATGAAATTCATAAAAATTCTTTTTTTTACACTTTTCATAAATTTGGCTTTTACACATGCCTATGGCCAGGAAACGGCTGATAGCCTTGTGATGATAAAAGAAACCCTTGCTAAGGCAAAAGAGCATTTTATCTCCAATAAAAAATTGGGAGAAACAGAAGCGCTACAGGTATATGAGCTGGCAAAAAACAATGAAAACTATGTAAGTTATTTTGCAGATGTACATAATTTATTAGGGCTGTTTCGTATGTATGCCGGCGATTTTAATGCTGCAGAGTCTTACATTTTGAAAGGTTTAAAAATTGCGCAGCAAAGCAATAATAAGCCTGTAGAAATGAAATTGCTTGGCAACAAGGGATTGTTGTATTTTAAAAAAGGAGATTATCAAAAATGCCTTACTTTTTCTTTACCCATGCTGGAAACAAGCACGGGCATTCCTAAAGCAAACCTGCTGGGTAATATAGCAGCCTGTTACAATTATCTTGGCCAGTATGAGCAGTCTATAAGGTATCAGCAGGAGGCCATAGATATTTTTAAAGAATCAAATAACCTGCAGGGTGTGAGTACAGGTTATAACCTTATTGGCGCTGTTTATAACGAAAAGAAAAAACCAGCCGAAGCTTTAAAATTTTTGCTCCAGGGCTTCGAGATGAAAAAAACATTAAATGATACTTTGGGTATGGCTAATAGTCTTGTGAACACGGGCAAATCTTATTTTCTGTTGGGCAATTACCAAATCTCAAAAGATAGATTTATGGAGGCCGAGAAATTATTTAAATCACAAGGAGATAAACCGGGTCTGGCAAGAGTATATACCAACCTGGGCGTATTAAATTCTAAACTCGATAGCAATGCAAAAGCTTCGCAATACGAGCAGCAGGCAATAAAAATTGCAGAACAAATAAAAGACAAATATGTGCTGAACGAAGTGTATAGCAACCTGGGGGCTACTTTTAAAGATCAAAATCAACTTGATTCTGCACTGGCTTACAAAGAAAAAGCGCTGCTGATAAAAGATTCCTTTATAAACCTGGAAATGCAAAAACAAGTTGCCAATATGCAGGTGAAATACGAAACCGCAGAAAAGGAAAAGCAAATAATACAGCAGCAATATAAAATTGAAAGAAAAAATATTTATTTATTTGCTTCCCTGGTTTTATTGGCGCTCCTTTGTTTTGCCGGCTACTTGGTTTTTGCTAATTATAAAACCCGCAAGAAAAAAGAATTGCAGCAACAGCTTTTTCGTCAAAAGCAACAGGCAGGCATAGAGGTTATTAATGCAGAAGAAAATGAAAGAAAACGTATTGCAGGCGACTTGCACGACGGAGTGGGACAGTTACTGAGCGCCGCAAATTTTAACCTGCAGGCATTGGAAGTATTTGTAATAAAAGACGAAGTAAGCACAGCACTCTTTCATAAAACAATTACGCTGATAAATGAAAGCGGCGTTGAAGTACGTGGGCTTAGCCATAATTTAATGCCAAATGCCCTGGTTAAAAAAGGACTGGTAAATGCAGTAAGAGATTTTATTAGCCAGATACACGATCAGAAATTAAAAATTCAGGTAGAAACCGACGGGCTAAACCGTGCACTGCCCACACATATTGAATCTGTATTGTACCGCATTATACAAGAGTGTGTAAACAATGTGATAAAGCATGCCCGGGCAACCCAGCTCGACATTTCTATACAGCAGGACGAAACCGGAGTAAATATCCTGATAGAGGATAATGGCATTGGTTTTAATGTAGCAGAAGCGCAGCAAAAAGATGGCATTGGTTTGCATAATCTAAGCAGCCGCATTCAATACCTTAATGGCAGTATTGAATGGGATGCTGCGCCCGGAAAAAGAACGGTAGTAAGCATTCATGTTCCCCCGGCAGAAAATATTATTTGAAATTAATCGTCTTTTTTGCCAAATAAAGATTGAGCAAAAGAAGATACGACAGATAAAAGCAAACTGAATAATAATGCCCACCAAAATCCATCTATCCTTATTCCATCCATAAATTTATCAGCCAGCAATATAATAATCGCATTGATCACAAATAAAAATAAACCCAGTGTAATAATGGTGATGGGAAAAGTAAGAATAACCAATATGGGTTTTATAAAAGTATTAAGCAATGCCAGCACCAGCGCAAGAATGATGGCATCTGTAAAATCAGGTATGTGCACACCGCTTAACAGCATAGAAAGACCGTAAGCAACGGCAGCAGTAATTAAAAGGCGAATGATAAAGTTCATAATGGATAATTATAAAATGAATAATTGATAATTTAAACACACAAGGGATAATGCCAATGTGATTGACTTTTGATTTTTGATTTTTGACTTTTGATTTTTAACCACCTTTCCTGCTTTGAAGAAAATTATCAAAACACTATAAGGTTTCCCCGCCCACTATCCAACACACAAACCCTTATAGGTTTTGGACAACTTTTTACTTTTTACTTTTGACTTTTTACTTTTGACTTTTGACTTTTGACTTTTGACTTTTGACTTTTGACTTCCCCTCCTAATAAACCACCAATTCATAAAACTCCTCCGGCCTCAGGTATTTATTTGCCAACTCCATCAACTCATCTGCATTGGTTTCTTTAATGGCTTTTACCGATTCATAAAAATAAGCTTCATCAAGGTTATTCAGGATAATATTTTTCCATTTTGCCATTATATGAAAAGGGCCATCCAGGTCTCCAAGTATGCCGCCCATCATGTAGTTTTGAACGAGCAGGATTTCTTCTTCATCTACCGGTTCTTCCCTCAGCTTTTTCATTTCTTTATATACTTCTTCAATGGTGGCTTCACATACGTCTTTGCCGGCTTCGGTGCTGATCATCCAGGCACTTTGCTGAATGTGATTATGCAGGTAACTGTGAATGCCATAGGTATATCCTTTTTCTTCCCGGATATTGCTCATCAAACGGCTTCCAAAAAATCCACCAAAAATATTATTAAGCACTACCACTTTTTTAAAATCGGGATGATGCCTGTTGGGAAAATTTTGTGCTATACGAATAGCCCCCTGCACTGCATTTTCATCATTTTGTACCCGGTACTTTTTTTCAATAGCCGGCACAGTTGCTATAGTAGAAGTTTTAAATACTGGTTTGCGTAAAGCCAGTTTGCCAAAAGAAGTATTGAGCTGCTGCTGCAGGTTAGCAGGCAACTGGCCCGAGACAAAAATGGCACACTGCCCATCCAGGTAATGCTCCGCATAAAATGCTTTGCACTCGGGTGCAGTGATGTCATCAATGTCTTCTGCCTTCGTGTATTTGCCGTAAGGATGCTGCTCTCCATACACATAGCTATCTATCAAACGGCCGGCAATAAACTCCGGCTTTTGCAAGTTTACAGACAGGCGCTGTTTGCTGTTTTGTTTAAATATCTCCAGTTCCTGCTCCGGAAAAACTGATGCTGATAACATCTCACCCATCACCGGCAACAGCTCTTGCAGGTGTTTGGTAAGTGTGTGCAGCGTAAGCACAGCAGTTTCGTTGTAGCAGGTTCTGTTGCAATAGGCTCCGTAATAATCAAACACCTCGTTTAGTTCAAAAGCGGTTTTATCAACAGTACCATTTCTTAGCAAAAAGTTGGTGGCTGCAGCAATGCCTTGTTTTTTTTCAAACCAGTTGCCGGCATAAAATACCATTTCTATTTGTAGCACTTCCTGGGCGCCCGCATCAATGGCGTACACAGGCACACCGTTATCAAGGGTAAAATGATCATAAGGTTTCAGGTGCAGGTTAAAGTTTACGGCATCAATTATTGCAGGTGCTTTCTTTCTGTTCATTGGTTGGTTTAAGTGTTGGATAAATAATGCAGGGTGCTGCAATTGTTTTCGTCAAAAATGATCCGGCTTTGATGGGCAATCTGCTCTGCAGTTACGGCCCTGTATTTATCCAGTTCTTTGTTCATCAGTTGTGCATCGCCCAACAGTTCGTACATGGCTATGCTGGCAGCACGGTTCATCACGCCCATATCCTCAAAAGCCATGGCGCTTTCTGTTTTATTTTTTACTTTTTCCAGCTCGGTATTGCTGATTCCATCCTTTTGTAATTTTGTCAATTCTTCCATTACGGCTGCTTCTGCCAGCTTTATATCCACGCCCTTTACCAGTTTGCCTTCTATCACCATAATGCCTGCATCGGTACTGCCCAGGTGAGAGCAATCAATGCTGCTAAACAATTGTTTTTCTTTTACCAGGCTTTGAAACAAGCGGGACGAAGCGCCACCACTTAGTATATCCGAAATAAGGTCGGCAATGTAATAACGGTCATCGGTGCGTGGGTAAATATGCCAGCATTTGTACAAGGCATCCAGCGGCACGTCGGCCTTTACTTCTAAAAAACGGGGGGCCGTTTGTTTGGGTTCTGCAGGAAGGTCCCGCTCGTATTTATTACCGGCCGGTATGGGGCCAAACCATTTTTCTGCCAGGGCTTTTACCTGTGCCATTTCTACGTTGCCAGCCACTACCAGTATGGCATTAGATGGTGTATAGTGTTTATTGAAAAATGCTTTTACATCTGCCAGCGTTGCCTTCTCAATATGTTCCAGTTCCTTTCCTATTGTCATCCAGCGATAGGGGTGCGTGGTATAAACCAGTTCTCTTAACTTATGCCACACATCGCCGTAAGGCTTGTTGATGTAATGTTCTTTAAATTCTTCGCACACTACTTTTCTTTGCACTTCCAGGCTTTTTTTGCTAAAGGCCAGGCTGATCATCCGATCACTTTCCAGCCAAAAAGCTGTTTCAATATTTTCGGCAGGCAACTGGCAGTAATAGTTGGTAAGATCGTTGGTGGTATATGCATTATTTTCTCCACCTGCCAGTTGCAGGGGTTCATCATAAACAGGAATGTTGATGCTGCCGCCAAACATCAGGTGTTCAAACAAATGTGCAAACCCTGTTTTATCTGCCATTTCATCCCTGGCACCCACATCATATAATACGTTTACTACTGCCATGGGGGTGCTTTTGTCTTCATGCACTAAAACCCTTAGCCCATTATTCAAAGTAAATTTTTCAAAATGAATCATAGGGCAAAATTAAGCCAAGCATACCGGAGGCCATTAAATATTTTGTAAAAAAAGTAAATTAAAAAATGCTGATAGTCTTAATAATAAGTTGCACTAAAGCATTATCACGCAGTACAATTACTCTTATACGCTGGTTAGGCACCTGTAATAAATTTTTGTACTGTTGTATATTATGAGTGAGGTTATTGCCTACTCCAAAAATTTCATCCCCTACTTTAAGCCCCGCTTTATCGGCAGGCGAACCGGCAATTATATCTTCTACCATTATCCTGTCATCTACATAATAAATACCCACCCCGGTATAAGAATAATCAAACGCTTCATTAAAATGACTGTTGGGAAGCAGGTGAATTTCTCTTTGCCCGTAATTAATGATCATATTAAACCTTCTAAGTAAATCGTTGCCTAAAAGACCACCGGCAAAAGGATAGGAAGTAACATTGTAATCATCTTTGTATAAATAGGTAGGCACATTTCTAAACCGGTAGGGGCCCAGCTTCAGTTCTTTAATAACTGTAAGCCTCATTTGTACCCTGCCGGCCATACCTTCTGCCTGGGTAAGCAGTGGTTTTCTTTTTTTTAATAATACACTGCTGTCTTCTGCATACTGATCGCTTAATAATAAACAAAGCCCCCCCCCTGTATCAAAATAAAAATTATTGCCAAAACGCTTTCTGTCTTTTATTTGCAGGTATTGAATGGGCAGCGAAGTAAATGCAGGCCGCAAAATATGACCCCTGGAAGGGTATTGCATTTTACCCGGGCTATACACTTCTATAAACAGGCTGTCAAAATTAATCTTCACAATGTAGAGGCTAAAAAAACTATACCCAATTATACCATCTACTTTTTCGCCATAAACACTGGTGAGTATTTCATAATTATTAATATGAAAGTTTAACCCCTTTACATCCAGCCCCTGAAAATGAAGTGTTTTATTAAAAATAAAAGATACTTTTCGTTTCCCTCCAATGCCAGTGATGGTAGTATCTGTTTTGGTGCCGGTTATTTTCTTTTCATCACAGGTAGTACTATCCAGCGAAATTCCTCCACTCCCTGTATCCAAAATAAAGTTCAGGCTGTCTTCCACATTTTCATATCGGGCCCTGATAACCATTACACCGCCACTAAAAAGTTTAAATGGAAACCGGGTAATTAATTCCGGCTGGGGCGGCGAAATAATTTCCTGCCCATTAGTAAACAGGGGAATAATAAAAAAAAATATAAGGATAGTCTTTAATCTCATAACCGGTTAGGAATATACAACCTAATGCATGTAATTTTGTTGTTTCTTTTGTGAATGGTTACAATCCGTTTAATAAAGGCAACTTAAATTACCATTATGATCTTAAACGATTTATATAGCAAGGCATTGGCTTTTGAATTTCTTTCTGTAGAGGAAGGCGTTTTTTTGTTTGAAAACGCTGCACTCCCCGAATTAATGTTTGTGGCCGATGAGCTTAGAAAAAAGCAGGTGCCCCATGGCAAAGTTACCTGGCAGATAGACCGAAATGTAAATACCACCAATGTGTGTATTGCCAATTGCAAGTTCTGTAATTTTTACCGCATTCCCGGCCATGCCGATGCTTATATTACTGATATTGAAACCTACAAAAAGAAGATAGAAGAAACCATCAAATTTGGTGGCGATCAGCTCTTACTGCAGGGTGGTCATCACCCGGAACTGGGCCTTTCTTTTTATGTAAATTTATTTAAAGAACTTAAAAGCCTTTACCCCAATATTAAATTGCACAC
>JBBRFX010000028.1:0-29402 GCA_038241275.1 Chitinophagales bacterium
ATGCATACTGCTGCGCAATATATTGCTCAGTTCTGTAATAGCTGTTCTTGCTCTTTCCGGGTTTTCATCTACCAAAGCACGAATACTGTTTAACGCATTAAAAATAAAATGAGGATTGATATGAGATTTAATGGTTTTTAGTTCAAGTGATTTCACCATCGCTTCCAGCCGGAAAGTATCCAGTTCCTGCCTGCGATTGGTTTCTATATAATGATAAATATAGTAGATCATATTCCACACCAGCAAGAGCCACATGCCGTTGAAACTGCTAAAGAAAAGGCGCTGCAGTTTAGAATATTTTTGCAGTTTATCCGGGTTATACCCTATCAGGTAATCTATGGCCTCTGTGAGCACACCAAAAAAAATGGCGAATGCAAAAGTGAGCCCTACCAGGTAAAATATTTGTGTTTTTAGTGGTTTATCCAGCACTTTAAGTGTATGGATATTGTACCGCATCACATGAGTAATAAAAACACCCAGCAGGCAGGTAAGAAAAAGGCTTAAGAAAAAATAATTATCAGGCTCTCCAAAAGTAGTAACAAAAAATACGCTTATAGCAAAATTTACAGACCAACCTGTTATCTGGCACCACCAATATCTTGAAATATTCTTTAACATATAAAAACAAATCTAAGTAGCTGTATCATAAATGTAAGCGTTCATTTGACTAATGGCTAAATGCAGTGGTAAAAGGCGGTTTATTGTAAATGCATTGTTTGCCGGCAAGTTTCTTAAGCTGTTACAATGTAGTAAATATTGCGATATATTTAAATGAATTAAAATTTTATAAATAGTTATTACTGCGTTTTATTGCAAACTATGTTCATCTAATTTGAATATTACTGCACAAAAAAAATAGCAATTAATACTTTAGCTTTACAAACTACAATTAAAATAAACAATGGGCAATCCCAATTTAAATAGTGAGCCGGCAAGGTTAAGTGCCGCCGATAAGGAATTTGAAAACAATATCCGGCCAAGGGAAATTGATGATTTTGCCGGGCAATTGCAAACCATAGAAAACCTGCGCATTTTTATAAAAGCAGCCAGGCTTAGAGGAGAGGCGCTGGATCATATTCTTTTTCATGGCCCGCCGGGACTGGGCAAAACCACACTAAGCCGAATTGTGGCCAATGAACTGGGTGTAAATATAAAAGAAACCAGTGGGCCGGTAATTGAAAAACCCGGTGATCTTGCAGGCCTGCTTACCAATCTTGAAGCAAATGATGTTTTATTTATTGATGAAATACATCGCCTGAGTAATGTGGTGGAGGAATATCTTTATGCAGCCATGGAAGATTTCAGGCTGGATATTATGATAGACAGTGGCCCGAGTGCACGGAGCGTTCAGATCAATTTAAATCCATTTACTTTAATTGGAGCCACTACAAGAAGCGGTTTACTTACTTCACCTTTACTATCCCGTTTTGGGATAAAATCGAGGCTGGAATATTACGATGCAGAAACATTAAAAAATATCCTGCTGCGCAGTTCTAAAATTTTAAATACCAAAATTACCAGCGATGCTGCTGCAGAAATTGCCGGCCGCAGCCGTGGCACCCCACGAATTGCCAACAGCCTGCTGCGCAGGGTGAGAGATTTTGCGCAGGTTTTGGGTAATGGGGTGATAGATATGAATATTACTGAACATTCTTTAAGGGCATTAAATGTAGATGCTTATGGCCTTGATGAAATGGATAACCGCATTCTCAATACCATCATAGATAAGTTTAAAGGCGGGCCGGTGGGCATTACAACTATTGCCACCGCCGTGGGTGAAGAAACGGGTACACTGGAAGAAGTGTATGAACCTTTTTTAATTCAGCAGGGATTTTTGCAACGCACCGCCAGAGGCAGGGAAGTAACAGCCAAAGCTTATGAGCATTTAAAAAAAACGATGCCACCGGGAGGCATTCAGAATAAATTATTCGGAGCATAAAAAATGCCGCTTAATGAGCGGCATTTTTTATCTGCAATTATTTTATTTATTCGCTTTCTACCAACCTGAATCCATTACCATGAATATTCACAATTTCAAGCTTGCTGTCTTCTTTTAAATACTTACGCAGCTTGGCAATATATACATCCATACTGCGGCCATTAAAGTAAGTATCGCTGCCCCATATTTTTTTAAGCGCAGCTTCTCTTGGCAACAAATCGTTTTTATATTCAGACAACATTTTAAGCAACTCGTTTTCTTTGGGAGAAAGCGTTTGTACTTTACCGTTAACCGTTAATTCACGCAGGCGTGGGTTAAAATGATAAGTGCCCAGGTCAAATTCTGCATTCACTTCTTCACGGTGGCTTTCTTCGTTGCGTTTTAAAATTGCTTTTATTTTATGCAATAATACTTCGCTGTCAAATGGTTTGGTGATATAATCATCAGCACCCAGTTTATACCCCTGGATGATATCATCTTTCATTGTTTTTGCACTTAGAAAAAACAAAGGAACATCGGGGTTAATGTCCCTGATTTCTTCTGCCACTGTAAATCCATCCATATTGGGCATCATTACATCCAGCAGGCAGATATCAAATTTTTCACGCTGAAAAGCAGCCAGACCAAGGCGGCCGTCTCTTTCCAGTATTACATCATAATCATTCAATTCCAGGTAGTTCTTTAGTACCATGCCAAGGTTTGTATCATCTTCGCACAATAAAATTTTGGGTTTAGCTGCTTCCATGTATTATTAGTTTATTTACAAATAAAATTAATCCTGCTTTGGTACTGCTAATATAATGCCTAATTTTTTGTTAACCTTAAAGAGATACGGGATTTTGGAAATAAGATTTTTAATGTTACCAGATGGGAACTTTCTATCTAAAAGAAAACCCATGCAATCCAACCACTACTCTTTGGCAAAGTAAACCACTCATCAACATATCTACTCTTCAACTTTTACTTTTGATATGCTCTGTCAGTCAGCGTTTTTAAAAAAGCAACCAGGTCCTTTTTTTCCTGTTGGGTAAGCATCAGGGGTTTTAGCAATGCCGAATCTATATTTACGGGATCATCTACAAACATAAAGGGAGTATTGTAATAAGATACTACCTGCTCCAGTGTTTTGAATCTTCCATCATGCATGTAAGGGCCCGTAACCGCAATATTTCTTAACCCCGGGGTTTTAAATTTACCCATGTCCGTTTCTTTTTTTGTAATCTCAAAGCGACCTGCATCTGCCAATTCTTTTCCGTTATACAAACCAATGTTTTTAAAACTATCATCGGTAAAATCTTCCATAGAATGGCAATCAAAACATTTAGCCTTATTGCCTACAAAAAGCTCACGGCCTCTTTCTTCTTCCACAGAGAGTTCAGCAATATTATTACTCCAGTCGTCAAATTTACTGTCTACTGTTTCCAGTGTTTGTTCAAATGCGGCAAATGCTGCCCCTATATTTTTTTCGTTTGGCGGTTGATTAAAAATCTTTTTAAACAAACGTCTGTATTCTTCTGACTGGTTGAGCCTGTTTACTGCTTCTTTTATGGGCAACCCCATTTCATCCGGATTTTCAATCGGCATCAACGCCTGTGCTTCCAAGGTAACAGCACGGCCATCCCAAAAATAGTAGGGGCGGTTTTTCATATTTAAAACCGAAGGTGTATTTCTGCTGGTAAGTTTGCCATAAATGCCGGTACTAAATGCAACCGTATCTGCAAAAGCAAATTCAGTTTTGTGACAACTGGCACAACTGATGCTGGAATCTTTAGACAATAATTTTTCGCTGAATAATTTTTTACCGAGGTCTGCTTTGTTCCTGATCGTTTTTTTTGGCACATCAAATGAAAAACTGGAAACAGCAGTAATAAATACCAAAATGGCAGCAAGCACTAATATCTTTTTCATTGACAGTAAAAATACAAAACCTCTGTTCAAAGGCCTCAAAAAATTAGTTTTAAGGTTGTAACTTCCAAAAAAAATTAGATATGGCTGATAAAAATGTTTTTATAGAGGAAATAAAAAAGGGGTATGCATTCAAAGGTGAGTCTGTGCAAATAGGAGCTGCCATGCTGGATGGGGAAGTGATTAAAGAAGCGGGTATTTTTCTACCGCTTAAAACCATGAACAGGCATGGCCTGATTGCAGGAGCAACAGGAACCGGCAAAACCAAAACACTGCAAACCATCAGCGAATTTTTAAGCGATGCCAGTGTTCCGGTTTTATTGATGGATATTAAGGGCGACCTGAGTGGTATTGCTGCTGCAGGCAGCATTAATGATAAACTTACAGAAAGGTACCAAAAGCTGGACCTGCCTTATTCTCCCATGGCTTTCCCCAGTGAATTATTATCCTTAACCGGAAAAGATGGAGTGCGGCTGAGGGCCACCGTTAGCGAATTTGGCCCGGTGCTGCTTAGTAAAATCCTGGGCCTGAACGACACACAAGGCGGTATTGTGGCACTGATATTTAAATATTGCGATGATAACAAAATGCCTTTACTTAACCTGGCAGATTTTATAAAAATTGTGCAGTATACAGGCACCGAAGGCAAAGCGGAGATTGAAAAATTATATGGAAAAATCTCCACTACTTCTACCGGCACTATTTTACGGAAAGTGATAGAACTGCAGCAACAGGGTGCCGATATCTTTTTTGGTGAAAGAAGTTTTGACGTAGAAGACCTGATGCGCATCAGCGATGACGGCCGTGGTATGATCAGCATTTTAAGGGTAACCGACCTGCAGGACAAACCCAAGCTATTCTCTACTTTTATGCTTCAAATGCTGGCAGAATTGTATGCCATCTGCCCCGAAGAAGGAGACCTTGACAAACCAAAACTGGTGATGTTTATTGATGAGGCGCACCTCATTTTCCAGGAAGCAAGTCCTCAACTATTGCAACAGATAGAAACGATTATCAAACTGATACGATCAAAAGGAATAGGTATTTTCTTTTGTACCCAAAACCCGATGGATGTACCTGCTTCTGTATTGGGACAATTAGGTTTAAAAATTCAACATGCACTGCGGGCTTTTACAGCAGCAGACAGGAAAGTGATTAAACAAACAGCAGATAATTATCCCGAAACCAGTTTTTATAAAACGGAGGATCTTATCACTCAACTTGGTATTGGAGAAGCGCTGGTAACCATGCTGAACGAGAAGGGCATTCCGACTCCTTTGGCTCATACAATGTTATGTTCGCCAAGGAGCCGAATGGATATATTAACGGAGGAAGAAATAAAAGCCATCAACTCAAAAAGTAAATTAGTTGCCAAGTACAGTGAGGAAATAGACAGTTATAGTGCTTATGAAATTTTAACAGCCAAGCTTGAAGCCGCTTCGCAAAACCAGGAAGAGGAAAAAACAGATGATAAAAAATCTGAAAAGGAAGCCCCTTCTACTTTTGAAAAAATTGCGAATAATACAGTAGTAAAAAGCATTGCCCGCACTGCAGGAAATACGATTGTACGCTCATTATTGGGTGCTCTAGGCATTGGAACCCGTTCCAGGAGTAAAAAAACAAGTTGGTTCTAATCATTAAACTTCTATGTTACTTTTATATCAACTCTTTTTAATTAAAAAGACAACAAGCAACTGAGAATCATTTATTTAGACGCTTTTCATTATAGTAATATTAAAAAATATACTACCCACTGTAGAATTAATACTACAAAAAGTTTTAAAAATCTTTGGTTTATAGTATTTTCCATATTATCTTCGTTTTGGTTTTTCATAGGATATTGGATTTTAAAGCGGGACTAGATTTCTATCTTGGTCCCTTTTTTTATGCTTTTACTTTACTAATTAAGTACCTACACTACATTTTCATCTTAATAAATCCCTCCTGATCCTGGATAATTAATTCTTCTGCCTGCAGATATTGAATGGCTTGCCAGATATGATTATCAGTACCAGGCCTCAACTTTTTGATTAAACTGTTTACATCAATTGCTTCCTCTTTAACATGCGACAAAATCTGATTATATAGTTGTTCAAATTCTGCGGCACTCAAATCCTTTTGTATTTGGTTGATACAATTATCGCAAATCCTGCATTTACTACCATGCGGTGCACCAAAGTAATCTGCGAGCATATTGCTGCGGCATGATTGGGAATTATTGATATAGCCTGTTATAGCCATGATTCTTTTTTCGTGTTGCTCCTTTCTTAATGCAAGCGCAAGGGCATCTATTTTAAAATCGTCGGAATACATCCGGCTTTTAATTAAGTAAACCTGTGGTTTATCCGTAGGTGGCAGGTATTGAATAATGCCATACTGATGTAATTTTTTCAACAAAACAATTACCTGTTCCTTATCTGCTTTTAGAAATTTAGCCAGCAATCCTTCATAAACAGTAGTGGTGAAATCAAAGATGCCTTCATAACTGCGCAGCAATGCTTTGATGATGGGTTCCAGTTCCGGATGCTGCTGTTCAAAATCAACCAAATCATTTTTTGATGTAGTAAACATTACTGTAGAAGGACGAAAAAAAATCTCATTAAAACTCAATATTTCCTGCTGTGCCAGCGCATGAATACCATAAGTAGCTTCCAGGATATTCAATTTAAACCTTTGTGCAAAAACGGCCATATCAAAATCATAACTATTGCCTTCGCCGCCGCCTGCTGCTACCTGCAGGTGATTCATTAATGCTGTATAGATTTTTTTTATTTGCTCTGCAGATGGGTATCTTATAGCCAGCAGTTGCATCATGTCTGTAAGTTCATTGGGCTGAAAAAATAATACAGCATAAGCCCTTTTTCCATCCCGGCCAGCCCTGCCGGCTTCCTGGTAATAATTCTCCAAACAATCCGGCGTGTCAAAATGAACCACTACCCTTACATCCGGCTTGTCAATACCCATCCCAAAAGCATTGGTACAAACCATCACCCGGGTTTGATTATTTATCCAGCTTTCCTGTTTAGTTGTTCTTTCCTGGGCAGATAATCCTGCATGATAATAATCGGCACTCAGTCCTTTCATGGTTAGCAAACCTGCCACCTGCTGTGTATGTTTCCTGCTTTTGCAATACACAATAGCCGTGCCCTTTACATTGTTTAAAACCTCCAGTAATTTTGTTTCTTTTGCAGCAGGAGAAAAAATACTGTAAGAAAGATTTGCTCTTTCAAAAGATTGCTGAAACCGCAGGGCGTTTTTATCAAAATGCAGTTTTTCGCAGATATCATCCTGCACCGTTTTTGTAGCAGAAGCGGTTAATGCAATCACCGGCACACCCGGAAGCTCCTGTCTTAAATTATTGATGCGTAAATAAGGTGGCCTGAAATCGTAGCCCCATTGTGAAATACAATGAGCCTCATCTACAGCTATCAGACAGGGTTTGATGGCAGGCAAAAATTCCAGGAATAAATCTGTTTCAAGACGCTCGGGGCTGAGGTATAAAAATTTATAATTGCCAAAGGCAGCATTTTGCAATGTTTTTTTTACGTCCAGGTAATGCATGCCGCTATAAACAGCCAGCACAGGAATACCCCTTTTCTTTAGTTGTTCTACCTGGTCTTTAATCAATGCTATCAATGGGCTCACAACAATACAAATGCCATCCATCGCCATCACCGGCACCTGGAAACATACCGATTTTCCTCCACCGGTAGGCAAAAGAGCAAGGGTATCTTTTTTTTGAAGAACGGCCCTGATGATATCTTCCTGCATAGGCCGAAACTGATGGAAGCCCCAATATTTTTTTAATATGGCGTGTAGTTCGTCCAAGCTGATTTTTTGATGATGGTTGAAGTTATAAAACCTTTTTTACAAACAACCGTACAGAGTTAATAGCCAGTACCACATCGCTCAAGCCCATGGCCAATGCCGCAACAGTAGGAGTTAGCAAACCAAAAGCCGCAATAGGAATAGCCACAATATTGTAGATAAACGCCCAAAATAGATTTTGCTTAATGGTGATATACGTGTGTTTCCCCAGGCCCATTGCCTGTGGTAAATTTTTTAACCCATGCCCCATTAATATCACATCAGAGCTTTGCATGGCTATTTGTGTGGCTTCGCTGAGCGAAATACCAAGGGTAGCTTTGGCAAGGGCAGGTGCATCATTAATGCCATCTCCTACCATGGCTGTGGGCATTTGAGCATTTAATGCTGCTATCTTTTCCAGCTTTTGCCGGGGAGATTGTTGTGCTATTACTTCGTCTATGCCTAATTGTTGGGCTACCGCATCACACTTTTCCTGCCGGTCGCCACTTAATAATATGGTTTTAATATTTTGGTCTTTAAACCATTGAATCACTTCTTTTGCCTCCGGCCTCACATCATCACCCACATCTATCCAGCCAATCATTTCTGTATTTCTTGTAATAAAAATGTTGTGATCGGTTGCTGCAATTGCATCGGGCATCATTTTATAAGAGCCGGCTTCATATACATTTCCATCTACATCAACAGCCTGCATACCCAATCCCTTCAACTCTTCAATGGTTTTCCAGCGAATGGCATCATTGCTTTTCCAATGGGTAGCTATAGATTTTCCGATAGGGTGATTGGAATATTTTTCCAATGAAAAAGCTATTTGTTTAAAAAGGGCATCATCAATGGTTGTTTGATAATCTGATACCACAAAGTTGCCGGTGGTAAGCGTACCTGTTTTATCAAATACCACCTGCCGGATAGATTTAAAAGATTCCAGGCTTGATGCATTTCGAAACAGTACCCCATTTTTTGCTGCCCTTCCCAGACCTACCGCAATGGCTGCGGGAGTGGCCAGGCCCATGGCACATGGGCAGGAGATTACCAGTACGGCAATGGCCCTCATCAGCGATACGCCAAGGGTTTTGTCGAAACCAGCAAAATTTACAAGAAAAGTGAGTACTGCAATTCCTATTACCAATGGAACAAAAATGGCGCTAATTTTATCGGCCAGTTTCTGCATGGGAGGTTTTTCGCCCTGGGCATCCTGTACCATTTTTAAAATCCCCGATAAAATGGTGTCGCTACCGGTAGCGGTTACCTGCGCTTTTACCAGGCCGCTTTCCAGCAAACTACCGCCAATAAGCGTATCTTTTTTTTGTTTGATCACCGGAATACTTTCGCCGGTGATGATAGATTCATTCACAGATGCATCGCCCCATAAAATCTTACAATCTATCGGAACCTGTTCGCCATTTTTTATTAAAATTAAATCTCCTGTTCTAAGCTGTGTATTCTCCACAGGAAATACCTGCTCTCTGTGTTCATCATCAAAAGCTATCATATTGGCCATCAGCTTTTGAGACTTTGCCAGCGATTTTACTGCCCGCTGTGTAGATTGTATAGAAGCCTCTTCCATATAATTACCGAGCAAAACCAGGGTTATGATTGAAGCTGCCGTTTCAAAAAATAAATACTCAGGGCCTAATTGAAGCAAGGCTCCCGTTAAACTATATACAAATGCCGCCAATGCTCCCAGTGCCACCAGCACATTCATATTGGGGATGCCGCTTTGAATGCTTTTTATAGCGCTTCTGCCAAAATACATCATGCCCACTATAAACACCGGCAAACACAAAGCCATTTGTATCCATGGATTCATCAGCCAATGAATAGGCAGCCATTTATCCAGCATATGCAGCATGAGTACCAGGGTAAATGGCAAACAAAACAATAAACGCTTTTTGTTGGTAGATAAAAAAGATAACCATCCGCCATTACTATGATCATGGCCATAACCTTCGTGGCCATTTTGGCTGAGTACATTGTAGCCAAGGGAATGAATGCCCTTTTTTAAAACTGGTAAAGATTGTTCCCCGGCAACAGAAAAACTTACTGCCCCATCAATAGGATTTACTTTTACATCTTTAGCCCCTTCTTTATTAAGATATTTTGAAATGCTCAAAGCACAGTTACTGCAGGTCATCCCTTCTACTTTCCAATCTACTTTTTCCATACTGCAAAATTATCTTATGCCGGTGCTAACTATTTACTATTTATGAAAATATCTTTGCATCATGGATTCAAAATTCAGTTTAGATGAAATTGATCAGGTGGCCATTCAATTTCTGGAGTTTATAAAAGGGCATACTGTTATTGCATTTCATGGCGAAATGGGTGCCGGAAAAACAACATTCATCAATGCCTTATGCCGGCAATTACAAGTAATGGATACAGTGAGCAGCCCTACTTATGCTATCATTAATCAATATAAAACAAGGGCGGGAGCAGCAGTGCAGCACCTGGATCTTTACCGGTTAAAAAATGAAGAAGAAGCCCTGATGGCGGGTGTGGAAGATTGCTTTTATTCCGGCAATCTATGTTTTGTAGAATGGCCCGAAAAAGCCCCTGCACTTTTGCCGGACAATACCCTGCATTGTTATTTAACTTCCACCGGCAATAATGAACGAAAGCTGCAAATAAAATTGTAATTTGTAACACGTTCTACCAAATTATTTTATTAAGATGATGCTATTAATATTCTATGGGAATTATTTCAGGCGGTGGAAACGTCCACCAATAGCCATCCCCGGAAACAGCTTTTTACAACAACGATTTTTATAAACAATCTTGTTTTCAACTCCTTTAAGGCATTTACATTAACCTTTTATTATGGCAACAGTTAAACCATTTGTATCTCCATCATTTGCATACGAAACATTAGAAGAAACGCTGGATATAAAACCAAAAACTGAATCGATTACCATTGGTATCCCTAAAGAGGATTCTTTTAATGAAAACCGTATTGCACTTACCCCCGAAGCTGTGGGCGTAATAGTGGCCAATGGCCACGAAGTGAATGTAGAAACCAAAGCTGGAGAAGGTGCCAACTACAGTGATAACGATTATAGTGAAGCTGGCGCCAAAATAATATACGATAAAAAATCAGTATTTGATAGTGAGATCATTGTAAAAAGTGCGCCGGTGAGCGATGCGGATTGTGAATTTTTAAGGCCTAACCAATACGTTATTTCTCCCATTCACCTGGCGGTGATGAAAAGAGAGATACTGGAGAAAATGATGCTTAAAAAAATTACTGCCTTTAGTTTTGAAAATTTAAAAGATGCCGGCGGACACAATCCTATTGTAAGAAGCATGAGCGAAATAGCCGGCAGTGCCGTGATGCTTATTGCAGGTCAATACCTTAGCAGCGCCAATGATGGAAGAGGTGTATTGGTGGGTGGCATCAGTGGTATTCCCCCTACAAAAGTGGTGATTATTGGTGCAGGCATTGTGGGTGAATATGCTGCAAGAACCGCCCTGGCCATGGGTGCAAGCGTAAAGGTTTTTGACAATAGTATTTACCGGCTTAAGCGGCTGCAAAATAATATTGGTGTGCGGATGTGGACCTCTGTAATTGAGCCCAAAATACTGGGCAAACAATTAAAATCCTGCGATGTGGCAGTGGGCGCATTGAGTGGAGCCGGTGGCAGAACACCCATTGTGGTCACAGAAGAAATGGTAAGTGCCATGCGGCCCGGAACGGTTATCGTAGATGTGAGCATAGACCATGGCGGTTGTTTTGAAACGAGCATGGTGACTACCCATAAAAAACCGGTGTTTAAAAAATATGATGTGATCCATTACTGCGTACCCAATATACCAAGCGGCTTTGCCCGCACCGCTTCGCAGGCAATTAGTAATGTGCTGATGCCGCTCTTATTGGAAACTGCCGAAGATGGTGGAATAGACAATGTGATCTGGTATAAAATAAATATCCGCACCGGTATTTATTTATTTAAGGGAAGTCTAACCAACTTTCACCTTAGCGAAAGATTTGATTTAAAATATACAGATTTGAATTTGTTGATAGCGAGCAGGAGGTAATGGATTATTTATATTCTTCTATTTTAATAACCTCCTCACAAAACTCATATTCCTGCGGCACATTGCTGCTCACAAAAAGCAGCCGGTTATCAGCATGGTTTTTTACGAGGTTTTGATAGAGCGCCGTTCCTTCACTGTCTAAGTTGGTAGTGGGTTCGTCTAAAAACAATACATCCGATTTAGAAAAAAAGGCCTGCGCCAGTTTAAGCCTTTGTTTCATGCCGCTGCTAAAATATCGGATTTGTTTATCGGCTGCTTTTTCCAGGTTTACAGATTGCAGTATTTCCCGGATGGGTGCGGTGAGTGTTTTAAACCCGGCATGAAATTCCAATAATTCTGTGGCGGTAAATTCTTCTATCAACTCCAGGTAAGGCGCTGCAATGGCGATGTGTTGATAAGGCTGTTCTATGGTACCGCCTTCATTTTTATCATACAGCAGTTTGCCTTCGCTGTGTGTGGTGGCACCGGCTATCACCTGCAGCAAGGTAGATTTTCCGGAACCATTGGCACCCGTAATGGCATAAGAACCTGATACAGCAAAATCAAAATTGAAGTGGCGAAAGATCCACTCCCGGTTGTAGCGTTTGCCAACGTTTTGCAAACTAATTTTCATCTAAATCTCCTTTACCTAAAAGTTTTATTACGCCTCTTTTACTCCCTTTAATAAAAGAAACGATGAGGTCTTTTTCTTTACAGGCCGGCAATTGATGTTCTATCATATCCAATGCCTGGGTGGTATTGAGCCCCTTATTATAAATAGTACGGTAGATTTCTGAAATTGCATTGATGGTATCATTACTGAAACCCCTGCGCTGCAGGCCTACAGAATTTACTCCTGCAAAACTGATGGGTGTGCGGCCTGCTTTTATAAAAGGGGGAACATCTTTATTAATTACTGTATGACCGGCTACATAAGTATGAGCCCCGATTTTAGAAAATTGTGGTGCTCCTGCCAAACCACCAATGATAGCATATTCTCCTACATCTACATGACCTGCCAACTGCACACCATTGGCAATAATCACATGATCTCCCAATATACAATCGTGTGCAATATGGGCATATGCCATCAAAAGACAATGACTGCCTACTACGGTTTTCCATTTATCTTTTGTACCACGGTTAATGGTTACACATTCCCTGATGGTAGTAAAATCGCCTATTTCAACCGAGGTTTGTTCTCCTACAAATTTCAGATCCTGCGGGATAGCACCCAACACGGCTCCGGGAAAAATAAGGCATCCCTTACCAATAGTGGTGCCGCTCATAATTACTACACCAGACATTACATGCGTATCATCGCCAATAGTAACGCCTTCGTGAATCACTGCAAAAGGATCTACTTTTACATTGTTGCCCAATGTAGCATCAGGGCTGATATGTGCAAGAGGACTAATCATATTTACGCTTTGGGTCTTTTTACAATTTGAGCAACCAGTATTGCTTCTGTTACTACTTTATCTCCAATAAATATAGTCCCTTTCATTTCGCAAATACCTCTTCTTATTGGATGAAGCAGTTCCATCTTTAAAATAAGGGTATCACCCGGAACTACTTTTTGCTTGAATTTACAATTTTCTATTTTTAAAAAATAAGTATCATACTGATCTTCAGAATCACGGGGTATAGCCAAAAAACCACCAGCCTGCGCCAATGCCTCTACCTGTAATACTCCGGGCATTACAGCGTTTCCGGGAAAATGCCCCTGGAAAAAAGGCTCGTTGTATGTTACATTTTTTATTGCAATCACCCTGGTTTCGGTAAGCTCCATTACTTTATCTACCAGCAAAAAAGGATACCGGTGTGGAAGAATTTTTTCGATAGTTTGGGTATCATAAAAAGGAACCTGGTTCACATCATATTTAGGAACATCCTGGCGTAACCTGTTCTTTTTAATATGCTCTTTTATTTTTTTTGCAAACTTCACATTGCTTGCATGCCCTGGCCTGTTGGCAATAATATGCGCCCGGAACGGGTAGCCAACCAGCGCAAGATCGCCCACTACATCCAGTAATTTATGCCGTGCAGGTTCATTGGGATAACGCAACTGAAGATTGTTTAAAATGCCCTCTTCACTAACCTTTACATCATGCTTATTGAAAATTTTTGAGATGCGTTTTACCTGGTCTTCATTAACCGGTCTGTCTACTACAACTATGGCATTGTTGATGTCTCCGCCTTTTATCAGGTTATTGTTAAGCAATGCTTCCAGCTCATGAAAGAAACAAAAAGTTCTGCTGGATGCAATTTCATCATTAAAGTGGGTAATATTTTTCAGATCGGCATGTTGCGTCCCCAGCACTGGAGAGTTAAAATCTATTAATGTGTTGATGCGGTATTCATGGTAAGGCAAAGCCACCATTTCTACTTTTTTATCTTCATCAATAAAATTAATATTGTGCGTTATATCGTAGTAAATTTTGGGTGCATCTTGTTTAACTATGCCCACCTTTTTTAATTCAAGCACATAAGGTTCGCTGCTGCCATCCATTATTGGTACTTCTTCACCATCCATTTCTATCAGCACATTATCTATCTGCATACCCACCAGTGCTGCCATCAGGTGCTCAATAGTACTCACCCTGGCCCCGTTTACTTCCAATGTGGTACTGCGGTTGGTTTCCACTACATTGTCTACATCTGCTTTTACAATTGTTTTTTCCGGTAAATCTATTCTTTGAAACAGGATACCTGTATTGGGTTCTGCAGGCTTTAGCCTCATGTTTACCGCCTGCCCGGTGTGAATACCGAAACCAGCTATGGTAAGTTCTTCTTTAATGGTGTGTTGAAAAAATTGTTCGGCTCCGTTCTTTAAATCCATAGCTGCAAAAGTATGAAAAGAATCCGATTTTGCTAATGCAGAAAGGACTGATAGACAGTTTACTCAAACTGTTACCTTACAGCCCAATTACGGGATACCGAAACTTATGTCAGGTAGTGGTAGGATTTTCTTCTTTGGCTGTTAGTAATTTAATCAAACGCTCCAGATCAGAAAGCCTTTTTTCCAATTCAGGCAATTTTCTATTGAGCGCCTGGCTGCGCAGGGCAGCGGCATATTCGTGGGCCGGCGAACCTGTTACTATCGTATTAGGGAACTTTATACTTTTACTTACACCACTTTGCGCATTTATTTTTGCACCATCTGCTATCTGGATATGTCCAACAATACCTGCCTGTCCGCCAATCATTACATTGTTGCCAATTTTAGTACTGCCACTTACACCAGCCTGCGCTGCTATCACAGAATTATTGCCTACCTCTACATTATGCGCCACCTGGATAAGGTTATCCAGCTTGGCACCTGCCCTGATAATAGTAGAACCAATGGTGGCCCTGTCTATTGTTGCATTGGCACCAATCTCCACATTATCTTCTATAATCACATTGCCTATCTGGGGTACTTTTTTATAGGTACCATCTGCCTGGGGTGCAAAACCAAAACCATCGCTTCCAATAACTGTTCCTGCATGGATGGTTACATTATTACCTATCACACATTCGGGGTAAATTTTTACGCCGGCATGAATAATTGTTCCAATACCGATTATAACATTATTGCCAATATATGCATTGGGAAAAATCTTTACATCATCGCTCAATTTCACATTTTGGCCCAGGTAAACAAATGCCCCGATAAAAACATTTTTGCCGAGGGTGGCTGTTTTATCAATATATGCAGGATCCTGAATACCGCTCAGTTGCTGATTTTTTAATTGCTGGTATGCATCCAAAAGGGTGGCAAAAGCGCTGTAAGCATCGGGCACCCGCAAAATAGTTGCAGCAACAGGCTGTTTTAAATGCAATGATTCATTGATGATTACTAATGTAGCTTTTGTAGTATAAAGATGATCTTCATATTTCGGATTGGCCAAAAAAGCAAGCTGACCTGCAATAGCTTCTTCAATTTTACCAAAAGAATCTACCGTTACGGAGGCATCCCCTTCTATTTTTCCATTGATGATGGCTGCTATTTGAGCTGCACTGAATTGCATGTTTAATTAGCTTTTAGCCATTAGCATATAGCGTAGGCTGTAATAAAAAATTGCTTTAAGGCATTTGCTTAAGCTGGCTGCAGTTGGTAAATTGCTATCTTAAGTAACAAATGTAATATTTTTTAACCTTGCCTCTCAGGTTTTCATTTATCAAGGCATCATCTACTTCCGAAATATCTTTTACAGCTCCATCTTTAAATAATATATAAATATGCTCGTGCTCAAAATTGTAAGTACTGCTGATGGCTTCACCCGTAAAAACCAGCCATTCGGCATCCTGATAAGAAATGCCTAACCTGCCGGCTACCTCATTCGTTTTTTCTTTTACAGACAATAATTCAAATGGCTCTGCTGCATATTTAACTTTTAATAAATGCCGGTCTATAATACCATTGCATAAAACAGACAAAACCTTATCGGGATGATTGCACCAGTTTTTTATAGCTACCAATACATCATAATCATCTATGCTGCAAAACTGTTCTAAAGTTACCTTTTCTACAGGTTGATTTATAAAACTATTCAATGGCTCATGACAGGTAGCTTTTATAAGTTTGGCTCTTTTGATTATGCGTTTAAGCATCTGCTCGGCACTCAGCACCGTTTTGTGCAGGTATACCTGCCAGTACATGAGTCTTCGTGCCACCAGGAATTTTTCTATAGAGTAAATTCCTTTTTCTTCTATCATCAACTCTCCATTGTGCACCGTAAGCATTTTTAAAATACGGTCGTAGCCAATTGCACCCTCAATCACACCCGTAAAAAAACTATCCCTTGTAAGATAATCCATTCGATCTACATCCAACTGCCCACTTACCAACTGGTGAAGAAATTTCTTGGGGTATGTATCGGTAAATATTTCAATGGCCATTGCCAGTTTTCCATCAAACTGTTTATTTAGGTCCTTTATAATAAGAAGCGAAATTTCTTCGTGATGGATCCCTTCAACCAGGGTATGTTCCAGTGCATGCGAAAAAGGCCCATGGCCAATATCATGTAAAAGAATAGCAATCTTTGCAGCCTGCTGTTCTTGTGCACTAATGTTTGTTCCCTTGCTGGTAAGCTCTTGCAGAGCGCAGCGCATTAAATGATACGCTCCAAGCGAATGATGCAAACGGGTATGTACAGCACCGGGATAAACAAGATGCGCCATGGCCATTTGATGAACACGCCGCAACCGTTGGTAATAGGGATGAGCAATCAGTTGAAGAATTAATTCATCATCAATTGTTATAAAGCCATAAACGGGATCATTGATTATCTTATGAAAAGGCATGAAAGGCTGCTTGGTTTGATATGTTAAAACTATTACAAAGCTACAAAGCCCATATTTAATAAATTAAATTTGTAACAACAGGGGGATTTAGGAATTTTGAATTATGATTTGTGATTTATGATTTTTGATTTGTGATTTAGGACCTTTGGCTCTTTATACTAAATACTCAATACTAAAAACTTTACAACTGATCTTAAAAAATAAATATGAACATAGCTAAAATATTATGGGTAGATGATGAGATAGATAGTTTGAAATCGCAGATCATGTTCCTGGAAAATAAAGGTTACAGTGTGGCTACCAAAACAAATGGTTTTGATGCAGTAGAATATATAAAGGAAAATATTGTGGATGTAGTGTTGATGGATGAAACCATGCCGGGTATGACGGGCCTGCAGGTTTTACAGCAAATGAAAGAGCTTAATAGCAATTTGCCAGTTGTGCTAATCACCAAAAACGAAGCAGAAAACCTGATGGATGAAGCCATTGGCAGCCAGATAAGTGATTACCTGATAAAACCGGTAAATCCCAACCAGGTATGGCTTAGCCTTAAAAAAATTATAGACAATAAAAGGCTGGTGGCAGAAAAAACGACCAGTGCTTACCAACAGGAATTTCGCAGTTTGTTTATGGCTTTAAATGATAACCCTAATTATTCGGAGTGGATGGACCTGTATAAAAAACTGGTGTACTGGGAACTGGAGATGAAAAAAAGCGACAGCCCGGAAATGCAGGAAGTTTTTGCCACACAAAAACAGGAAGCCAACAATGAGTTTTTTAAATTTATTTCAAAAAATTATGCCTCCTGGGTAACACCTAAAAGTACCGATGCTCCTATAATGAGTCACAATCTTTTAAAACTAAAAGTATTGCCTCACCTGGAAAAAGGGACCCCCTTGTTTTTTGTGCTTATAGATAATCTTCGCTACGATCAGTGGAAAACAATACAGCCCATTTTTGCAGAAAGTTTTCGCATACTGGAAGATGAAACATTTTATTCGATACTACCCACGGCCACACAGTATGCCCGCAATGCCATCTTTGCCGGTGCATTGCCCATAGATATAGAAAAACAATTTCCCCAACAATGGAAAAATGATGATGAAGAAGGCGGGAAAAATTTATATGAAGAAGAATTTCTAAAAGCACAGTTAAAAAAATTGGGTAAAGGAGATATAAAATATTCTTATACTAAAATTACCAATAACAGCGATGGGCAAAAAATGGTAGATAATATTCATAATATGTTGCAAAACGATTTGAATGTGATCGTTTATAATTTTGTAGATATGCTCAGCCATGCACGCACCGAAATGGAAGTACTAAAAGAACTGGCAGGCGATGAAACCAGTTACCGCAGTATAACCTTAAGCTGGTTTGAACATAGTCCATTACATCATGCATTAAAAAGGATTGCAGATAAAAAATTAAACCTGATAGTAGCTACAGATCATGGCACTACCCGTGTAAAAACACCGGCCAAAGTAATAGGCGATAAGCAAACAACTGCCAACCTTCGTTATAAACATGGCAGAAATTTAAATTATGAACCCAAGGATGTTTTGGCTTTTAGAGATCCGAAAGAAGCCGGATTGCCGGTACCTAATGTAAACTCTACTTTTATTTTTGCAAAAGGAGATTTGTTTTTATGTTATCCCAATAATTACAACCATTTTGTAAATTATTATCGTAATACGTTTCAGCATGGAGGTATAAGCCTGGAAGAAATGATTGTACCGGTGGTGAGGATGACGAATAAATAAGAAACCCCAAACCACTAAAGGGGCTTACGAATTATTAAAGAACCAGGTGGTTTATACTGAGAAGGAAATTAAAGATTTTATTTATCAACGATTGTTGAAAACCTTATTTTTAAATGAACTCCTTTTTTGTGAGTTTGCATAAAAACAAATAGAGCCAAAAGCCCTTTTAGGGGTTTGGGGTATGAAATGGGCATTATGAAATTCACACAAAACACATTAGATAAAATAGAAAAGATTGCTGAAGACAGTGGATACATCATCCGTTACGAAAGAGGTACTTTTCAAAGTGGCTATTGCATATTGCAGGAAAAAAAAGTAGTGGTACTTAATAAGTTTATGCAAACAGAAGGACGTATTAATACATTGATAGACCTGCTGCCACAACTTAACATCAACTTTGATGCACTCACTCACGACAGTCAAAAATTATATACAGAATTAATGGATATGGAGGATGCTAAATAAATTTTGTAACCACCTGAAGAATAAAAAAGGGTTTCAGTAAAATGAAACCCTTTGCTTTAAACAATTATTTTATACCTACCCTGACTATAAATCAGCGTTGCTGGTTGAAAATCCCCTTTACACAATTAATCTGAAAAAATTATTTTAAGACCCCAGGATATTCCATGATGTTTCTACATCTGATTCCCTGTTATCCTTTACAGTTTTGTCTGCTATTTCTTCCTCAATTTCAATTTCTGCTGAATCATTTGCAGGCAGTTCCTGTAAATCTGTTAAAACAATAAACTCTGAATGATCTTCCTGTATGATGCCTGTATTAATATTGGCAATATCCTGTTCTGTTATAATATCAAATTCGTTATTCAGGTGATCATGTATCTTTTTTTGAGTTACCTCATCCTTATACAAAACATTAATCACTGTGTCATCAGATTTAGAAGAAGCATTATTAGCCATAATAATTTATTTTTTATACATCTTATACCTATAAAATCATACCAAAGCGCAGCAGAATGACAAAGCATGCAAAAATCAACAGTTAAAGAAATTTAGTTGTTGAAATTATTCTACATATTCCTTCTGTATTGACCACCTACACTGTACAGCGCATTTGTTATTTGCCCAAGCGAACAAAATTTTACTGTTTCCATCAGTTCTTCAAAAAGGTTTCCATTATTGATAGCCACCTGTTGCAAACGGGAAAGCATAGCTGCTGACTGAGCTTCGTGGCGTTTTTTAAACGCTTCCAATGTAATAATCTGGAATTCTTTTTCTTCTGTAGTACTTCGGATAACTTCAGTAGGTAAAATAGTGGGTGATCCATTTTTGCTAAGGAATGTATTTACTCCTATTATAGGATATTCACCGGTATGTTTTAATGTTTCGTAATACAGGCTTTCTTCCTGAATCTTATTGCGCTGGTACATCCGTTCCATGGCACCCAATACGCCACCTCTGTCTGTAATGCGGTTAAACTCTGTAAGCACGGCCTGCTCTACCAGGTCGGTCATTTCTTCTATCAGGAACGAACCCTGGTTGGGGTTTTCATTTTTGGCCGTACCCAGTTCCCTGTTGATGATAAGCTGAATGGCCATGGCCCTTCGCACACTTTCTTCGGTGGGTGTAGTAATGGCTTCGTCGTATGCATTTGTGTGCAAAGAATTACAGTTATCATAAATGGCATACAGGGCCTGCAGGGTAGTTCTTATATCATTGAAATCAATTTCCTGTGCATGTAAGGAACGGCCACTGGTTTGAATATGATACTTCAATTTCTGGCTGCGGTCGTTGGCTTTGTATTTATGCTTCATGGCTTTGGCCCAGATGCGGCGGGCCACACGGCCAATTACGCTATACTCGGGGTCCATACCATTGCTAAAGAAAAAAGAAAGATTGGGTGCAAAGTCATCAATATTCATTCCACGGCTAAGGTAATATTCTACATAGGTAAATCCATTAGCCAATGTAAATGCCAATTGAGTGATGGGATTGGCACCGGCTTCGGCAATATGATAACCACTGATGCTTACACTGTAAAAATTCTGCACTTTATTATCAATAAAATATTGCTGCACATCGCCCATGAGTTTCAATGCAAACTCAGTAGAAAAAATACAGGTATTCTGCGCCTGGTCTTCTTTTAAAATATCTGCCTGCACCGTACCCCTTACATTACTTAAGGCTTTTGCTTTTATCTTTTCATACACATCAGCAGGCAATACATCTTTTCCACTCAGGCCAAGCAAACGAAGGCCAAGGCCATCGCTTTCACCTGGTAACGAAGCCCCGCTACCCCCAATGGAGGGAGCCTGGTTATTGGTAGTGGTTTTTAATTTAGGCAGCTTACTTTGTTTAACCGGATTTCCATCTACACCAATATATTTGGGCAACAATTCTATATCAAACCTGCTCTCAATAATCCTGTTCACCTCTTCATTCAGGTTGTTTTCAAAAATATATTTTTCACATTGCTGATCAATGGCAGCATTCATAAAAAATGCCAGCAACATTGCCGCCGGGCCATTAATGGTCATGCTTACCGATGTTTTAGGATCGCATAAATCAAAGCCACTATATAATTTTTTGGCATCATCCACGGTGGCAATACTTACACCGCTGTTGCCCACTTTGCCATAAATATCGGGGCGATACGCAGGATCTTCCCCATACAACGTTACGCTGTCAAATGCAGTGCTGAGGCGCTTTGCAGGCTGCCCCATACTCACATAATGAAAACGCCTATTGGTTCTTTCAGGACCACCTTCGCCTGCAAACATCCTTGTAGGATCTTCTCCTTCTCTCTTTAATGGAAACACGCCTGCAGTAAAAGGAAATTCGCCCGGCACATTTTCCTGCAACTGCCATTTTAAAATATCGCCCCAGTCGCTGTATTTGGGTAGCGATACTTTTTGCAGTACAGAACCAGATAAACTGGTATAGCGGAGTGGCTGTTTTATAACTTTATCCCTTACCGTAAATTCATAAAATTCCTTGCTGTAACGGTCTTGCGTAGCCGCCCAGTTATCCAGCAATTTTTTACAGGTGAGATTAAGTGCTTCCTCAAGCTGGTTTTTAATTTTTGTGAGCTCTTCTATTGCTGCAGAAGCTGCCGGCAAAGTTTTTAAAGTTCCGGTAATTTGATACAGTTGCCTTGCCAGGGCAGCCTGTTCCTGCACCCAGTTATCATAATCATTTATCCCTTCTGCTATCTCTGATAAATACCTCACTCTTTTTGGAGGAATAATGGTAGACTGGCTGCTGGTATCGGTTGTATGTGAATGATGCACTACCGGACCTTTAAATTCAACACCAGTTTTTGAAGCGATGATTTCCATCAGCCGCTCAAAGAGTTCATTCACACCTGTATCATTAAACTGGGCAGCAATGGTACCTACAACCGGCAGTTCTCCATCTTTAGCTTCCCACAAACCATGGTTGCGTTTGTATTGTTTGCGCACATCATGCAATGCATCAAGGGCACCTGCCTTATCAAATTTATTCAGGCAAATCAGATCTGCATAATCAAGCATGTTTATTTTTTCCAGTTGAGATGGGGCACCATATTCAGGCGTCATCACATACATACTTACATTGCAATAATCTAAAATAGAAGCGTCGCTTTGTCCAACTCCTGCACTTTCTAAAATAATAAAATCAAAACCGGCGGCTTTACAAATATCAATGGCCTGCTGCACATACTGGCTCAGTGCCACATCGCTTTCCCTGGTGGCCAGGCTTCGCATATATGCCATTGAAGATGAAATTGCATTCATACGAATCCGGTCGCCCAGCAATGCTCCCCCTGTTTTTTTCTTACTGGGATCTACAGATATAACAGCAATGGTTTTATCTGAATAGGTATTTAAAAACCTTCTAACAATTTCATCTGTTACGCTACTCTTTCCTGCACCGCCAGTGCCGGTGATGCCGAGAACAGGAGGAGCTACACCGTCACCAGTAGAGGAATTTTGAGAAGTCTGTAATTTATTTGCAGCCTCTTTTAGTTCAACTATATAGTTGCTAAAATCTTCGCCATTTTCTGCAAGCGTAATAGCTCTTGCAATTTTTTTAATATCCCTTACTTCATCCATTGTAAACTTTCCTTCAGTAACGGAATTTACTTCCATTATCACGCCTTGGCTGCTGAGTGGGTTACATTGGTTTATTACATCTTCAATCATTCCCTCCAGCCCCATCTTCCTTCCATCATCAGGGCTATATATTCTTGTGATGCCATATGCATGCAGCTCTTCAATTTCTGCAGGCAGAATGGTACCACCACCTCCGCCAAATATTTTGATATGACCACAACCATTTTCATTTAAAAGGTCTTTCATATATTTAAAAAACTCTACATGCCCTCCCTGGTAACTGGTAATGGCTATGCCCTGTACATCTTCTTCAATAGCGCATTCCACTATTTCATGTACGCTTCTGTTGTGCCCCAGGTGAATGATCTCTGCACCTTTACTTTGCAATATGCGGCGCATAATATTAATGGCAGCATCATGTCCATCAAAAAGAGCAGCAGCAGTAACAATCCGGATTTTATTTTCTGTGGTAAATGGCATGAAAATTTATAAATTAAATACTATAATAAACAAGCATTGATATGATGAGCGCAAAAATACAGCTTTCTTTGGCAGTAAAAATTGAAGGATGTTGCTATAAATAAAAATGTTCACCTACGCGGGGTAGATGAACATTTTTTTTTGAAATAGCAAGCAATCGACTATTAGAACTTATGTTTATTTGAATGTTCTCATATAATTTACAACAGCCCACATATCATCAGCATCCGGAATTTTCTTTTTATAAGAAGGCATGTCTTTGCGGCCTTCGGATGTTTTATAGAATAATGCACCATCCGTTTGGTCTTTAAGATCTTTGGTAAAATCACCACAATCAGTATCTAACTGAGATGCTTTTGTACCATCTCCTTTACCTTTTGTTCCGTGGCAGGATTTACAATGTTGGTTATATAGAGTTTTTCCATTAGCCAGAGAAGCTGCATCTCCTTTTATTGGGTTCACTTTGTTTTTAGCCGCATCAGGAACGGGCCATGGTTTTTGCTCGGTTGTTTTAGGCACAAAAGCCAACATAACAAGCGCAAATAAACCTGCGATAATTACAGAAAATTTCTTTTTCATTTTTTAATTTTTTAAGGGTTTTTAATTTAGTGTAAGTTACGATTTTATTGGGTTAATTGTGGGCTGGGGCTCTTCTTTTCTAAGTCTTAACAATTGATATATTATGACAATGTAGTGTCCCCAAACAATTGCCATTAAAAGAATAAAAGTTACCAACATCCAGATGGGAGGATGTGAGCTCCATAAAGCTCTTGGTTGATTTGCGATAACATCAGAAACCGGTACGCCCCATTTTTGAACTACAGATGCTTCCATATTTCCATAAATTTCATTTTCGTCTAATCTTGCCATCAGGGTAATATTTCCTTTGGCATCGCCGGGCAGGTTATTTGGAATTTCAACAGAGGCTTCACCATTTTCGTCTGTGGTACCTTCTCCAAGTTTTAACGGGTTAAATGACCGGTGTACAAAAACTCCAAGAGCAGTTTCAGGCACCGGTATTTCCTTACCAGATCCTACATCAATTAATTTTACTGTTACAGAATAAAGTGAATCTTCTTTTACAGGAACTATTTCGAGCCTGGCTCTTTTAATTGTTACTTCTTCTTCGGCCGGCTCCATCTGTTTGTTGCCTGCATACACAGCTTTAAAAAGTAATTTACCTTCTTTGTCTGTTAAAAGTGAATCTGCTTTTACATTAAATACTGCCTTGCCGTTTCTGTCTGTAATTACAAAGCCAAGCACTTTTTCTTCTGTTTCAGTTACCTGTACAAATGAAATTTTTATCAAGGGCAAAACGTAAAAATTACCTTTTACTTTTGCTTTTAATGCAGCTTTCAGGTCAATGGTATTATTTGATTTTTGAACAGTAATAAATTCCAGTGAAGGAGATATCAGGGATGATTCTTCTTCCTCCTCTACTGCAGGCTCTTCTGTTTTTGTAGTATCTGTAATTGTGCTATCTGTTTGAGCATATATTGATACGGGTATATGCATCATTATCAACAGGCCTGCTAAAAATACCAGGTGCCTGAATGTTTTTCTAATTGCCTGTGTTGTTGAAACTGATTTCATTTGAATATATTTAAGCAAGTTGAATTTTATCTTTTTTGTCTACCTCAATGGCGTGTTCTGCATGGTGATGATGACTTGTATCTACCAATTCTGACACCGGAATTACAGTTACAAATTTTGAAATAATAGTAAACAACAGTAAAAAGCTGGCTATACCGGCAAAAGTTAATGCCCACTCCGGCCATGTGGCAGTGTATTTTACATACTCCATCCTGGTATCCTGCATGGGTAATGCGGGTGTTTCAAGCGTAGGAACAATTATTAAATAACGTTTAATCCAAAGCGCAATAATCATTAAAAATGCTACCAATGTAATCCATTTTGGTTTTCTTGTTTTAGGAATAGCAACGATAAAAATAGGTATTAATATTCCTACAAGATTTGCCCCCAATGTCCACCATCCATATTCGGCAGGATTAAAGAGTTTATCAATTACATCACTGTCCCATTTGGCAGATCCAAACCAACTGGTAAAATATTCTGAGAAAGTAAAATAGCCATACCCTGCAGCCAGTACCATCATACAATAACCCAGGTAAGTAAAATGCTTATCGGTAAAATAATTGTCCAGCTTATACATTTTTCTGTAAGCCCACATGGCCACAATTAGCACACCTACCCCTGAATACAAAGCACCTAAAACGAAGTAAGGACCAAAGATGGTACTGTGCCATCCGGGGCGAAGTGTCATACCAAATACCCAGGAAAGAATTGAACTTACCATTATAGAAAGCGGGATAATAATGATGGCAAGCAGGTTTTGAGAAATGATCAAATGTCTTTTTTGACTTGCACCACCTCTATAGCCTATGGCAAGGATAGTATATAATTTTTGACGCCACTTTGGTATTTTCATTTTTGCATCCCGGTATACGGCAAAATCTTTTATCAAAGCCATATAAAGGAAAAGTATGCTGCCCACTAAATAAGTAAGTATAGCCAATACATCCCATGTCATGGGCGATTGCAGCCTTGGATAAATAAACAGATGATGAAGCCTGTCCAATCGTCCTATGCATAACAAAATAAATATCGGACCCACAATAACAGAAACCACTGTCATTATTTGTGCCAGCCTGATGATTGGTTTGCCCCATGACACATGAAACAAATGTAGCAACCCGGATATAATAGCGCCGGCATAACTAAGCCCAATTATAAAAATAAAATTTACAATAAATAAACCCCAAACCACATTATCTCTCATCCCGGTTACGATATGCCCCTTGGCAATTTGCAGATAAAGTGCATAACCTCCTACTGCTATCCAAAGCAGAAAGAAAATAGTCCACATCCAATTCTTTTTCCCAAATTTTTCAATGTTGGGCCGCTGGTAATCAAATGCTTCCTGCTGATATGAATTGAGTTCCATAATTTTTAATCTTTAAATGACATTAATATATCTTTTATCAGGATTTTTTATTCGGTTCCATGATATCCTTAAACCTGTCTTTAATATTCCCCGGCAGGTCGTCGTATCCTCTTTCTACAGGAAACTGCCTGTCTTTTGGCGGTAGATAATAAACCCTTGGCTTGGTACCTAATTCTTCCAGGAACCTGTATGCTGCACGGTCTTTTATTAATTGACTAAAGCTGACTGTTTCAGAACCATTGGTAACAGTATCTTCATTTTCATCTCCAAAATAAAATACACCATTTGGGCAGGCTTCTACACAAGGTGGAAGCAGGCCTTCCCTGGATCTGTCTGGACAGAAATCACATTTTTCTACAGTACCAACTTTTGCCGGCAATCCTGTTTCTGCAGAATATTTTAAATTCCTGATATCAATAGGCATTTCGGGTTCATCCCAGTTAAATACCCTGGTAGAGTAAGGGCAGGCAGCCATACAGAATTTGCAACCTATACACCTGTCGTTATCTATTAATACCAGCCCATCTTGTCTTTTAAAAGTGGCATCTACCGGACAAACTTTTACACAAGGGGGGTTGTCGCAATGAAAACATTGTTTGGGAAACCAATAAGGAGCAGCTTTTTCGCTGTCCTTCATTAATTTAACGGAAAGCCATTCTGTTTCTTCGGGCCTGTAATGCCATTTCTGGCAGGCGGTTATACACTTACGGGCATTTTTACACAGCGCCAGGTCTACCACCATCACAAATCTTTTTCCTGCAATACCCTGCCTTTGCTCCAGTTTAGAAACAATGGCCATATGCTCCTGGTGATTCAGGTAAGCTGAGTCAATTTCTACTATTTCTCCATCCGGGGATAAGAGTCTTACTTTTCCGCCTTCAGCAGCCGTATCTGTTTTTGCGGAAGAGCAGGAACAGGCTGCACTACCACATGCTGCAGTTACAACTGTAGCTACGGCAGCGGTTTTTAAAAAACTCCGCCTGCTTTTATCGTTAATTTCTTCCTGTACCATTATTTTAATTTAAAAAAATGAGTAAATCAATCAGATTTTGTCTTTAGACGGATTATCCATCCATTGATATATTTCCTGGTTGGTGGCTTTTTTGTTTTTAGCTGCAGCATCTAAAACCGATTTTTCGATTTCTACTATTTTACCATCTGCAGTAAGCATTTTCACCATTTCTGTTTTATTGCCTGTATCAAGCAAACCACCGGTAAGAAACCAGCGGCGGGATTTGTCTGTCGGTTTTTTATTATCTCCCATGTTTTTGTTTTTAAATAATTGTAATTATTCAATATATAATTCCATTAGCTTATTGAGTAAAAATAGGCTTAGCCATTAAATCAGAGTATGACAAAACTTATTCTTATTCATGATTATTGTCATAAAATTGTCAGTGGCCATTTTTATATGAATTAAGCTTTTAAATATAAAAAAATGCATCATTAAAAATAAATACACTGCTATAAAAAAATAAGCTCCTGCATAATTGCAGAAGCTTAGAAATAAAAAAGCAGGCTAATCAGGAAATTAATAATTCCACAATCTTGTGATGTTAAATCCAATCAAAAATTGACCTTTCCTGTAATCGTTTTGGTTAAACACATTGTTGCTTTGTGGTACAATGCCATAATAGTTCCCTGCAAAAACCTGGAAGGCATGCGAACTGGTGGTTGTTTCAAATCCAAAACATATATTTGGCTCAGGGTTATTGGTAAGATGCTGTGTAAGCGGCTGATCGTAACCGATAGTAATGGCTGATTTTTCTGTTATTTTATAACGGCCCACTACAGAAACGGCAAAATGTCCATTTTCCATTTTTTGCTGAATCACTCCATCCTTATCTAAATAGGCTTCTACATTATTAAACCAGGAGAAACTGGGTGCCACCTGGGCAGAAAAATTTTCTGTAATCTTACGGGCAATAATCAACTGGTTAAAATAAGAGAAGCGGTGAACACTTGCACGAAAATTACTTTTGTCTCTTGCATCAATTACCACGTTGCCAAAGTAAGTTACACTTACCGGTACCTTATTATCGGTCGTTTGCTGAAGCAATGCATATTTGGCACTAAAGTCTGCCTGCATTCTTTCTTTGGTAAGACCGGCACCCACATACAATTTATTGATGGGTGAATAGCTTAGGCCAAGGCGGATGTTAGAGGATGCAAAAAATCCCCACAAATCTTTTTTGCCATTTTTTACCGTACCAAACCGGTGCTGAATATCAAATTCAAGTGTACCTTTTATTGGTACCATTACTGATTGATTATCCATTATAATGGCACTGCCAAAGGTATTTTTTACTGTTTTGGACTTTTTTGCAACGGGTGCTTCTGCCACTGTTGAGTCCTGTGCATACAGGCTGCCTGTATACATAGATAAAAACAGCACAAGGGTAAAACAACAGCGTTGTATAAAATAGAAATTATTATTTTTTGAAAATTTTTTCATAACGTTTTTTTTAATTGTTTTGGGCGCCTTGTTTAATCCATGCCAGTACCAATGCATTGTAATCTTTATTAACCCCGCTGGTAGGCATGGGAACTCCTTTTTTACCCGTCATCCATAGATACAGCGAACTGCTTTCTGCAGCCGTTGTATTTACATAATTTCCTATGGTTAAGGAATTAAAGGCATTGGCCGATGAAAGATCAGGTTTTATTCCGCCCTGCGCATGACAGCCGCTGGCATTACAACTCTTGTTTAAAATAGGAGCGATATCTCCGGAAAAAGTTACTGACCGGGTAATTTCAGCACCGGTATCAAAAACAATTGTTTTGTCTTTGTAGCAACCTGCCAGCATTAGTACAGCTGTACTTATTAAAATAGCACCCATTAATGTTTTATTGCGTAACATCATTTTATGTTTTTAAGTTTTAGCAATTAGGGGCCTTCTATTTTTTAAATTTCAATACCAGGTTAGCTTTAATAGAGTGTGCAATTTGTGAATTTTCAAAAATGGCAAAACCAAAATACTGATCAGCTAATGATGCGAAATCCACATCATAAACATTATCAGCAGTAGTTAAGGCTCTTTTGAATTCTAAAATCCAGCCTGTTCCGGTATGAACAGCTTTACAGCTTATATCACCGGCACTGCCAGTATAGCCTACATCATTAAGTGTAACACCAGCAATAGCTTTGGGGCCAACCCCTGCAC
>JBBRFX010000029.1:0-28620 GCA_038241275.1 Chitinophagales bacterium
GCCTTCTTCATCAACGGCGAATTGTCTTTTAAATTTTCCGGGGTTAGACTGGGAATTATTTTTTCTGTTTTGTCAAGTAATGTTGTGATAAAACTTCTGAACAGAATCATTGCAGAAGGATATTTTTCCACTATCATAGAATACATGCTCACTGGCCGGTAAGGGATATCTCCAATCTTATCTTTATTCAAATCGTAGCCTTCGTATTTATCCCAATAATTATTGTTAAAAGTATTTTGCACCAACGACCCATTAGTACCAACATCAAAAGTATTCCCAATAAAATTATTGTGTTCCAATACCACATCCATACAACTTGCCTGTATCTTAAGTGCCCATCCATTGTTTTCAAAAGTATTATACTTCATAAAAATCCGGTTGGCACCTTCCATAAAAATGCCGCTGGTATTTTTTGAAAAATAATTACCCTGCATGTACCCATCAGATATTTCCTTCAATAATATTCCATGAGAGGCATCGCCCCAGTTATCTTCAAAAAAATTACTAAACATTTTTATCCTGTTGCTATACATTACAGATACACCTGACCCATTATTCCTAAAAACATTGCTTACATACATGTCATCGTTACTAAACATAAAATGCAAACCATACCGTATGTTATTTACAGAGATATTGCGCCAAATGATGGAGTTTTTTACAAATTCAAAGTATATGCCGTCCCGGTGTCCGGTTATATTATTACCTATGATGCGCAGGCTGTCTCCTTTCCAGCAATGAATACCATTGCCACTTTGCTGCTCTTCCTTACTGTTGGCTATCAGTTTATTATTTTCAATACTGCAGTTTATTCCATTTTGAATATGTATTCCAAAGAAATTGTCTTCCAGTATATTATTCCGGATAATTACATTTTTACTGTCCACCACTTTAATTCCACTGATATCATCAATACTGGAAATACCCGAGTGGATAATGCGGAATCCATCTATTATTACGCCATCAGCTTTAACATAAATAATCTCATACTTCTTTTGCCCATCCAATACCGGATGGTTAATTCCCATGAGTACAATTGCTTTTCTAATTTCAAGTTTTTTCTCCAGGTAGTAGCCTGCATCCACCAGTACTGTATCGCCGGGTGAGGCTGCTTTCACGGCCGCTGTTATGGTTGTAAAGTTTCGGTTTGCTCCTGCATGAATGGTTGTGGCAGAAGCTACTGCACAAATAAAGAAAACAACTATGAAAGCAATTATTTTCATTTTTGCATCTCCTCCCAGGAAATCTTATTGCCATTTATTTGTTGGAAAGTGTTGGCAAGACTGTCTTCATTTGAAAAGGCAGCGATATTGCCCCCCATCGGACTTTTTAAAGCAGGGCACTGTAAAAAGTGAGCTTCGTCTACATTCACCAGTTTATCCCGAATACTAAAATCAACAAAATAAATACCGGCAATGTTTTCCGCTGTTACTTTCTTTGAATTTAAAAAACCAATGATGCACTTCTCATCATCAAACTTAAAAACTTTTCCTTTTTTAGTTATGATCTCAGCGCCAAAACGATGGTCGCTAATTGTCATTTTGCAGAAATCGCAATTGTCCTGTCCAATTCTAATTGGCTGAGGTTGAGTACTGCATCCGCTTAAAGCAGCTAATGATATCCCAATAATCAAAATAGACAGCTTTGAAGAACTTGCAACAATTATTTTTTTTCTTCTCCATTCAAATAAAACCAATCCTAATAATATGACACCAACTGAAATAAAAATCCATCCGCCAATATCGGGCATAGAATAAGCCCCAAAATTGAGCAACTGTTTAAAGCCAATTAATGGTGGCTGGTAAGCCATACCTGGTACAATAATAGCTGCATCAGGATTAAGGTTATGTCCATATTCATATTCCCATTTCCAGAAATCAATCATGGCAACCACGCCAAAAGTTACAAATAAAATAAAAATTACATTGATCCATTTTCTTTTACCTGCAATAGCAGCAGCGATTAAAAGTGCACTAAAAAATATGATGATCCATGGCAATATTTTAAATTCTGGGAAATCGGCTTCATGCAGGGTTTTCATACCAATGTAATGATTCAGTCCATTAATGATATCTACATTACCAGCTAATTTATTTGCATAAATCAACATTCTTAACCCCTCAGGATATTGGGGTGCATCCAAATCAATCCGCCACATGGGCACAAATAAAACTACAACTAAACCAATAGCACATAAAAAGAGTAATATCCTGGAAACAGTAGAAATTTTGTTGCTTTTCATATTCGAATTTTGAAATGTAAAATAGGCCAGGTAAGTTAACGGTTGAATGTTAGAGGTGAAAAAATTGCAGGGAGCATTGGAGACGAAAAACCATGCTTTACAAAATACCCACCTCTAACCTTTAACCGTAGATGCTACAATTTATTTTTGTTTGGTACTATCTTCTTTTGGCATATTTGTGCCTGTGCTAAATGACAACGGCACGTTACTTCCGGCCGGTGATACCCTGGCATAACCCTGCATTTCCTGGTGCAATGCACTACAGAAATCAGTGCAGTAAAATGGTATAATACCCACTCTATCCGGAACCCATTTCAATGTAGATGTTTCTCCGGGCATAATCAATAACTCGGCTGTTGGCGCACCTTTTACAGCAAAACCATGGGGCACATCCCAGTCCTGTTCAATGTTAGTTACATGAAAATACACTTCATCCCCTATTCGGATTCCTTCAATGTTATCAGGAGTAAGGTGACTCCGGATTGCAGTCATGTATACATCTACCCGGTTGCCATTACGAACCACTTTTGCTGTTGTTTCTCCCTTTGATACAAATGGATTGTTGTTTTCTTCTATCTTATAGAACTTAACCGATTTATTGCGGATTACACTTGCTTCTACTGCCTGTGCATAGTGTGGCTCACCAATGGTTGGAAAGTCCAGTAGCAATTGCATTTTATCACCACTGATGTCAAAAAGTTGCGCACTTTGAGCCAGTTCTGGTCCGGTAGGTAAAAAGCGATCTTTGGTAATTTTATTATAAGCAACCAAATATTTCCCATTTGGCTTTTTTGAATCACCGCCCGGTATCATCAGGTGACCTGGTGAATAAAAAGTAGATACTCTGTCTAACACTTTCAAATCTTTGATACTCCATTTCACTACCTCGCTGGATACAAACATAGTTGTATACGCATTGCCTCTGCCATCAAACTCAGTATGTAACGGGCCAAGGCCTGGTTTCTTTACTTCACCGTGCAATGCTGCTTCATACTTTATTACAGGAATGCCATTATACTCTCCTTCAAATTGTTTGTCGGCAATTGCTTTTTGTATTTTAGTGAAACTGAATACCGGAATTAAAGCAGCCAGTTTTCCACTGCCAATGATGTATTCGCCTGTAGGATCTACATCGCAACCATGTGGCGATTTAGGGCATGGGATAAAATAAACCAGTCCGGGAAATGCAGTAACATCCATAACCGTAACTTCTGTTTTGATAGTAGAAGTAGCCGTTTGTGTTTTTTCATCATAGCGGTTGCTTGCATATTTTACGGCTTGCTTCCGGCCCTTGCCCTCTTTTATTAATTGCTCTGCCAACTTCCAGTTTACCGCCATCACAAAATCCTTATCACCCTTTGATGCATTTACTTCAAGCAAGGTATTGGCCTGTTCTGTATTGTAGCAGCTAAAGAAAAACCAGCCACTGGATACACCCTTACCAGCATGACTTAAATCGAAGTTTACCGGTGGGCATTGCAATTGAAAAGCAATATCCATATTGCCGTTTGTTTTATCTACACTGATAAAACTGATCGTTCCTTTAAAGTTCTTTTTGTATGTATTAATAGGTACGTCGCCATTTTTATCATCTGGTGGTACGCTAAACCTGGTACCTGCAACCACATATTCTGTGTTTTCTGTTATAAAAGGCGAGGAGTGGTTGCCAGCGCTATTGGGTAGTTCAAGAATTTCTGATGTATGAAAAGTTGATAAATCAACCCTTGCTACACGTGGAGTATTATTGGCGTTGGCAAATATCCAACGGCCATCAATTTCACCATTGGTTTGTGAAAGATCCAGGTGATGCTGATCATCCCACGGAATAAAACCATGCGATGTGTTTAGCATCGGTTTTGTTTCCTCCGAATAGCCATAACCATTTTCGGGATTAACAGAAAAAATCGGTACAACCCTTAGCAGGCGGCCGCTTGGTAATCCGTACACACTCATTTGTCCGCTAAAGCCACCGGAAACAAAATTGTAAAATTCATCGTACTTACCGGGGGCCACATAAACTTTGGCAGCAGCATCTCCACTCACGGCAGATCCCACATCTTTTGGTTTACAGGAATTTACACCCGCTAACATTACAATGGCTAAAACCATTGCAGCAAACGTATTCTTTTTCATTTTTTTTTGATTTATTGGTTATAGATGAAACAATGTTCATACAAAGGGTTATTTTTTTAAATAAGGTTGATTCACTTTGCAGCTCACAAAATGGTTTATTGTACCCCATCATTTTTACGCAAAAATTCATACACGTTTCTGGCGTCATCATCCGTTAAATTTTGGTTTGGCATCCGTACCAGGCATAATTCCAACAAAGCCTGTGCTTTTGGATCTTTATTAATCATTGGATCCGGATTGGTTGCAAAGTTCATTATCCACTCCGGAGCATGCCTGCCGGTAACGCCCGTAAACCCTGGTCCTACCAATTTTTCATCGGTCAGTTTATGACAACTGGAACATTTAACCGTGTAAACTTTTTCTCCTGAAGCTGCCAAAGCTTTATCCAATGTGGCAGGTATCTGAACATCTTTGAACTTACCCTCGCCTCTTACTGGGTCATAAGAAGGATTTTCTGAGTTAGATGCCGATGCATCAGTAGTGGCAGTTGTACTTACAGTTGCTTTTTTTTCTTCTCCGCCACCGCAGGCCATCAGGATTGAGGTAAAAAGAATGGTTACAACAATGAAAGATTTTTTCATAATGCTAATTTTTTATTTTTTTAATAGAACACAAGATTACTAACAGTTAAAGGGTTCTTTTATGCGTTGAGTCATATTTTATAAAGCAGCCAAAATAATTTACCTAAAATGAGTAAATGCTTACTTTAAACCAACCTTATCTTACTAAAAAAATATGATTAAAATCATACTTTTGGGGTAGCTTGCTCAGAACTTCCGATACTTTAAAAAGTATCTTTGGCAATTAATAAAGCATGCCATGATTTTAGATATTGATTTATTGCTAGCCCTGGGTGCTACTTACAAAAAACTGAGTGCGGGTGAAACCATTTTTTTAGAAGGCACTCATTGCAGCTTTTACCATCAATTGGTGAGCGGCAGGGTAAAATGGGTAAATATCAATGAGGATGGAAAAGAATTTATTCATACCATTATAGAACCCGGAGAAAGTTTTGGAGAATTGCCTCTTTTTGATGATGAACCCTATGCGGCCAATGCCATTGCAGAAGAAGACTCCATTATACTAAGATTACACAAACCGGTATTTCTTAATTTACTAAAAGAATCACCTGAATTACATTTTACATTTAGCCGTTTGCTGGCAGAAAAAGTACGCTTTAAATTATTGCTTTTAAAAACAATTTCCTGCGAGGATCCTGTAAAGTGTATCAGCACTTTATTGGCTTACCTAAAGAAAAATAAAAAAAATATTTGCGGAGATTGCAGCCAGGTAAAATTAACAAGACAACAAATAGCAGGCATGACCGGCCTTAGGGTAGAAACAGTTATCAGGGCCATGCGCAGTATGCATGACAGCGGTACTTTGGTTATAAACAAGGGTAAAGTTTACTGCTGATTTATGACTGGAGTCATATAAACTTTTAAAAACCTGATGGTACTTTGCACAAAATGCATATATGAATTGTTACCGCTGGATACGTTTTAGTTTCTTTAATTTATTATTGGTATCCACCCTTGGTATTCTTTTAAGATATAAAATTGCCTTTTCCCTTCCTTTTATTGATCAAAAAAATGTGTTGCACAGCCATTCTCATTTTGCATTTACCGGCTGGGTTACACAAACTTTAATGGTATTGTTTGTTTATTACCTGCAAAAACAACAATTGACCAATGTTTTTACAAAATATAAATACCTGTTTTTATTAAACCTTGTTTGTGCCTATGGCATGCTGGTAAGTTTTATCCTGCAGGGATATGGTTTATTCTCCATCAGCTTTTCTACTTTATCCATTTTCGTTTCCTTTGTTTTTGCCTTTACTTACTGGAAAGATTTAAATCGAATTAGCAATGCAGGTATTACGCATCATTGGTTTAAGTCAGCCCTTTTGTTTAATGTGCTTTCTTCCATTGGCGCATTTAGTTTGGCAGCTTTAATGATCCTTAAACTAGCCAATCAAAAACTTTATTTATCGTCTGTTTATTATTTTTTACATTTTCAATATAATGGCTGGTTCTTTTTTGCCTGCATGGGTTTATTTTTTTATGCATCCAAACTACATACAGCCCCGCATGCCAAAAAGATTTTTTGGCTTTTTGCGGCTTCCTGCATACCGGCTTATTTTTTATCCATCCTGTGGGCAGCTATTCACCCACTGCTTTACTGGTTGGTAGTATTGGCATCGCTGGTACAAACAACGGGCTGGGTATTTTTTATAAAGCTATTATTAAGCCATGTATCTTATTTAAAAGAAAATTTTTTAAAAACCAGTGGCTGGATATTTAAACTGGCTGTATTTGCATGCAGCATTAAAATAATCCTGCAGCAATTATCTGTTATTCCCTTTTTAAGCAAGCTGGCATTTGGTTTCAGGCCAATAGTGATAGGGTATCTTCACCTCGTCTTATTGGGTGTAATCACTTTGTTTTTATTAGGCTACCTGGTATCGTCACAAATAATAAAAACCGATCAAAAAACATTTTTAGGTATTGGTATTTTTGTGGGAGGAATATTTCTTAATGAATTATTGCTGATGATTCAGGGAATAGGCGCCATCAGCAGTATCATGATTCCTTATCTCAACGAATTTTTATTGCTGGCCGCAGGCGTATTATTTACCGGGCTACTCGTTGTAAATCTATCTTTAAAAAAAGGAATAAATACCTAAACGAAAGTTTTTAAAAAAAGATAATCCCTGTTTAATTTATTGCTCCTAAAGAAGATACCACCCTCCTATACTTTCTCTTAAAAGTATTTAATCCTCCGGTTTTTATTGGTACAATTGGTATTTCCTATCTTCGAAGTTCTAAAATTAGTTGCTGCTTATTTAAAAAAGCGCTTTCTGGTATATTATGCTAAAAACAAAAAGACAAAACCAGGCTGGTTTACTTCGTACTTTCAGAAAATTGCACCGAACGACGGGTGCATTGCTTTTTGTTTTCTTTTTTGTGATTGCTATCACTGGTCTTTTATTGGGTTGGAAAAAAAACAGTGGCGACTATTTGTTGCCTAAAACCTATAAAGGAACTTCTACCAATTTAAAAGATTGGTTACCTATAGACAGTCTTCATAAAAATGCCTGCAGGTTTATGTTGGATTCTGTATCAGGTACTGCATCTTTACAACTGGAAAGAATTGATATACGGGTAGACAAAGGAATTGCAAAATTTGTGTTTGATCATAATTACATCGGTATGCAGATAGATGCTGCTACCGGGCAATTACTACACATAGATAAAAGGCGCAGTGATTTTGTAGAAAACATTCATGACGGATCTATATTGGATAGATATTTTAATACCGCTGGCACACCAATAAAATTAATATACACCAGTATCATGGGTTTGGCCCTGCTGCTGTTTACCATTACCGGGTTCTGGCTTTGGTATGGACCAAAAAAAATGAGAAAGGCTAATCAATTAAAAAACTGATATGAACCTGGAAGCAAACAAAAATGAAGATGCATTAAAGATGGCCTGGAGCCAGGTGAGGCAGAAGCTGGAAAAAATATATGAAGGCGGTGGAAAAAAAGCTGCAGCAAAACAGAAGGAAAGAAATAAGCTGGTGGCAAGAGAGCGCATAGCTTACCTCTGCGATGAGGGCGCCCCTTTCATTGAAATTGGTGCATTTGCGGGTTATGAAATGTATGAAGAACAGGGCGGTTGCCCCGCAGGCGGCACCGTGAGTGGTATTGGTTATGTGAGCGGCAGGCAATGTATAATTGTGGCCAATGATCAAACTGTAAAAGCTGGGGCATGGTTTCCCATAACCGGCAAAAAAAATCTGCGCATGCAGGAGATTGCCATGGAGAATTTTTTGCCGATTATTTATATTGTAGATAGTGCCGGTGTATTTCTTCCTATGCAGGATGAAATTTTTCCGGACAAAGAAAATTTTGGACGCATTTTTAGAAACAATGCACGCATGAGCGCCATGGGTATTACACAAATAGCGGTGGTTACAGGTGCCTGTGTGGCAGGTGGTGCTTACCTGCCCATTATGAGCGATGAAACCATAATGGTAGAAGGTGCAGGATCAATTTACCTGGCTGGCCCTTATTTGGTTAAAGCGGCCATTGGCGAAGATATGGATGGTGAAACGCTCGGCGGTGCAGCCACGCACACAGAAATATCGGGCATTGCCGATTATAAATTTAAAACTGAAGAAGCATGCCTGGACAGGGTAAAAAGTATCATGAGCAAACTGGGTGCCCCGGCTTCTGCAGGCTTTAGCAGGATAAAAGCCACCCTGCCCCGTCTTAATAACGGTGAGCTGTACACGATCATGAGCGAAGGCAACAGCAAACCTTATGACATGAGGCATTTGATAGATTGCGTGGTGGATGCAGACAGTTTTGATGAATTTAAAGCAGATTATGGAAAGACGATTATTTGTGGTTATGCAAGAGTGGATGGATGGGCAGTAGGTTTTGTGGCCAACCAGCGCCTGATTGTAAAAAGCAAAAAAGGCGAAATGCAATTGGGCGGTGTTATCTATAACGACAGTGCCGACAAAGCTGCCCGTTTTATCATGAACTGTAACCAGAAAAAAATACCATTGGTTTTTCTGCAGGATGTTACCGGCTTTATGGTGGGCAGCCGCAGCGAGCATAGCGGCATTATAAAGGACGGCGCCAAACTGGTGAATGCCGTGGCCAATTCTGTAGTGCCAAAAATTACCATTATCATTGGCAACAGTTATGGGGCAGGTAATTATGCCATGTGTGGCAAGGCATACGACCCACGCTTTATTTATGCATGGCCCACTGCAAAAATTGCGGTAATGGGTGGAGAGCAGGCAGCCAAAACGATGTTGCAAATACAGGTAGCAGGCATGAAAGCAAAAGGATTGGAAGTAACTCCCGAAGAAGAGAAAGTGATACTTGCGAAGATTACAGACAACTATACACATCAAACCAAACCGGAATATGCAGCAGCAAGGCTTTGGGTAGATGGCATCATCAACCCTTCAGAAACAAGAATGCTGATAAGTGAAGGAATTAAAGCAGCAAACCAAAACCCGGTGATAGCGGAGTTTAAAACAGGGGTTTTTCAGGTATAATTTTAATAAACTTATGGCACATATAATCACCACTCATAAAAGATTCACTTTACAAAACAAAATAACCCTCTTTATCTGTGGTTGCCTGCTGTTGCTCACCCGGCAGGTTCAACTGCACCGTAGCACCGGGCACTTCATCCGTTTCAAAACGCTTATACATGTTCAACAGTTTGTCAAAAAGGTTATCGGTTTTGGATCCTGCTAATTTTTCATCTTCCAATACACGCCCACGTAAATATATTTTGCCGGTAGTGCCATGAGTTCTGTATGGTACTAGCTGGAAAGTATCCATGATGCCCAGCCTTTGGCGCAGGCAAGCCATTGCCCCGTCTGCCACATCATCCAGTTACATGGCATGGCTTACCAATTTATTTTTCCATTTTTGCATTGTGTATGCTTTTCAAAATTTGAACCAATAATAAGCCGGCGCCTCCCGGCCGGAGGGTCTCTATCCGTTATTCCCTGTCGGACGGTCTCCGTCCTTACCGGAATAATAAACCCTGCTTTCCTGCCCGGCATTATTACTAAACAGATCATAAGTAATATCAGTTTTAAAAAAGCAAAACCTGTTATAGATCATAAACTGCTATTAAGTATATCCCTATTTTCGTATTCAAGAACCCTCATTGTTTTTTTAGTAATTTATTTATTCGCCAAACTTTTTGTTATGCGTTTTTTATTTTTTGCTGTGTTGTTACTCATTATTTCAACATCCATTTTTGCCCAGGGTTCTCCGGAATATGGTTCGGGGCTCAGGATAAATTTAAACCCGGAGGGTACCAAATACATGCGGTTAATTACCTGGAACCAAATATGGTTTCGCAGCCAGCAAAACAATCCCGGTTCTTTAATAAACGGGGATGTAAAAAACAATACCTGGGATATTGGCGCACGCCGTTTGCGAATGATCATGTATGCTCAACTTTCTCCACGATATTTAATATTGGCACATGTGGGAATCAATAACCAGTCTTTTAATGGGGGCGGCGGCTTTGGCTCTAACAACACGGGGCCGTCGGGAGCAGGCAAAAAACCACAACTTTTTTTTCACGATGTGTGGAATGAATATGCCATTGTGCCTGCTAAAAATCCAAAAACGGGAAAACCCAATTCCAATTCCCTTTACCTTGGAGGAGGTTTGCATTACTGGCTCGGCATCAGCCGCATGACCAGTGCCAGTACTTTAAATTTCCTGGCAATTGATGCTCCCATTTTCAACTGGCCATTGATAGAAGTAAGCGACCAGTTCATTCGTCAATTTGGTTTTTATGCCAAGGGGAAACTGGGCAAATTAAATTATTCGGCAGCATTAAACAAACCATTTGCAACTAATATAATACCAGTGTATGATGCATTGAAAGGAAGGGTGGCCACTGATAATAATGGTGATCCTGCAGCGTCGTTCCAGGGTTATGCAGATTACCAGTTTCTTGAACAGGAAGCCAATGTGTTACCCTTTAGAGTGGGCACTTATGTGGGCACCAAAAAAGTATTTAATGCCGGGGCCGGTTTTTATCATAACAGTAATGCTACAAAAAGTATTAACGCATCAGGCGAAATTAAAAAACATAATATCACTTTGATTGGTGTGGATGTTTTTGCAGACCTGCCGGTTGGCAACAAAACTAAAAATATGGCTTTTACTGCTTATAGTGTTTTTTATAATTACAATTTTGGGCCTAATTACCTGCGCACGCTGGGCATCATGAATACATCTTCCGGCTTTGATCCCCTTATGCCGGTTGCAGATAGAACTTTAAATGGCCCTGGCAATGCAAAGATGTTTGTAGGTACAGGAAATATTTTTTACACACAGGCCGGTTTGTTACTTCCTAAAATGAAAAGCAACAAATTGAGGATACAACCATATGGCGCTTATACATGGAAAAAATTTGATTACCTGGATGAGCCCGGAAATTATTTTGATATAGGTACTAATTTTTATTTAGACGGGCATCATGCAAAAATTACCTCCCAGTACAGCACAAGACCTCTTTACTACCTGCAGGATAATAAAAGGGTAAAAGATGGAAACAAGGGAGCGTTTTTACTGCAGTTACAGGTCTATCTTTAATTGTTAGGCAAAGGAAATCTACCGGGTTCTAAAATGAAACCAATGATTGTTTTTAAACCATATTTAACATGACATTTCTTAACAGAAACAAAACGATCGCTCCTCCTGGTTATAACCGTTGGAAAGTTCCGCTTGCTGCATTATCCATCCATTTATGTATTGGTCAAATTTATGCGTTTAGTGTTTTTAATAAACCATTAACCCGCATTATTGGAATAACAGATGCTGCGCCAAACGACTGGAGCCTTACAGAACTTGGATGGATATTCAGTCTGGCATTATTTTTTTTAGGCGCTTCTGCAGCCACTTTTGGTAAATGGATGGAAAAAGTAGGTCCCCGCAAGGCCATGTTTACATCTGCACTTTTTTTCAGCAGCGGATTTTTGATATCTGCTATAGGCATTTACCTGCATCAAATCTGGCTTTTATATTTTGGCTCAGGTGTTATCGGGGGAATTGGCCTTGGGCTAGGATATATTTCACCGGTATCTACATTGATAAAGTGGTTTCCGGATAAACCAGGGATGGCAACCGGTATGGCCATAATGGGTTTTGGGGGTGGTGGCATGATCGCTTCTCCTTTGTCAGATTTCCTTATGAAAAAATTCAGCAGCCCGGAATCTACCGGAGTTTTTGAAGCCTTTATAGTGTTAGGAATCCTATACCTTATAATTATGCTGTTTGGCTCCTTTATTGTGAGGGTACCCGAAGAAAACTGGAAACCAAAAGGATATGATCCTGCATTAAAAAAAGCAAAAAAACTGGTGAGCAATTCTCATGTACTGGTGGATGAATCGGTTAAGACAAAACAGTTTTACCTTTTATTTTTTGTACTAATGTTGAATGTAACTGCCGGCATTGGCATTTTAGGCCAGGCCTCCGTGATGATACAGGAATTATTCTCCGAGGAGTCTGTAGGAACAGCCAGGGCAATTGATGCAGGTGAAGCTGCAAAATTTGTAATGTTGCTAAGTTTCTTTAATATGGCTGGCAGGTTTTTTTGGTCTTCCCTATCAGATATTATAGGAAGAAAAAATACCTATACCATCTTTTTTTCACTGGGAATAATTCTATATGCTTCCATTCCATCTATTGGAGGATCTGGTTCATTGATCCTTTTTATTGCAGCATGTGCACTGATCTTTACCATGTATGGAGGTGGCTTTGCCACCATACCTGCTTACCTGCGGGACCTGTTTGGAACAAAACAGGTTGGTGCCATTCACGGCAGGTTATTACTGGCATGGTCAATGGCTGCTGTACTGGGTCCTGTGCTTATCAATTACCTTCGTCAATACCAGATTGAGGTGAATAAACTTCCTAAAGCACAGGTATATTCTATGACCATGTACATCATGGCCGGCCTGCTGGCCATTGGGTTAATTTGTAATTTATTGGTAAAACCGGTTAACCCAAATTATCATTACCTGGGCAAGGATTAATGCCGGAACAGGTTTACCTCATATAAAGTTGATAAAAAAATAAAACCGGACCCTCAAAATACCCGGGCAGGTAAAATTATTTTTTAGCCGTTACCGGTAAAGTTAACTTAGCGGCAAAATTATTATACCAATTGAACGCAATTAAAATATATACCGACGGTGCAGCCAGGGGTAATCCGGGCCCGGGAGGTTATGGCGCAATCCTGATGTGGAACGACCATCGAAAAGAATTATCAAAAGGTTTCAGGCTCACCACCAATAACCGCATGGAGCTGCTGGCAGTAATCACTGCTCTGGAAGCAGTAAAAAATCCGGAATTGCCGGTGCATATTTATTCTGACAGCCAGTACGTGGTAAGAGCTATAAGCGAAGGCTGGCTGAACACCTGGATAAAAACGAATTTTAAAGGCGATAAAAAAAATCCTGATCTGTGGAAACACTATCATCAGCTTGCAAAAAAATTTACCATTACCATGCATTGGGTAAAGGGCCATGCCAATAATCCTTTTAATAACCGCTGCGACGAACTGGCCACTGCTGCTGCCGATGGCAAGCACCTGGAAGTGGATAGCTGGTATGAAGAGAATGTGGCGAAGGGGTGAGCAGTTTTATGAAATTTAAGGTTCAACGTTCAAAGTTCAACGTTTAAGGTTTAAAGTTTGAACCCCGTTTATTGTTCCGGATTTAATCCTTTAATAATTGGTTTGCATATCCATGCCACAGAAAAGTTTGGGTGTAACAAAATCAAAGGATCTGACTTTTTGTTCCGTAAGAACGATAGGTTTGATCCGTCCTAAAAAATTGGTCTTGTTAATAATGATAATCCTGCATTTGGTTGACAATTTGCTGCTCATTTTACTTCCATCTATACCAACTTTTGTAATACAGATCTTATCTGCTGGCGTTTTCAATAATAAGGCTTAATGCCTCTTCAGGATTCATAACTGGCAATATGCTTTTCTTAAAGTCTTTAGTATCACGAGTTACAATAAAGTCTATTTTGTTTAAATTCAGTGCGCAATAATATTGGATTGCATCTTCGAAATCTTTAAGGTCAGATTTTAAAGATTTTTTTATTATTGCTTTTGATACATCTGCTATCTCGGCCATTTCACATAATTCGTTTAAAAGTTTTATCGTTTCGGTATTTGAAAATGTCTGCCTCAATATGTAGTAAATATTGTTATAAGACACGGCTGAAATATAAATTTTCACCTTGCCTAAAACCGCTAAATTGAAAATTTGAGCTGCAGCAAGAGAGAATGGTTTTCTATCAGCAAGAAAGTCAATAATTACATTAGTATCTAAGAAAATTTGTTTCATTTTTTGTATTTCTTAGATAGTGCAACAGTCAATTCAGATTTATAATCAAAGTCATTGGGAAGTTTTATGATGCCCATAAGTTTAGAAACCTTCGGAGAAATACCGGGATTATTTAATTCATTTACACTAATTGATTTCAAATAATTTTCGACAAGGTGTGAAAGGCTCTTGCCTTTTTTTTGAGCATATTTCTTGGCTGAGCTAATTACTTTGTCTTCAATAGTCAACGTTAATTTTGTAGTCATAACACGTGCTTTAATTTTTTAAAGATACGTATAACGAATAAGCGGGCAAATTTAATTTTGCGTTTGCAGTTAACGTTTTGTATTTACACAGATGTGGGTTTTGAAAACCGTTTGCCCGGCGGTAATACTGATAAGAATTGTGATTATGAAATAAACGAAATGTTTTTTAGAACGAGTCGTGCCCCAAACTATTGCTGACAAACTACAACTTAAGTTACAATATCAGGCCCAATGTTGCGGAAAGCTATGGTTGGCAAATTGATCTTTACAATTGCGTGTGATTAAATCATCATTTGCCGACTCACAAACGTCAAATGTTATCAATTGATACCTATAGGCATTTACTATCCGACCGTTTCGGGCAGCGGGTGCCCATTTTGGTGAGAGGCTTATAATTCTGATTGCCTCATTTTCCATTCCATATCCATAGTTTGTGGTCGCTTTAATATTAGTTACTTTACCTTCCTTAGAAACAACATAATTAATTCTAACTGTGTAGCTACCAGGCGGGCATCCATTTTGTTTGGCTACGTCATTTTTTAAATTATTGCGGATATATGTGCCCCAATCATCAGGTCCGTTACCAAACTTAGCATCGGTATCAACAACCCGGCAACTAAATTTCCTTTCTGTCGGAACACTGTCTGTTTTAACCGGGGGGCTTATTTTTTTAGTATTAATATAGTAACTTTCTTTCTGGCCAAAAGAATAATATGATAGGATGAGATTCAAAATCAGAAGTATAGTAAATCGTCTCATTTTTTAATTAATTACTGCAAGAGCTTAAATGAGATTCAAATGAACTATTTTTTCCACAGGTTGCTGTCAACTATAATTAAATGTCATAAAGTCCAAATAATAGCTTCAAATAAAACAGCCTCCAATACAGGAGGCTGTTTCTATTAAAATAGGTCTGTATAAATTAAGCCATTGCTTTTTTAAATGCAAATTTTTGCAACAACACAAAGCCACCAAAAAATACGGTGCTGTAAACAAGATCGGCAGCCAACCCATTTTTAAGGAATGGAATACCTGCGGCAAGACAACTCATCCATCCCGTAGCATTTTTTGCATACATGGTTCCTAACAGCCACACGCTGCTGTTGCTCAGGAAGAAAAAAATGAAGGAGGATATAATAGAAAATCCTGCAACGTTTAAAGGATTGATTTTTTTTAAATTAAATCCAAATATGGTGATTAATGCAAGGATGCCATAACCTGCCAACTGGCCCCAACCCCAAAATCCGGGTGCAATATTGGTCACTTCAAACAACACATCGGATATAAACATAGCTAGCAATGGCAATGCAAAAGCCAGTTTTTTGTCTTTTATAACCGATCCTCCAAACAGGGCCATGGCAATTACCGGACTAAAGTTTAAAGGATAAAATGCAAGGCGGCTCAATGCTGCAGCCAGTATCATTGCTATTGCTATTAAAACAAGTGTAGTGCTTTGTTTCATCTATTAAATTATTTGAGGCAAAAATAAGTAATTAAGCTTTTATAAATACAGGAATGAATTTATTTATGCTATATCTTAGATATTCAGATTATCTAACTTAATCATATGGCACAGCACAACCAAACAGGCAGGGAGGGAGAAATACTGGCAGCTATATATTTTGAACATAATGGGTATACTATTCTTCATAAAAACTGGCGCCACAAAAACTGGGAAGTAGATATCATTGCCAGCAAAAACAACCGGCTTCATATTATAGAAGTTAAAACAAGAACCTCCACGCTGTTTGGTCATCCGGAAGAAAACATGACCAATGCAAAAATGCAGTACCTCATTAATGCTGCAGAAGAATATATGTATCAAAACCCCCAATGGCAGCAATTGCAGTTTGATATTTTAGCAATCACCATTATTAATGATGAAGTGGAGTATTTTTTGATTGAGGATGTGTATTTATGAGGGGATTGTGAATGGTGAAAAGTGAAAGGTGAAAAGTGCCAAAACCTATAAGGGTTTGTGTGTTGGATTGTGTGCGGGGAAACCTTATAGTGTTTTAAAAATGTCTATGCAAGTAAGGTGAACCCTTGAATTTTTTTTCAAAATTTGATAAACTCAAAACGTTAAACCTTTAAACCCTTAAACCTTTAAACCCTTAAACCCTTAAACCCTTAAACCTTTAAACCTTTGGAACCCTTTGAATCATCTTCTCCACCATCTTTAACGTAGCCGGGCAGTAATCAATATTTTGTTTGTGCACATGCGCATATTCAACCCATTTCTTTTTGCTGAGATGTGGAAATCCGGCACAGTCTACAGGACGTATTTCGTAAATAGAACACATATTGTCTGTTAAATTCAGAAACTGGCAGGGCTGGTTCACATTCACCATATCTTTGTTCTTATCTTTCTCCAGCCACTGTTTGGTAAAGGCTTCCGGCGTTTGATTAAAATGAGCCGATATCCTTTTTAGATCCTGTTTGGTAAAAGTTGGTGTCATTTTTTTGCAGCAATTGGCACAGGTCAAACAATCTACTTCTTCCCACACTTCCTTTGCAATGATGGGGGTGAGTTTATCAATACCTGCCGGTGGATTTTTTTCTGTTTTAGTTAAAAAACTTCTGTAAGCTTTTCTGTAATAAGATAATTTTTTTCTGAAAGACCGAAAGTTGACCGCTAACATGCTTATTGTGGATTGATTGAAAGTATTTATGTAACGAAAATAATGTTTAATTATATTGTACAATCAATCAGAAAAATTAGTTGATAACAATTTATGTGGGAAGCGTACAAGAAAGGTTTTAAAGCATGGCTGCAACTGGAAAAATCCTTGTCAGATAATTCTGTAGAGGCATACCTGCATGATATAGAGAAACTCACTTCTTACCTGCTGCTGCAAAAGGATATAAAAAAACCTGCTGACCTTACATTAAAGGACCTGGAAAAATTTGTACAGTGGATCAATGAACTGGGCATGACGGTGGCTTCGCAGGCAAGGATCATTTCGGGCCTTCGCAGTTTTTATAAATATTGTCAACTGGAACAGATCTGCATCAGTAATCCTACCCTGCTGCTGGAAGCGCCTAAAATGCAGCGCAAACTTCCAGATGTATTGAGTTTTGATGAAATAGAACAAATCATTGGAGCGTTGGACTTAAGTACGCCGGAAGGTGGCCGCAACAAAGCCATCCTGGAAACCATGTACAGTTGTGGCCTCAGGGTGAGCGAACTGGTAAACCTGCGCCTGAGTAATTTATTTATGGATGTAGGATTTATAAAAGTGCTGGGTAAGGGAGATAAGGAAAGACTGGTACCCATTGGAAGGGATGCGATAAAATACATCAATATTTACCGCAATAATATTCGTACTCACATCACCATAAAACCGGGAGAAGAAGATATTGTTTTTCTAAACCGCCGCGGGCATCGGCTAAGCAGGGTAATGATTTTTTTAATACTAAAGGAGCTTGTAAAAATAACAGGCATTCAAAAAAATATTTCGCCGCATACCTTCCGCCATTCCTTTGCAACACACCTGGTAGAAGGTGGTGCAGATCTGCGTGCCGTGCAGGAAATGCTGGGCCACGAAAGCATTACCACTACAGAAATTTATACGCACCTGGACAGGGAATTTCTTCGCACAACCCTGCAGCAGTTTCATCCGGCTTTTAAATAATGTTTATTTTTTTATACTTGTCTGGTAAAAATATTTCAAATTGAGGTAAAGCCCAACGCTAATTTATGTTTCATTATTCCTGGTATAGATACCTAAGCAATTAACTAAATAAAAACTCTACATCTTCTTTGGTAAGTTGTTTTACAAACCCTTCATTATCGCCTATGAGGTTATCACTCAGTTCCTTTTTGTTTTGCTGCAACTGAATAATTTTTTCTTCAATGGTATCCTTGCAGATCATCTTGTATGCAAACACATTTTTGGTTTGGCCAATGCGGTGCGTCCGGTCAATGGCCTGCTGCTGCACAGCATTGTTCCACCAGGGATCAAACAGAAAAACATAGTCTGCCGCAGTTAAGGTAAGCCCTGTATTTCCTGCCATCAGGCTTATCAAAAACACATTGGTAGTATTGCCCTCTGATTGAAAATCTGCTACCAGCGCAGCTCTTTGCTTGGGTGGCGTGCTGCCATCCAACTGGTAAAACGAAATCCCTTTTTTAGAAAAGGTTTCTGCCAGTAAGTTCAGCATTTTAGTAAACTGCGAAAACACCAATACCTTATGATTGCCCAGGTTGGCCAATTCATCCAGCAACATTTCGGTTTTTACAGAATAAGCAGTGCACTGTTCTTCGGCGGGTAATAACATGGGCGAACTGCATACCTGTTTTAATTTCATAATTCCCTGCAACACTGCCAGCTTACTTTTTCCCAAACCATCTGTTTTGATATTTAAGAAAAGGTTGCTCTTAATACTTTCTTTAATGCCATTGTACATATCTTTTTGTTCCATACCCATATTGCACCACAGAATTGATTCCGTTTTTGCCGGCAGGTCTTTGGCTACCTGTTCTTTGGTACGGCGAAGAATAAATGGAGCAGTTAATCTCTGCAGCATGGCAATTTTATCTTCGTTGCGGTCACGGTCAATAGCATCTGCATATTCTTTTTTAAAAAATTCTTTACTGCCAAACATACCGGGCAGTAAAAATTCTAATTGAGAATACAGGTCAAAAGTATTGTTCATCACGGGTGTGCCGCTTAGTGCTATTCTGCAACTTACCTGCAATTGGTATATAGCTCTTGTGCTTTGCGCCAAAGGATTTTTTATATTATGGCTTTCATCCACTACCGCCACATCAAAATTTAAAACACACAGTTGTTCTATATCAGATCGCATGGTACCATAACTGGTGATGCATACATCCATTTTAGCTGCACTGATATTTGCAATATCCCTGGTTTGCCCATGATGAATATAAGTGCGCAGATGCGGAGCGAATTTCAATATCTCCTGCTGCCAGTTATAAATTAATGAAGACGGACAAATGATCAAAGCAATCCCTTCGGATAATTGCTCTAACCTGTCTGTGATAAAACAAATGGTTTGTAATGTTTTGCCAAGACCCATATCATCTGCAAGGCAGCCGCCTGCATTTATTTCTGCCAGCAGCTTTAACCATTCAAATCCTTTTTGCTGGTAAGGCCTTAATGTGGCTTTTATTTTTTCAGATACCGGGTACAACACTTCGTTGGGTTGTTGCCATCGCTCCCAGTTATGCCACCAGTTTTCATTCACTGTAATTTTTAAGGAAGTAGCAGTGCTGTTATTTTTTTGCTGGCTGATGGCCAGCCATTGGGGAACGGTTAATTGCTTTTTATCTACTTTGCTGTGTTTAATAATAGTGGCATATTCATTCAGCCATTCCTCATTTAATACGCCCATCGAACCATCCTTGAGCATCACTGCCCTTTGGCCGGCAATGAGCATTTTTTGCAACTCTGCCAGAGGTATAGTTTCCCCACCAAACTGCAAAGAGAAATCTACCAGTAAAGAATGAGTATCTTTTGTTTGCACCTGCAAATGCGTAACAGGTTTATGAGCCGAATACCTGAAATGAGTAAGCATATCAATCCCTGCCAGTTCTATATCCATATCCAGTAACTGGTGATACACTTTTAAAAACCATTGTTTTTTTTGTGCTTCAGCAAAAGACAAATAATAGTAACCGTTATACTGGCTCTTAAAATTAGGATGTAAAACTTCCAGTTGCTTTTTAAAGGCGGTTTCTTTTTCCTTATTTCTTGTTATAATAATAGCTTCTCCGTTATTGGTAGTTTCAAAAACATCCTTCCATTCTCCGTCTATCAGGTATCCATCATAAAGCCATTGAGGAGTGAGCATCAGAAAAGAATTGCTTATTTCACTCAGCAAAACCCTTGGCTGAGGAATTACTTCGATAGTGGTAATTTCAAATAAATTATTTCGCTGCACGGCATAGTCGGCTTCCAGTTTACTAAGTATATGCTGTGCAAATAAAACAGGATCCATGCTATACTGCCCGGGCTCGCTTTCTTCCAGCCATTGCAGTGTTTGATAGTCTTTATTAGCAAGCAAAAAATATTCATTCCTGCTTTCCAGCAAAAAATAAAAACGACGAAAATGATGGAGATTATAATCAGTATTGTTGATACTAGCAATAGTATCCAGTTGTAAATGCTCACCTACTTTTACTACTTCAAAATGCAGCACCGGTTTATAAATACTAAAGGCGCATACTGCCGTAGTTAAATTACCTGTTGCAGGATTTGGCAACTGGTGATACCATTTTATCAAATGTGCAAATGGTTTTAATACTTCAAATTGTTCCTGTACTTTTCTTATAAAGGCGGGCAAGTAAAATTGCTTCAGCAGTACACCCGATTTTTGTTGTTTAAATTTCTTTTTTATCCCGTCTTCTAAAAACAAAATACCCTCATTGGATAAATTGTAAAGACAGGATTTGGCCTGGCCGGGAAGTTGGTCGAAATATTTTCGGAGATCGATATTGTTTAGTTCTGCTATATCATATTTTAAAACCTGCGCATCTTTATACACCTGTATAAAACCGATGATATTTTTATTTTCATTTAACCGTAGTGGAAAAAATATAATTGCGCTTTTCTTCTCTTTTTTTTTATCAGCCATATCAGTAAACAAACTTAAAAAAATACCGGGAAGAAACGGACCTGAATAAAAAATATTGGATGTTGAAATTAAAAAACCATAGGGTCTGTAAAATTATTGTACAGAAAGTGAGCTGTTATTGGAACCCGCTTCGGCCTTGGTTACACGCCTGCGGTAGTTTTTAAACATACTCTGCCATCTTAATTTTAATACACCCAGGATGCCTTCTTTTACAATACCCTTGTTCATTTTGCTGGCACCCAGTTCCCTGTCTATAAATGTGATGGGCACTTCTACTATTTTAAATCCAAGTTTCCAGGAGGCAAATTTCATTTCTATCTGGAAGGCATAGCCAGAAAAACTGATTTCATCAAGGTTGATGGTTTCCAATACTTCTTTTTTGTAACAAACAAATCCTGCAGTAGGATCTTTAATTGGCATCCAGGTTATAATGCGGGTATAAAGTGAAGCTCCTTTGGAAAGAAAAATCCTGTTTGCCGGCCAGTTTTGCACTGCACCGTTTTTTACATACCGGGAACCAACTGCTACATCCGCACCATTTGCACAGGCATCGTACAACCTGTCCAGGTCTTTGGGGTTATGAGAAAAATCGGCATCCATTTCAAATATATAAGGATAGCCTCTCTGAAGCGCCCATTTAAATCCATGAATATAAGCAGTGCCCAAACCTAATTTTCCCCGGCGCTCTTCTAAAAATAACTGCCCCGGATATGTTGGAAAAAGTGATTTCACAATATTAGCTGTGCCATCAGGTGAGCCATCATCTACAATAAGTACATGAAAGCCGGTATTTAAAGCCAATACTGCAGCTATGATTGCTTCAATATTTTCTCTTTCATTATAGGTTGGTATAATTACAAGTTTCTCCAATAGAACACAATAGTTTTAGCCGTAAAATTATGATTATTATTTTTGCATAGGTACATTAACAGCAGAGCCCCCACTATTTATTTATTCTTTAACAATGCCCTGTTAAAAATTTCTGTCAGTTTTTTCTTGGTATGCATTGGAAATTCACCCTTCATCATCCAGTCGTAATACTGAGGTTCGTTTCTTAATATATCTACTACCGACTTGCCTTTATATTTTCCAAAATTAAATACTTCTACCCCTTTATCGTCAAAAACAAAACGACGTGCATAATCTACTATCTTTTCTTCCCCTATCACACTTAAAATGGAGTCAACTGTGTTGCCCAATTTTTCATAACGCACTACCTGTGCTTCCAGCACTTCAATGGTAGCTTTAATATCTACTTCTGCACTATGGGCATTCTCCAGCTCCTTGTTACAGAAATATTTATAAGCTGCACTTAGTGTTCTTGGTTCCATCTGGTAAAATATATGCTGAACGTCAATCATACGCCTGTCGCTCAGGTCTACTTCCATTTCTGAACGCAGAAATTCTTCCATCAGGATGGGTATATCAAAACGATTACTGTTATATCCTCCAAGGTCGCAATTTTCAAGAAATTGCTTTATTTCATTACCAGCCTGCTTAAAAGTGGGCGCATCTTTTACCATATCTTCTGTAATTCCATGAATATCGCTGGATGCCTGTGGAATGGCCATTTGAGGATTAATCAATTTTCTTTTAACCTGGCGGGTACCATCGGTCATTAATTTTACAATGGCGATCTCTACAATCCTGTCAGAAGAAAGATTTACACCGGTTGTTTCTAAGTCAATAAAAGCAATGGGGCGGGTTAGTTTTAGCATTAAATTATAGGTTTTTGGTACTAATTAAATTATTTATAAATAAGTTAGCATGTAATGTATTGAATTACACAACAAAAATACGTGATTGCCGTTTTAATTTTTTATCATTTATAAATTATCTTTACATAAATAAAAAAACAATCCCATCATGAAAAAAATCATTCTTGCAGCAGGTCTTTTAATAACCGTTTTTGCAATTGCAAGTTGCGGAGCAAGCAGAAAATACGGCTGTCCTTCTGCCGCTAAAATTATAACTCAAATCACATCACAAGTTTAATGAACTGGATCCCACTCACTGATATTGCAGAATTAGCACATATTAAAGAAAAATCGTTTCAAGAACCACAGGTAATTTTTAAGCACAGTACCCGATGCTCCATCAGCAGTATGGCTAAAGGCAGACTTGAAAGAAGTGAAATGCCCAAGGGTATTCAATTTCATTATCTTGACCTTATCGCCCATAGAAATATTTCCGGTAACATTGCCGAAACATTCCATGTAGAGCATGCTTCTCCACAGGTGTTAATTATCAAAAACGGAGAATGTGTATATGATGAAAGTCATAGTGGTATCAGCATGGATGAAATAGAAGAGCAGGCAAATTTATAAACCGATATTGTAAAATAAGGGCCCATTTAAAAATGAGCCTTCATTATTTATTTCTCCAGGTTATTAATCATGTCTTTCGTCATCAGCGCAAGATCATATTCTGGCTTCCAGCCCCAATCTTGCTGTGCTACTGTATCATCAATACTTTGTGGCCAGCTATTGGCAATTTCCTGCCGGTAATCGGGCTCGTAGCTGATTTCAAATTCCGGTATATGCTGTTTGATTTCTGCTGCAATTTCTTTGGGAGAAAAACTCATACCCGATAAATTGTAAGATGTGCGGATATTCATTTTTTCTGCCGGCGCTTCCATCAGCTCTATGGTTGCACGAATGGCATCGGGCATATACATCATCGGCAGGTAAGTATCTTCCACTAAAAAACATTTGTATCTTTTTTCTTCCAGTGCTTCCAGGTAAATTTCTACTGCATAATCGGTAGTGCCGCCACCCGGCGCAGATTTGTAACTGATCAAACCAGGGTAACGCAGGCTGCGCACATCTACCCCGTATTTATGAAAATAATAATTGCACCAAAATTCACCTGCATATTTAGAAATGCCATAAACAGTTGTAGGTTCTATAATTGTTTTTTGAGGACAGTTTTGCTTAGGTGAAGTGGGGCCAAATACCGCAATGGAAGAAGGCCAGTAAACCTTGCTCATTTTTTCTTCTTTGGCGATGTCCAATACATTCAGCAAACTTTGCATATTCAGATGCCATGCCAATGCAGGATTTTTTTCGCCTGTGGCAGATAAGATAGCAGCCAGTAAATATATTTGTGTGATACCCTGCCGTATTACTTGCACATGCAACATTTCTTTATTCATCACATCCAGCGACACATAAGGACCGGTGCCATGCAGCAAAGGATTTTCTTCTCTTAAGTCCGATGCCACCACATTGGCATTACCATATATTTTACGAAGTGCCAGTGTGAGTTCCACGCCTATCTGGCCGGATGCGCCAATTACCAATATTTTTTCTTTTGCCATAAATATTTTTAATTTTTTATACCTGTATTTATTTGTGTTGGCAAAGATAGTTAAGACTTAGGCATACTGTAAAATACCGGATGATTATCCGGCATTTTAATTAATAAGATTATGCATTTAATTCGCAAATGCCTTATAGCCCTTTAGGGGCTGAAGCTTTGTAGAAAAATAATGTTGCTGTTATATTTGCTCCTTAGGAGCAATACATTTTTAGGGTAATTGTATGTAAGGTTTTGCTCCTAAGGAGCAACAGGAAACACTATTTGTTTGTTGCTACAAAGCTGATGCTCCTAAGGAGCAAATGCACGTTGTATATTAAGATGCGAATTAAATACACGCTATTACCTAACTGTGGGGCATGTGGCTTTTTTGACATTTTAGAATTATAAAAATTTTTAGGATTATGTATTTAGTTCGCATATGCTTTATAGCCCCCTAAGGGCTAAAGCTTTGTAGAAAAATAATGTTACTGTTTAATTTGCTCCGTAGGAGCAATACATATTCCGGATAATTTTATACAAGATGTTGCTTCTAATGAGCAATTGGAAACATCATTTGTTTGTTGCTATAAAGCTGATGCTACTAAGGAGCAAATGCACGTAGATTAAAATGCAAGCCAATTACATAATCCTATTTATTAATTTACATTTATAAATAATCGGCTCAAACTACTTCCCCTTTAAAATTTTTTCAATTGCCTTTAACTCCTCTTTAGAAAATGAAAGATTATCCAGGGATTTTAAAGAATCCTGGAGTTGCGATGGTTTGCTGGCTCCCACGAGTACAGAAGTGATCCGATCGTCTTTTAATAACCATGCCAATGCCATTTGTGCAAGCGTTTGGTTTCTTGCTGCTGCAAGGGTATTTAACTTACCCACTTTCTGAATAACTTCCGGCGTTACTTGTTCTGTTTTTAAAAAACCATGGGCTTTTGCTGCCCTTGATTCCTGCGGAATTCCTTTTAAATATTTATCCGTCAACAAGCCTTGCGCTAATGGAGAAAAAGGAATACACCCAACTCCTTTTTCTTCCAGCACATCCAGCAGTCCATCTTCCACCCATCTTTCAAACATAGAATATTTAGGCTGATGAATTAAACAATGCGTACCCAACTCTTTCAAAATCTTGATAGCTTTTTTGGCTTCATCTGCCTGGTAATTAGAAATACCCACATACAAGGCTTTACCACTTCTTACAATGCTATCCAGCGCATGCATTGATTCTTCTAAAGGCGTGTTGGGATCGGGACGATGGTGGTAAAAAATATCAACATAATCCAGTTGCATTCTTTTTAAACTCTGATCGAGGCTGCTGATTAAATATTTTCTGCTGCCCCATTCGCCATAAGGGCCGGGCCACATCAGGTAACCTGCCTTAGACGAAATAATGAGTTCATCCCTTAGGTTTCCGCTAAAATTTTCCTTCAATATTTTTCCAATGTTTTCTTCGGCAGCGCCGGGTGGCGGGCCATAATTATTAGCAAGGTCAAAATGTGTAATGCCATGATCAAACGCCGTGAACACAATTTCTTTTGCATTTTGCAAATCATCTACAAATCCGAAATTGTGCCAGAGGCCCAGGGAAATTGCGGGCAACTGCAAGCCACTGTTTCCGCAGCGGCGGTAGGGCATGTTATCATATCTGCTGGCATTTGGGATAAAAGACATAGTAATAAATTTATTTTTATTTGTTGATTTTTTCAGGTGTTTTTATTTGGGCTAAAGCCCGGAAACATTTTTGTTTATATTGTTCCCCGGCCTGAAGGCCGGGGCAATTCAGAAGGCCGGGGCAATTCAAAAGAGAATGCTCAATCAAATTACCCATCCCGAAAGAAAAGAAGTTTCGCAAATCAGCCAATTGAATTGCCCTGCCTTTTAAGGCAGGGATAAAGATTGATTTTTCTTCTCAGGGCTTTAGCCCATTTGCCCTTCTCGAAATAAAGTAAGTTTCCCAAATCCGCGGCTGAATTGCCCTGCCTTTTAAGGCAGGGATGATGAGCAATTTTTCTTTTCAGGGCTTTAGCCCATTAGCACTTCTCATAATGAAGGAAGTTTCCTAAACCGAATAATTGACTTGCCCTGCCTTTTAAGGCAGGGATCAAGATCGGTTTTTCTTCTCAGGGCTTTAGCCCATTAGCCCTTGCCATAAAATTTAGAACTTAAATCATTTACAAATAAACAATGGATGTACCATCATCTGTTTGTACACTATATGAGCTGAGATGCAGCCCCATTGCTGCCTTGTAAGAAATAGCCAGCTTTTCAACTATCTCCTCCACCGCATCTTCCCTGATGATGTTGATGGTACATCCTCCAAAACCGCCTCCCATTACTCTCGCTCCCAATACTGCAGGATTGTGCTTAACAGCATTCACCAAATAATCCAGCTCTTCACAACTTACTTCATATTCTTTGCTAAGGCCTTCATGCGTTGCAAACATTTTTTTACCAAGAGAAACAATATCTCCTTTTTGTAAATCTTCGCAGGCAGTAAGCAGCCGTTGTATTTCTTCTACAACAAATTTGCATCTTGTAAATACCAGTTCGTCTTTTGGTAACACATATTGCTGCAGCATTTGAATACTTACATCTCTTAAACTATTTACATGCGGATGATGTTCTTTGACCCATGCAACCCCTTGCTCGCATTGTTGCCTGCGGGTATTGTACTCCGTAGACGCAAGGGAGTGTTTCACATTGCTGTTAAACAATACCAGTTTGTATCCATCCAGTTTGAGCGGCATGTATTCATATTCCAGCGAACGGCAATCCAGTTTTATTACATGATCTTTTTTGCCAAACATACTTGCAAACTGATCCATGATGCCGCACATAACACCTGCATACTCATGTTCTGCCTTCTGTGCAATTTTTACCATTTCCATTTTATCAATCCCAAGTTCAAACAATTCGTTTAGGGCAAAAACAGTAGCACATTCCACAGCCGCTGATGATGAAAGTCCTGCACCTAAGGGCACATCGCCATCTATCACCAGGTTAAATCCGCCGATTTTATAGCCCCGTTTTATTAACTGATCTGCCACCCCAAGAATATAAGTGGCCCATGTTTCAGTTGGCTGCAGATCGCTGATTGCAACTTTGTAAGCCTCTTTAAAATCTACCGAATAAAGATGGATTTCGTTATCCGTTCTTTGCCCGACGGCTACATAAATGGCTTTGTCAATGGCTGCGGGCAATACAAATCCTTCGTTGTAATCTGTATGCTCACCAATAATATTTATCCTGCCGGGAGAGCGCACCAACATGGGTACCTGGTTGAAAAGCTCTTTGTATTTTTTTTCTAAAGAAACTAACATAGCGTATATTTTTTGAGTCCTAAATTAATTTATTTTGCCAGAAATTGTTTAGAAATATTATCAAACTGCAGGATAATATCTTTGGACTTTCCATCACGCTCAAACACAGACTCCCATGTACTGGGTGGTCCCAAATAAAAGTGCCTTTTCCTCTTCCGCCAGGTACTTCAAAAGCAATTTTATTCACTTCTTCTTTCAACTGCGAATACTCAACCACAACTACATCTTTATTGTACCGCTGAGCCAGGTCTGCCAAATTATCTCTCAGGTCGTCTAAAGTACCATGCCATTTTGGATAATAGGATTCGCCTATTACATCAAAGTGCACGCCCCTTTTTACCATGTTATCAATAAAAAATACAGATTCATGATTTTGCCCACCCAACGCCACATGCAACATCATCGCTGTTGCAGGCTGTACGGCTTTCACTGCAGCCGTTCCTGCATTGATGAGCTGCGCCAAACCATCAGGGCTGCCGTCTGGCCACGCAATGCCATGGTTGATTTCATTGCCCACCTGTACCATATCTGGCAAAGTGCCCTGCTCTTTTAATTCCTGCATTACCTTTTTGGTATAATCATAAAGGGCTTGTTTTAAATCCAGGAAAGATAAATTGCGCCAGGCAGCAGGTTTGTATTGTTTGCCGGGGTCTGCCCAGTAATCGCTGTAATGAAAATCGAGTAGTAATTTAAGCCCGGCAGCGTTTACCCGTTTTGCCATTTGCAGGGTATGTTCTAAATCGCAAAAGCCAAGTTTGGGAGAGTAACCACTATCAGTAGAAGGATCATTAAAAATACGGAGGCGTATATAATTAATGCCATGATCTTTTAAGATGAGGATGGGATC